>NZ_JBHXSA010000006.1:45546-177238 GCF_042716475.1 Streptomyces sp. NPDC058671 | reverse complement strand
GCGGGGGGGGGGCCGGCTCCCTCGGTTCCCACCCGGGGGGGGGGGGCGGGGTGGCCCCCCCCCCCCGGCCGTGCACCGCTACCGGGGGGGGGGCCGGGGCCCCCCCCCCCCCCCGCAGGTGTGTGCGCGGTGGTGACGACCAGTGGGGGGTGAAGGCGGCATGGCCTTCTGGGACAACCTGTTTCCGGGGAGGACGGCGCAGTTCGACTCGGGCAGCGCGGCGTCGAACTCGATCGATCTGACGAGACGGCGTCCGTCCGTCTCGCTGACCAAGCAGGGCGCCGCGACCGGCAACCTGCGGGTGAACCTCTCGTGGCGGATGCGGACCTCCGACATCGAGGGCCGCTCCCGCCAGAGCGGACGGCTCCTGCGCAACCCCACCCAGTTCTTCAAGCCCGAGGTCGTGCAGGCGCACACCCAGGGCATGGTCAACGTCGACCTGGACCTGGGCTGCCTGTACGAGCTCGCCGACGGCAGCAAGGGCGTGGTGCAGCCGCTCGGCAACTTCTTCGGCGACCTGAACACCGCGCCGTACGTCAAGCTCAGCGGCGACGACCGCTTCGGCGGGTCCTCCGGGGAGACGATCTTCGTCAACCTGGACCAGAAGGACGAGATCAAGCGCCTGCTGTTCTTCGTCTACATCTACGACCAGACGCCGGCCTTCGACCGTACGCACGCCAAGATCACGCTCTATCCGAGCAACGGCCCCCGGATCGAGATCGAGCTCGACGAGCGGGCCCCGCAGGCCCGCTCCTGCGCGGTCTTCTCCGTGGACAACACCAAGGGCGACCTCACGGTCCGCCGTGAGGTGCGCTTCGTCTACGGTTTCCAGGCCGAACTGGACCGGCTCTACGGCTGGGGCCTCCAGTGGGGCCGCGGCTACAAGACCAAGGCGTAGCCCTTGCCCCCGTCCTCAGGAACGGACGAACTGGGGGCCCATGGGCGGCATCCGGAACTCCGGCGACGGGTGCTGCTCGGGGCCCGTCACCGGGTGCGGATAGCCGTACGCGGCTACCGGGCCGTTCACCGGCGGCTGCGGGTAGCCGTAGGCGGGCGCCCGGTCGGGCACGGGCGGCGGCATCGTCGGCCGAGGGGGCACGGAGGGGTGGACGACCGTCAGGTCGAGGTCGGGGGAGCCGGTGGGGGCCGTCGCGCCCTCCAGGGCCTCGTGGGGCCCCTCCGGGCGGTCCCGCCGCCCCCCGCGCCCGTCCGGGCCCTCCTGCGCTCCAGGGCCGTCCTGTGCCCCTGGGCCGTCCGGTCCCGCCTGGTCGTCCGGGCCGTCCTGCGCGTCCTCGTCGACCGAGATGCCGAAGTCGGTGGCGAGACCGACGAGGCCGGTCGGATAGCCCTGGCCCACCGCGCGGAACTTCCAGCCGTCCCCGCGCCGGTACAGCTCGCCGCAGATGACCGCCGTCTCCTCACCCGTCTCCGCCGTCACGGAGAACAGCGCCAGCGGCTCGCGGTCCGGCCCCGGTGCGGCGTCGTACAGCAGGACCCGCAGGTCGGAGACGGACCGGAACGTTCCGCCGTCGGAGGAGGCCGCGATCACCACCCGGTCGACCGAGGCGTCCAGGGCACCGAGATCTGCCTCCACGGTGTCCGTCAGGCCCTTGGAATCCCGCTTCTTCGGCAGCCGCCGCACCAGGCCCGAGGGGTGGCGCGGCTGGTTGTAGAAGACGAAGTCCTCGTCGGACCGCACGCGGCCGTCGGGCCCGAGCAGCAGGGCGGAGGCATCCACGTCGGGGACCCCGGAGCCCGGGGTCCAGCGGAGCACGGCCCGTACGGCCGCGGTGTCGAGAGGGACGTTGGAGCCCTTCAGCATCGCGTGCGTCATGACCGTCATCCTGCCCTCCCGGCAGACCCGCGGACAACGCGGGGGCGGTACCGAAACGGCGACGGGGGGACGGATGCCGACGGGTTACCTGGATTTCATGCGTGAATGGAACTGCGGACACCCGCACCTACGTACTATTACCGGCCACATGTCGTCAGGTCGAGAAAGGCAGACGGGGTACTTATATGCGTCATTTCGGGCACATCCCGTCCACCGCGCGGGCTGGGCTGTTCCACCGGGAGCCGGCCGCGTTCACGGCCGACTCGCCCGCACGCACGCTCGCCGTGGCCCTGGGCGCCACGCTCTACAGCCCGGCCACCCGGCCGAGGCTCGCCGACGACGTGCGCAAACAGGCGGCCCGCGGAGTGGTCTCCATGGTGCTCTGCCTCGAGGACTCCATCAACGACGCCGACGTCGAGGCCGGGGAGGACAACCTCGTCCGCCAGTTCGCCGACCTCGCCACCCCTCTGACGGACGCCGACACCGCCACGGACGTGCCCCTGCTCTTCATCCGGGTCCGCGAACCGCGCCAGATCACCGACCTCGTCGCCCGACTGGGCGAAACGGTTCGCCTGCTGTCCGGATTCGTACTGCCCAAATTCACGGAGAGCCGCGGCCGCGTCTTCCTCGAAGCGCTCACCCAGGCCGAGCAGGCCTGCGGCCGGCGCCTCTTCGCCATGCCCGTCCTGGAGTCCCCCGAGCTCCTCCACCTGGAGACCCGGGCCGAGACCCTCGCCGGCATCGCCTCGATCACCGACAAGTACCGCGACCACGTCCTCGCCCTGCGCCTCGGCGTCACCGACTTCTGCTCCGCCTATGGGCTGCGCCGCTCACCCGACATGACCGCCTACGACGTCAAGATCGTCGCCCACGTCATCGCCGACGTCGTCAACGCCTTCGGCCGCTCCGACGGCACCGGCTTCACCATCACCGGACCCGTCTGGGAGTACTTCCGGCCGGGCGAGCGCATGTTCAAGCCCCAGCTGCGCCGCAGCCCCTTCCTGGAGGGAAGCGCCGAGGACCTGCGCACCGCCCTCATCGCGCACGACCTCGACGGTCTCCTGCGCGAGATCGAACTCGACCGCGCCAACGGACTGCTCGGCAAGACCTGCATCCACCCCACCCATGTGGTGCCGGTGCACGCACTCTCCGTGGTCAGCCACGAGGAGTGGACCGACGCCCAGGACATCCTGCGGCCCGAACTGGACGGTGGCGGAGTGCTGCGCTCCGCCTACACGAACAAGATGAACGAAGTGAAGCCGCATCGCGCGTGGGCCGAACGAACCCTGCTGCGCGCCGAGGTGTTCGGCGTCGCCAAGGAGGACGTCGGCTTCGTGGATCTGCTCACCGCCGGACTTGCCGGCTGACGAAAGGACGTCGACGACGTGGTGTGGACCGGAACGTGGGTCGCGGAGCGACTTGGCGTCGAACTGATCGGCGACGAGGAGCTACCGGCCCTGTTGGGCCTCGCACTGCGTCGCAACCCCAAGCGGGCGCATCTGCTGGTCTCCAGCGTGCTCGGCAAGCACGTGCCCCAGCGCCCGTCCGTGGTGTACGGCTCCGGCCTCGACCTCGGCCGGCGCGTCCGCGCCCTCCTCGGCGACGAGGAGGCCGCGCGGTCCGTCGTCCTCGGTTACGCGGAGACCGCCACCGCCCTCGGCCACGCCGTCGCCGACGGCCTCGGCCTCGCCCCGTACCTCCACTCCACCCGGCGGCCGGTGGCCGGCGTCGCCCGCGCGGGCGGCTTCGAGGAGTCCCACTCGCACGCCACCTCGCACCTGCTGCTGCCCGAGGACCCGAAGCTGCTGGCGGGCGACGGGACGCTGGTCCTCGTCGACGACGAGTTCTCCACCGGCAACACCGTCCTCAACACCGTCCGCGCCCTCCACGAGCGCTACCCGCGCGACCGGTACGTCGTCGTCGCCCTCGTCGACATGCGCTCCCCCTCCGACCTGGGCCGTCTGGACGCCTTCGCGGCGGAGATCGGCGCCCGCGTCGACCTGGTCTCCGGCGCGGCGGGGACGGTACGCCTCCCGGACGGCGTACTGGAGAAGGGCCAGGCCCTGGTGCGGCAGCACGAGAGGCCGTACGAACCGGCCCACCGCGCCGCCGCGGAAGCCGCCGTGCGGATCGACCTCGGCTGGCCCGAAGGCATACCCGACGGCGGCCGCCACGGCTTCACCCCGGCCCACCGCGCCGCCCTGGAGACGGCACTGCCGACGATGGCACGCAGGATCGCGGAGGCGGTGGGGGACGGGAAGGCGTCCGCCACGACGGGGGCGAGGGCGGCGACGGGGGCACTCGGCGCCACGGGGGCGAGGATTGCGACGGATGCGTCCGCCACCACGGGGGCGTCGGCGGTGACAGAGCCGCTCGACGCCACGGATGCCCCCGCGGCCACGGACGCGCCCGCGGCCACCGACGGGCCCCGCGCCACCGACGCGCCCGCGACCGGCGCGCCCGCGGACACCGACGCGCACCCCGCCACCGACGCCCGCGCAGCCGTCCCCATGCCCCCCGGTCCGCCGCCCGCAGGGCCCCGCGTGCTCGTGCTCGGCTTCGAGGAGCTGATGTACGCGCCCCTCCGTCTCGGCACCGCCCTGGAGGACGCCGGTCACGACGTCCGGTACTCCACCACCACCCGCTCGCCCGTACTCGCCGTGGACGACCCCGGCTACGCGATACGCACCCGCATCGTCTTCCCCGCCCACGACGACCCCGCCGACGGCCCCGGCGAGCGCTACGCCTACAACGTGGCGGGCGCGGGCTTCGACGCCGTCGTCGTGGTCGTCGACTCCACCGCCGACACCCCGGCCCTGCACGCCCCGGACGGCCTCCTCGCCCAGCTCGCCGCGCACATCCCGCGCGTCGTGCTCGCCGTCGTCCCCTCGTACGCGCCGTCCACGCCGCACGCACCGTCCACGCCGTACACCCCCCAGGTCTCCGACGCCGAAGACCACGAAGACTCCGAAGCTCCCGAAAGGAGCTCCATGCTGCCCGAGCCCCTCCGCGGCCCCGCCTTCTCCTCGTACGCCCCCGAGGAGGTCGGCTGGCTGCTCCAGGACCTCTCGGACGTCGAGCTGGAGGCGCCCACCGAGGAACGCGAGGAAGCCATCCAGAGCGGCGGCGCGCACTACGCCGAGTCGCTCCCGGTCGAGTACCAGCCCAACGCGCGCTACCAGGAGCTCTTCCACAGCGCCCTGGAGAGCTCCGCCGCCCGGATCGCCCGCGCCGTCGGCACCGTCACGGAGACCGTCCTCGCCGAGCGGCCCGGCCGCAGCCCGGTGCTCGTCTCCCTGGCAAGGGCCGGCACCCCCGTCGGCGTCCTGATGCGCCGCTGGGCGGCCGCCCGCCACGGCCTCGACCTGCCCCACTACGCCGTGTCCATCGTGCGCGGCCGTGGCATCGACGCCAACGCGCTGCGCTGGCTCGCCGCCCACCACGACCCGGCCGACGTCGTGTTCGTCGACGGCTGGACCGGCAAGGGCGCCATCACCCGCGAACTCGCCGAGGCGATCGGCGCGTTCGAGGAGACCGAGGGCATCACGGGCTTCGACCCGGAGATCGCGGTCCTCGCCGATCCGGGCTCCTGCGTCCGCACGTACGGCACCCGCGAGGACTTCCTCATCCCCTCCGCGTGCCTCAACTCCACGGTGTCCGGACTGATATCGCGCACGGTCCTCCGCGCCGACCTCGTCGGACCCGACGACTTCCACGGCGCCAAGTTCTACCGCGAACTGGCCGACGCCGACGTCTCGAACGACTTCCTCGACGCCGTCGCGGCCCGCTTCGACGAGGTCACCGGAACCGTCGACATCGACGTCAAGGAACTCCTGGCCGCCGACCGCACGCCCACCTGGGAGGGCTGGGCCGCGGTGGAGCGGATCAGCGAGGAGTACGGCATCCACGACGTCAACCTGGTCAAGCCGGGCGTCGGCGAGACGACCCGGGTCCTGCTCCGCCGCGTCCCCTGGAAGATCCTCGCCAAGCGGGGCGCGGACGCCGATCTCGCACACATCCGCCTGCTCGCAGAACAGCGCGGGGTGCCGGTCGAGGAGGTCGACGAACTGCCGTACAGCTGCGTGGGCCTGATACACCCTCAGTACACGAAGGGTGCGACGGGCGCGGACGGCAAGGCGGTGGTGTCCCAGTGAGTACGACCCAGAGCACGGCAGCGAGTACGACGCACAGCACGGCGCCGAGCCCGACAGAAGGCACGCTCCAGGGCGCATCCCTGACCGCGACGTCGAGCACGCCCCAGGGGATTCCCCAGGGCGCGCCCCGGAACGCGACGCGCGGCACGACGATGGTCGCGAGCGACCTCGACCGGACCCTCATCTACTCCTCCGCGGCGCTCGCCCTCGGCATGCCCGACGCCGAGGCGCCCCGGCTGCTCTGCGTCGAGGTGCACGAGGCCAGACCGCTGTCCTACATGACGGAGGACGCGGCCGAACTCCTCGCCCGGCTGTCCGAAGAGGCCGTCTTCGTCCCGACCACCACGCGGACGCGCAAGCAGTATCAGCGCATCCAGCTCCCCGGTACCGCACCGAAGTACGCGATCTGCGCGAACGGCGGGCACATCCTCGTCGACGGCGTCACCGACGAGGCCTGGCACGAGTCCGTCCTGCGCCGGCTCGCCGACGAGTGCGCGCCGCTCTCCGAGATCCGCGCCTACCTCACGGCCACCACGGACCTGTCCTGGGTACGCAAGCACCGCGTCGCCGAGGACCTGTTCGCCTACCTCGTCGTCGAGCGGGAACGGCTTCCCGCGGACTGGCTGGGACGCTTCGGCGCCTGGGCGGGGGAGCGCGGCTGGACGGTCTCGCTCCAGGGCCGCAAGGTGTACGCCGTACCCAAGCCGCTCACCAAGGGCGCGGCCGTCCGCGAGGTCGCCCGCCGCACCGGCGCCACGCTCACCCTGGCCGCCGGCGACTCCCTCCTCGACGCCGACCTGCTGCTCGCCGCGGACCGGGCATGGCGCCCCGGCCACGGCGAGCTGGCCGACAGCGACTGGACGGCCCCCCACCTCGACGTCCTCGCGGAGCGCGGGGTCGCGGCGGGGGAGGAGATCCTGCGCCGCTTCCGGGCGGCCGCCGCCGTGTAGACGTTCGCGGTGGGTCAGCCGCAGCAGCCCCCACCGCAGCAGCCGCCCCCGCCTCCGCCGCCGCTCGGCGCGGGGGCGGCGGAACCGCCGACGGCCACGGCCGAGAGCAGCTTCACGGTGTCGTCGTGCCCGGCGGGGCAGGAGGCGGGATCGGAGGACTCGGCCATGGGGCGGCTGAGCTCGAAGGTGTCGCCGCAGGTGCGGCAGCGGAATTCGTAACGAGGCATGGGCCCAGGCTAAAGCCTGCGACCCCGCACGGGCAGGCCCGCCTCCGCCTCGTCCCCGGCCGACGGTACGTCCCCGAACCTCCGCGCCCGGCCCTGTCCGGTGGTACGTCCCCGAGGCGCGATTCCCGGCCCGTCCCGGTGGTGCGTCCCCGACCCCCAACCCCCGATTCCCGGCCCGTCCCGGTGGTACTTCCCCGACCCTCAATCCCGACCCCGTCCCGATGGTCAGTGACCGGCGGCGCCCCGCTCCTCCCGGATCTGCCCGACGACATGGGCCGCAATGCCCCGTACGCCCTCCAGCTCGGTGAGGAAATGCCAGTAGTCCGGGTGCCGGCCCTCCAGGGCGGCGACCGCGCGGTCGAGCCGGGCGACGGCCGCGTCGAGGGGCCGGGCGTGACGTGGGTCGGGGGTGCTCCGCCCGTCCATCGCGAGCCGCTGGGCGTCCCGTACGGCGAACCGGGTCCGGTCGATCTCCGCCCTCGGGTCCTTCGCGACGGCGTCGAGCATGCGCAGGCGGTCCCCGGCGGCGGAGACGGCCTCGTCGGTGGAGTCGAGCAGCGCGCGGACGGTCGAGAGCATCGAGGCCGCGTCGGGCCAGCGCTGCTCGGCGCGCGCCTTGCCCGCCTCGGCGAGCCGGTCCTCGGCCTGCCGGAGCGTGTCGGCGGCCTGTTCCGGTACGTGCTGGAGGTCCTGCCAGCAGGGCGCGGTGAACCGCCGCCGCAGCTCCGAGAGGACCGGCTCGACGCCCCCGGCGCGGGTGGTCAGGGCTTCGGTGCGGGTACGGAGGGAGACGAGGCGCCGGTCGATCTCGGCGGCCCGCTCCGGCAGGCGCTCCGCCTCGGCCCGTACGGCTTCGGCGTCGCGCAGGACCCGGTCGGCGCGCTGGAGGGTCTCGGGGACGCCGTGCCGGCCTGCGCCCTCGTTGAGCCGGGTCAGATCGGGCCCGAGGGCGGCGAGCCGGGCGGCCAGGTCGTCGGCGCGCAGCCCGCTCTCGCGTACGGAGTCGAGGGCGCCGCTCGCGCCGCGCAGGGCCTGCCGGGCGCGCTCGACGGCGGGGGCGAGGCGGGCGAGCTGCGTCTCGGCGCGGTCGAGCAGCGGCCCGAGCCCCTGCTCGAACCGGTCGAGCTCGCCCTTGACCCGGTCGAGCTCCTCCTTGGCGCGGGTCAGTTCGGCACGGGCCCGCCCGGCGGTCGCCGCGTCGAGTTCGTCGCGGTCGAGGTCGTGGGCGTCGACGGCGCTGATGTAGAGGTGGCTGACCTCGTCGATACGTCGCCCGAGAGCGTCGAAGCCCTCGACGGCACGGCGCGCATCGGGGGAGCTGTCGACGGCGGTGATGGTCTCGACGGAGATCCGCAGCCCGCGCTGGGCGGTGTCGAGCTCGTAGAAGGCGGAGGCGGCGGCGTCCTTGGCGGCCTGGGCCTCGGCCCGCTGACTCTCCCCCCGCCCGCCGAACCAGCGCCGGGTCCCTCCACCGGCGAAGGCGTACGGCACCAGCGCGACGGCGAGCAGGGGCAGGGCGAGAGCAAGCGGAAGCACCGTCCCGGACCCGACAGCGGAAGCGGCGCCCGAGCCCTTCGAGGTCGAGATCCCGGGCCCCGGACGCGCCCGGGCGTCCCGCCCCGTACCCGTCTCTCCCCGGCTCGGCGCATCACGACGCCGAACGCCGCTCGCCCCCCTCGCGTCGCTCGCCGCCACGTACCTCTCCCGTGCTGTGTCCGCCGTGCCCGGTCCGGTCCATTCTCCCACCTGGTAAGGACGCGCACACGAGCCGATCAGTTCGCGACGACGGCGCCCACTGACGCCGGAGTCCCATAACCGGACCACGCCGACGGCCACCACGCCGGAGGTCCAGAACCGGACCACACCCCACTACCCCGCGTAACACCCCGGCGACCATCCGCACCCACGGCCGCAGGCGCACCCGACCCGGGGTATCCGTTTGCGGCACGACCCCGTGCGCCATGTAGGCTGATGCCTCTTCCACGGGTGCGTAGCTCAGGGGTAGAGCGCTGCTCTTACAAAGCAGATGTCGGCGGTTCGAAACCGTCCGCGCCCACCAGGAGAAGTAGCAGGTGAAAGCCCTGTCACGGCCCTTCGGCTTCCGGCTGAGGGGCCGTTCTCCGTTCGATGCCACAGGGGTGACACATCCCCCACGGGAACGGACCCGATGGACGCTCTGACTTGCACGGATGCCGCAGCCCCGCAGAGCTGGACCTGACAGATCCGGCAGTCGGTCCGTCCGTGCTTTCGGCCGCTGGGTAGTTGGCCCGATATGTCATGGACGCTGTCGCGGGAACGCCCGGAGACTGAGGGTTGTTCGCCGACCGTTGCGACAGGCTCGACTTCAGGGAGACCGTATGCGCCCCCACCTTGCCACCGCTCTCGGCGCCGTCGCACTGACGGCGAGCATGCTCGTGAGCGCGTCGCCGGCCGCCGGTTTCGGCGGCTCCGCCTATCCGACCAGTGAGTTCGAGGTCGTCGTCGGGAACACGTACACGAAGGGAATCATCACCTGGTACAACCGGTCGGTCCACGTGGCCGGGGAGCACAAGTCGGTCGACCCGGCGAGCTGTCGGGGGACCACGGCCTACACCCTCGACTCGGCGGACAAGCAACTGGGCAAGAACGTCAGCCCCTACTTGGTGTGCGGTCTCAGTCGCACATTCAGCTTCGATGTGCCGGCGGACGTTCCCGGTGGAGCCGCGGTCGTGCGGGTCTGTCTCGACGACGGTGTGAAGGCCCTGGAGTGCAATCGCTACGGACGCTGATTCACCGTGGGAACCGTTTCTCCGGATCCTGCGTGACGTCTTGAGGGCGCAGTCGGCTGGTGGAAGGGATCTCATGAGGACGCGGACGATGGTGAGCGCGGCGGTGTCGGCCTGCGTGGTGCTGGTGGCGTGCGGGTGCGGGCCGGAGAAGGCGAAGGAGGACGCGGCTCCGAAACCCTCGCAGCCGTCCGCGTCCCCGTCGGTGAAAGGGCCGTCGGCCGCGCCGTCTCCGTCGGCCACCACCGAGAAGCCGTCGGCCGCCCCCACCGGCGACCAGCCCGCGCCCAGGACGAAGGAGCGCGCGATCCAGCGGTACGAGCAGTACCTCCACGGCCTCGGACGTGAGGACATCGGCACGGTCTGCGAAGTGGCCGGGCCGGGTGCGAAGAAGGCGGAGGAGCAGGGCTTCGGTCCGTGCACGTCGACGTACGTCATCGTGTTCCAGATGGTCTCCCCCGAGCAGAAGAAGGCCCTGCGCACCGCGACAGTCGATCCGCGGCGCGTCGTCGTGCGCTCCCTCGACAAGATCGAGATGCCGCTCGAAGCGGTCAGGTCCTCCGCCACCTTCACCGAGAGCGACCTCGGCAGCTACACCCTGGAGTACCTCGAGGACGACTACTACATCACCGACGGGCAGTGACCTGCCGTACACGAAGCCGCCGGGCGACGGCGGCGAGTTGACGGGTAATCAGGATTGCGGATGCACTCCCCCCATGGTTGAGCTGGGGGACACGCCCGACGTCGGGGCGCGCGGTGGCCAGATGACGTCGCAGCGGTACATCGAGACGAGGCTCTCGCAGTACCAGGAGTGGTACGACGTCAAGGCGACCCGGATGAAGGCGATGCATCTGCGGATGCGGACCGTGTCCGTCGTCGGTGCGGCGCTCGTGCCGGTGTTCGTGAATCTCGATCTGGCCTTCGCTCGGGTCACCGCCACGGTCCTGAGCGTGATCGTCGTCGCGGCCGTGTCGCTGGAGAGCGTCTACCGGTACCGGGAGCAGTGGAAGAACTACCGGTCGACCGAGCAGCTGCTCGGGCACGAGCGGGTCTACTTCGAGGCCGGGGTGGGGCCGTACCACGGCCTGTCGAAGCGGGACGCGTTCCCGACGCTGGTCGCCCGGGTCGAGAGGGCCATCGCCAACGAGAACTCCGCGACCCTGAACGTGATGACCCTCGGAGGGCAGGTCGGCGCCGACGTGCAGCAGCACGGGATCCCGTCTCCCCGGGTCTCGCCGGAGACCGTCCCCGACTAGGGGCCCCGGGGGCCCCGGGGTCCCTGCCGCGTCAGGTGCGGTGCGGGGTCAGCACCACGTGTAGTCGACCCGCGTCGAGTTGTACGAGCAGGCGTCGATCCGCGTGCCGTTCGCCTTCTTCAGCGTCGCCGTGTCACGGTCGTTGTTCCAGACGTACGCGCCGCGGTTCTGGTAGACGTTCGCGGCGGTGTTCGTGCCGCGGCCCGTGCGGACCGTCACGATCTTGCCCTTGCCGAGCGTGAAGTTGCCGAAGGTGTACTTGTGGTTGGCCGCGTCCGTGAGCGTCCAGCCGCGCAGGTTGACCGCCGCGCCGGTGGTGTTGCGTATCTGCACGTACTCGGCGTTGAGGCTTGTGTTCGAGCGGCGGTCCGTGCCGGGGCTGTCGTAGTAGATCTTGTACAGGTGCACCGAGCCGGCGGCCTGCGCCTGCGTGGGCAGCAGCAGGATGCCGGAGGCGGCGGCCGCGGTCGCGGCGGCGAACGTGCGTGCGCGAAGCATGAATGTCCCTCAGTTTCTGCCGGACGCCCGCCGATGGGCCCCGACGAGCACACACAATACGCACGCTCTTCACCTTTTCTGCACAGAATCCATGGGGTTGGCGCAGAGGTTATTTAAGATTGTCTTATGTTCGACGAGTCCTTGCGTCTCACCGTCCTCGGTTCCGCCACGCCCTACGCCCGGCCCGGCAACGCCTGTTCCGGACTGCTCGTCGAAGGCGGCGGTGTCCGCGTCTGGGTCGACGCCGGCAGCGGGACCCTCGCCGAGCTCCAGCGGTACGTCGCCCTCGGCGACGTCGACGCCGTGTGGATCTCCCATCTGCACGCCGACCACTCCGCCGACCTCCTCACCGCCTTCTACGCCCTGCTGTACGCGGACCTCGACGCGCGGCTGCCGGTTCCCCTGTTCGGTCCGGCCGGAACCGCCGACCGGCTCGCCGCGTTCCTCACCAACGGACCTGACCGCAGCCCCGTGGAGCGGGCCTTCGCCGTGGAGGAGCTGTACGACGGGCATGTCGTACGGATCGGAGGACTCACCCTGCGGTCCGGGGCCGTCACCCACGGGCCGCCGGCCTTCGCGCTGCGCGTCGAGGACGGGGCCGGGCGCTCGCTCGCCTACTCCGGGGACTGCGAACCCTGCCCCTCCCTCGACGAACTGGCCCGTGACTGCGACCTGTTCGTGTGCGAGGCGGACGGCGGGACACCCGGCCACCACTCCGCCGAGCAGGCCGGCCGGACGGCGGCCCGCGCCGGCGCCGGCAGCCTCGTCGTGACCCACGTCGGGTCGGGGCTGCGACCGGAGGAAGCCGTCGCGCGGGCCGCGACCGAGTTCCCCCGGGAGGTCGCCCACGCCGATCCGGGGCGCCGGTTCGAGGTCACGCGTCGAAGTCGTACTCCAGGACGTACGACGACGAGTCCAACGTCATCTCGTTGAGCTCCACGGCCGTCCCCTCCGCCGTGAACGCCGTACGCCCGATGAGCACCACCGGCGTCCCGGACTCCAGGGCCAGCCGGTCCGACTCCTCCGCCGTCGGCATTCGGCAGCGGATCTCCTCACGGAACCGCACCGGCCGGTGGCCCAGCTCGGCGAGCCGCGCGTAGGTCCCGCCCGGCCCCGTGTCCGGCTCGGTGATCGGCGTCCCGCGCACCAGCTCGGCGGAGAGGTACGAGACGGAGAGCAGCACCGGCTTGGAGTCCAGGACGAAACGGCGGCTGCGGACACAGAGGGGAGCGCCGGGGGGCAGGTTCAGCGCCGCCGCGACCCGCGCGCCGGCCTCCGTCTCGCCCACCTCGATCCGGTCGACGACCAGGTCCCGGTCCTCCACGTCCGCCGACCAGACCGAACGCCCGCCGCCCCACCGCTCGCCGGACAGCCGGGGGATGCCCCGGCGGCGCAGCGGCCGGAAGACGCGGACGAAGACCCCGGCGCCCTTGCGGGCCTCGGCGAGGCCCTCGCCGCGCAGCACGGAGAGCGCCTGGCGCGCGGTCATCCGGGCCACCGCGTACGTCGTCATGAGGTCGTTCTCGCCGGGGAGCCGCTCGCCCGGAGCGAAGGTGCCCGACTCGATCGCGGTTCTCAACTCATCGGCGATGCGCTGGTACTTGGGACGGCGAACGCTGTCCTGGTCAGTCACGGGTGGACCACTCCCTTCATCTGCGGGACACCCTACGGCGCACCCCGAGGGCGAAGAGCACACGTGTACGCCGCCCCGCCCGGTCGATCCATCCATCGGGGGACATCTCTAGAGATACGTTGACAGGGCCGGTGCGCCGGGCTTCTCTAGGTGTCCCCATGCTTCAGGAACATGCTTCAGGAACCGGGACGGAGGGGCACGTGCAGCCACTGCCCGAGGTCGGTGACCTCGTCCGCGACACCGCCACCGGACGGGTCGGGTTCTACGTGGAGAGCGTCTCCGGGCGCTTTCTCATCCGGGCCGTCCACGGCGGCGGCGAGTGGGATGCCGAGCCCGCCGACGTCCAGCCCGCCACGCCCCTGCGCGAACTGCGCGCCCGCGCCGCCGAGATCAACGCGCGTAGCCGACGCGGCCTCGGAGCCTGAGCCGCTCGCCGACGGGGGCGTCCGGTCGCCGGTGCCGGCCGGGGCGTGAGGGGCTTGGGCGGCGGAGTGCGCCTCGGGGCCTGAGGGGCCGGCGTGGTCGGCCGGGTGCGGGGCCGGGGTCTGAGGGGCTGGTCGGCCGGGTGCGCCCCGGCCCTGAGGGGCTCGGTCGGCGGGGGGTGCGGGGCCGGGGTCTGAGGGGCTGGCCGACGGGGTGCGCCCGGGGGCCTGAGGGGCTGGTGTGATCGGCGGGGTGCGGGGCCGGGGTCTGAGGGGCTGGCCGACGGGGTGCGCCCGGGGGCCTGAGGGGCTGGTGTGATCGGCGGGGTGCGCCCCGGGCCCTGAGGAGCTTGGTCGGCCGGGTGCCGGCCGCGGCCTCGGCGCGGTTGTCAGTGGGGCGCGCCACACTGGAGGCATGTGCCGCAGCATCAAGACTCTCCGACCGCCCGTGCTGCCCGAGGAGGCGACCGAGGACGACATCCGCGCCGCCGCCCTGCAGTACGTCCGCAAGGTCTCCGGGTTCCGCGCCCCCGCCGCCCACAACCGCGAGGTCTTCGAGCGGGCCGTGGACGAGATCGCCGACGCGACCGCGAGACTCCTCGGCAACCTGGAGGTGCGCGGTGCGCACCCCGGCGTCAGGAGGCAGGAGCGGGAGCCGCAGCCGGACGCCGTATGAGATAGGCGGCGAGGCCGCCCGCCAGGAAGAGCGCGAGGGTCGACGCTCCCGCGCTGAACCAGGTCGCGCCCAGCCACTGTCCGCCGAGCCAGCCGAGTCCCACGCTGTACGAGGCCCAGGTCACGCCCGCGAGCGCCGACCACGGCAGGAACTCCTCCACCCGTCGCTTCGCCGCGCCCGCGCCGAGCGAGACCACGGACCGGCCCGCCGGGGCGAAGCGCGCGAGGACGACGAGCGGACCGCCGCCTCGCGTCAGCGCGGTGCCGAGACGTTCCTGCGCGACGGACAGGCGCCTGGACCGGGCGATCGCCCGGTCCAGCCTGGCCCCGCCCCGCCTCGCCAGCCGGTATGCGAGGAAGTCGCCGAGGACCGAGGCCGTGGCGGCGCAGAGGAGGAGGGGGAGCAGTGACGGTACGTCGGGGGTGGCCGCGGTCGCCGTCGCGGCCGCCGTGGCGGCGGTGATCACGAGGAAGCCGCTCGGCAGCACGGGCAGGAAGACGTCGAGCAGGATCGACGTCGCCACCACCGGGTAGATCCACGGGCCGGCGGTGAGCGACCGCAGCGATCCCAGGCTGTCGAGCAGATTCACAGGGCCAGAGCCTACGCGGGGGCCACGGGCCGCCCGCCGGGCGGGTGCCGAGGTCGGTACGGGGTGGACGCCGGGTCCCTGCGGTGGTGGGTGCCGCCTCGCCAAGGGGATCGGTGGGGAGCCGGTCGGTGCGGAGTACCCGTACGGTGAGACTCAGGCCGTGACCCGCTCGCCTCGCACCTCGCGGACCCCGTGGGTCTCGTGGTCCCCGTGGTCTCCGCCCTGCCTCCGCGTGGCCGTGCCGGTGCCGCCGCGAGTCCCGAAGAGCCGGTCGACGGCGAGCGCGCCGGGGCCCGTGAAGACGAGCAGCGCGAAGGACCAGCAGAACAGGGCCGGGGTCTCGCCGCCGTTCTGCATCGGGAAGAGGGACTCCGGCTGGTGGACCGTGAAGTACGCGTACGCCATCGAGCCCGAGGCGAGGAACGCGGCGCTCCGGGTGCCGAGGCCCGCCAGCACCAGGCCGCCGGCGACGAGCTGGATGACGGCCGCGTACCAGCCCGGCCAGGTGCCGGCCGGGACGGTGTTGCCGCCGAGGACGCCGAAGAGCGAGGCGGCGCCGTGGCAGGCGAAGAGCAGGCCGACGACGATGCGGAAGAGGCCGAGGGCGTACGGCTGCGCCTGGCCCAGGCGGTCGGCGAGGCTGATCGCGCCGCTCTTGAGGGTCGGGTCGGTGTTCATGGGGGGACTCCTTCGGCCGGTGGGGACGGAAACCGATGGCCCTAGGTTAGGCAGCCCTCACCAGTACTTGCAAGTTCAACATTCGCCTCGCCGGGGAGCGGGAGCGTGGCTCACTCCCCGGCGGACGGTGCTGACGCAGCCTCAGGAGTCGTACCGTCAGCAGCCGTTGAGTACGGACTGGAGGGCGCTCTTCTCGGCGGAGTCGACGCTGAGGTTCCAGTGGTGCTTCACGTGCACCCAGGCGCGCGCGTACGTGCAGCGGTAGGCGGTCCTGGAGGGCAGCCACTCCGCCGGGTCGAGGTCACCCTTCGCCTGGTTGACGTTGTCCGTCACGGCTATGAGCTGCGGCCGGGTCAGGTCGTTCGCGAAGGCCTGGCGCTGCGAGGTCGTCCAGGAGCTCGCGCCCGAGCGCCAGGCCTCCGAGAGGGCGACGACATGGTCGATGTCCAGGTCGGAGGCGACGGTCCAGGTGGCACCGTCGTACTCCGAGTACCAGCGGCCGCTGACGGAGGCGCAGCTTGAGTCCGTGACGACGTTCACGCCGTCGCGCTTGAGGACGGTCTCGCGGGTGTTGCAGGCGCCGGACTGGGTGATCCAGTGCGGGAACAGATCCCGGCTGTAGCCGGTGGAGGAACCTTCCGCCTTCACGGTGAGGGCCGCCAGGTAGGTGCGGGCGGTGGCGGCGCTCACGGGGGTGGGCATGGCCGCCTGGGCGGCGGGGGCGGTGGCGAGAAGGCCGGTGACGGTGAGGGCGGCGGAGGCGGCGAGGACCGTGAGTCGACGCGCGTAGATCTTGGCTACGGACATGTGAACTCCCTTGAGGTGGGGGGACCTTGGCTGGGCCGTCCCCGCGGGTGCCGGGCGTCGGCCCGGTCATCGTGGCGGCGCGAGGTGTCGACGGGGGGTGCGCCAGGTAACAGAGTGACGACATGGACACGTCACATCAAGGGGTGTGACGTGTCTGATGGAGTGCCAGATTCCGCCGGTGCCGCGCGGTTCGCCGTGCACGACGAGACCCCGGGCCGTTCCCGGCCCGGGGTCTCGTCGTGCGCCGTCGTTGTACTCGTCGCGTTCGTCGTGTGCTCGTCGCGTGCTGGGTGGGTCTCGTCGGGTGTTCGTCGGGAGGGAAGCTCGGTCCCGACGTGCGGGAGTGGGGTCCTACGGAAGGACGGTCAGGAGAATCGATCCGTCGGCCGCCGGCCCGACCCGCAGACGGGTGAGGTCGGCGACGTGCACATCAGGCGCCAGGGCCGCCGCGCGCGGGCCCACGCCCACGACGCGCATGCCGGCGGCGCGGCCGGCCTGGATGCCGGCCTCCGAGTCCTCGAAGACGATGCAGTCCGCGGGGGCGAACCCCAGCTCTGCCGCTCCCTTGAGGAAGCCCTCCGGGTCCGGCTTGCTCGCCCCGACCTGCTCGGCGGTGACCCGGGTCTCCGGCATCGGCAGCGCCGCGGCCGTCATCCTGGCCCGCGCGAGGGGCTCGGTCGCCGAGGTCACCAGGGCGTGAGGCAGCTCCGCGAGCGCGGCCAGGAAGGCGGGGGCGCCGGGGACGGGTACGACGCCGTCGAGGTCGGCGGTCTCCTCGGCGAGCATGACCCGGTTGTCGGCGTAGTTCTGCTCCATGGGCCGGTCCGGCAGGAGGACGGCCATCGTCGCGTACCCCTGGCGGCCGTGGACGACCTGGAGCACGGCGTCCGCGTCGAGGCCCTGCCGCTGCGCCCAGCGCCGCCAGCAGCGCTCGACGACGGCGTCCGAGTTGACGAGGGTGCCGTCCATGTCGAGGAGGAGGGCGCGGGCGGTGAGCGTTGCCGGGGTGGTGGCGGCCATCAGGTCTCCTGGGAGGGTGGCACGGAGAACGAAGCGGTCCCGCCCACCGGTCAGGGTATGCGGGCGGGGCCACTTTGTTCTTCTACGATACAAAACCGAGGGCGGTCTTGGCCAGCCGGTCCGCACGGCGGGACCCGCCCCCTCCCGCCCGCCGCCTCGCGCACCGTCCGCCTCCCGCCTCCCGCCCCGGTCCCGCGACTCAGATGTGGGGGGTGCTCTGCTCCAGGAACCGGCGCGTGTCGGGGCCGTACACGCCCTCCGGGTCGCTCGTGACGTGTACCCAGACCTGGTAGACGGCCACCGCCTCCCGGATGTCCTGGTCGTACTTCCCGTCGATGCGGCCCCGGTAGATCGACACGGCGGTCAGCCGCCGCTGCAGCTCCTTCACCTCCTGGCCGGTGGAGCCGACGCTCAGGGTCGTCACCTCCTCCTCGTCGTCCTTCGGGGGCTCTGCCGGCGGCGCCGTCGTGGCCGGTGCCGTCGTCGGCGGTACGGGCGTCGGTACCGGCGGGGAAGGTGACGCCGGCGGGGCTCCGGCGCCCGTCGTGCCCGCCGAGACGCTGGGCGCCGCGGTGGTGCCGCTCGCGGAGGGGGTGGGCGTCGGCGACGCGGACGTCCGGCGCGGGGTGGGGGAGGGCGAGGTCGGCTCCGGACTCGCGGAGGAAGCGGACGGAGTCGGGGACGGGGCCTCGGACACGGCGAGGTTCAGGGACGCGCTCGTGGTCACCTCGGGTACGGCCGCCCGGTTCTCGGCCTCGTCCCCACCGCCGAGTACGGCCGCCGCCAGGGCCGCCGTGCCCGCCACGGCGGCGGCCGCCACCACCGCGACCGCCATGCCCCGTCGGCGCCCCCGGCCCCGGCCCCTCTCCCGGCCGAGTGGCGGCGGCACGTCGCCGACGCCCCGCAGCAGCAGCGGCATGGTCTCGGAAGGGTCGCCGTCGGGACGGTGACCGCCGTACGCCCCCTCCGCGTACGCGTCCCCCGTGGACGTCCCCGCCGGGTACGACTCTCCCGCGTGCGCCTCTGCCGCGTACGCACCCCCCGCGTACACCTCTCCCGTGTACATCCCCGCCGCGTCCTCCTGGGACTGCAGCGTCACGTACGGCCTGATCCGTAGCGGATCGAAGTCCTCGGCAGCCGCCAGCTCCGCCTGGGCGCAGGCGCAGCCAGGTCTGTGTACACCGCATTCAGGACAGATCTGTCCGGTCATGATGGGTCCCCTCCCCGAGACAACTGCGAGCGATTATGCAGCCCGTCCCCTCCCCGTGGGCGAACAGCCGTGCCCCTCCGGAGGCCATAACCGGACATTCGGACCAGGATGGAGAGGCCGTCCCATGGGCCGTCCGGCGGGACGCCCGACGAGACGCCCGAGGAGACGCCCATGGCCCAGGAGACACGACCCTCCCAGCTCGGCGGCGCCCCCGCGCCCGGGGAAGGGCAGAGCCACCGCACCGTCCTCGTCGCGATCGGCGCGCTCCTGCTCGGCATGCTGCTCGCCGCGCTCGACCAGACCATCGTCTCGACCGCGCTGCCCACCATCGTCAGCGAACTCGGCGGCATGGAACACCTCTCCTGGGTGGTCACCGCCTACATGCTGGCGTCCACGGCCGCGACCCCCCTCTGGGGCAAGCTCGGCGACCAGTACGGGCGCAAGAAGCTCTTCCAGGCCGCCATCGTCCTCTTCCTCATCGGCTCCGCCCTCTGCGGCATCGCCCAGAACATGCCGCAGCTCATCGCCTTCCGCGCCGTCCAGGGCCTCGGCGGCGGCGGCCTCATGGTGCTGTCGATGGCGATCGTCGGCGACCTCGTGTCCCCCCGGGAGCGCGGCAGGTACCAGGGCCTCTTCGGCGCCGTCTTCGGCGCCACCAGCGTCCTCGGCCCCCTGCTCGGCGGGCTCTTCACCGAGCACCTCTCCTGGCGCTGGGTCTTCTACATCAACCTGCCGATCGGCATCGTCGCCCTCTTCGTGATCGCCGCCGTCCTGCACATCCCGAAGCGCCCCACCCGGCACACCATCGACTACCTCGGCACCCTCCTCATCGCCTCCGTCGCCACCTGCCTGGTCCTCGTGGCCTCCCTCGGCGGCACCACATGGGCGTGGGGATCGGCGCGGATCATCGGCCTCGCCGTCCTCGGAGCCGTACTCCTCGTCTGGTTCGTCCGGGTCGAACGGAGGGCGGCCGAGCCCGTCCTCCCCCTCGAACTGTTCAGGATCCGGACCTTCACCCTGGTCTCGGTCATCAGCTTCGTCGTCGGCTTCGCCATGTTCGGCGCCATGACCTACCTGCCGACCTTCCTCCAGGTCGTCCAGGGTGTCACCCCGACCATGTCCGGCGTCCACATGCTGCCGATGGTCGCCGGCATGCTGATCACCTCGACCGCCTCCGGCCAGATCGTCTCCCGCACGGGCCGCTGGAAGGTCTTCCCCATCACCGGCACCGCCCTCACCGGCCTCGGGCTGCTCCTGCTCAACGAGCTCACGGAGACCAGCTCCACCTGGGAGATGAGCGTCTACTTCTTCGTCTTCGGCGCCGGACTCGGCCTCGTCATGCAGGTCCTCGTCCTGGTCGTGCAGAACGCCGTCTCGTACGAAGACCTCGGCGTCGCCACCTCCGGAGCCACCTTCTTCCGCTCCATCGGAGCGTCCTTCGGCGTCGCCGTCTTCGGCACGATCTTCACCAACCGGCTCACCCGCAAACTCGACGACGTGTTCGCCGGAGCAGCCGCCTCCGGCCAGGAGCTGCCACCCGGCGTCGGCCCCGACCGGATCGCCGCCGACCCCCGCACCCTCACCGAACTGCCGGCCGAGCTGCGCCCCTCCGTCCTCCACGCGTACGCCACCTCCATCACCGACGTCTTCCTGTACGCGGCGCCCGTCGTCCTCGTCGCCTTCGTCGTCGCCTGGTTCCTCAAGGAGGACAAGCTGCGGGCCTCGGTCACCGCGCCCGACACCAGCCAGACGCTCGCCTCCAACCCCGTCGAACGCTCCTCGTACGACGAGTGCGCCCGCGCCCTGTCCGTCCTCGGCTCCCGCGAGGGACGCAAGGCGATCTACGAGAAGATCACCGCCCGCGCCGGGCTCGACCTGCTGCCCGCCGCGAGCTGGCTGCTGCTCCGGGTCCGCCGCCACGGAACCGTCGAACCCGCCCGGCTCGCCGAGACCGTGCCCGTACCGCTGCGGGCGATCACGGAGGCGTCCAGGCAGGTCGAGGAACGGCGACTGGTCACGCGGGAGGGGCTGCAGCTGATCCTCACCGAGGAGGGCGTGCAGGCGGCGACGAAGCTGGCCAAGGCGCGGGAGGAGTCCCTCGCCGAACTCCTCGGCGACTGGTGGGGGCCGGACCGGCCCACCGACCTCGTCCAGCTGGTGGAGGAGCTGACGGCGGAACTCTGCGGCTCGGACGGGGAACGCCCCCACGAGCCGGACCCGCCCCGCGACCACCACGCCTGACGGGCGCTGCCGGCAACCTCGTCACCCCGGCGGCACCGGACCGGGCGCCCGCCCCGCAAGGAACGGCGGACCCCACCGGCCGCGCAGGCCGCGCGGGCCGCACCGGCCGCGCGGGCCCCACCAGCCGCACCGGCCCCACCGGCCCTACCGGCCGCGCGGGCCCCACCGGCCCCGGGAATGCGCGGGTCAGAGCTCCTTGCCGTACCAGATGTCCATGTACGGGCCCGTGCAGTACGCCGGGATCTCCGCGTACCCGTGCCGTGTGTACAGGGCGCGGGCCTCGACCAGGTCCAGGCGGGTGTTGAGGACCATCCGGCGCGCGCCGAGCGCACGGGCCGCGTCCTCGAGGCCGTCCATCAGGCGACCGGCGCCGCCCAGGCCCCGGAAGGCGTGGCGCAGGAAGACCCGGGTCAGCTCGGCGCGTTCCCCGTCGAGCAGCAGCACCCCGCCGCAGCCGGCCGCCTTGCCCTCGTACCGCGCGACGAGGAACTGTCCGGTCGGCGGGATGAGCAGCTCGACCCCGTCGTTCGTCAGCCCCTCGTCGATCTCCGCCCCGGTCGCGGGACGCTTCCAGTAGCGGCTTGCGACGTCGTCGTAGTAGTCGCGGCGCAGCGAGGTCGCATCCGGCGTGTCGACGCGCTCGGGGGCAAAGGTCCAGGTCATGCGCGCCATTGTGCGGCGCGCACGACGGGCGGCGCAGCTCAGTTCTTCGGGGACGCCTGCTGGACGACCTCGAACGACCACAGGGTGGACCCGGAGGCGGCGGGCTTCGGCCGCTCGCCGCCACCCTCACCGCCGCCCTGGTGCGCGGCCTTCATGGAACCGTTCATCCAGGCCTGGAAGTCCTCTTCACTGCGCCACCGGGTGTACACCAGGTACTGGTCGGTGCCCTCCACGGGGCGCAGCAGCTCGAACCACTCGAATCCGTCGGAGCCCTCCACGGCCCCGGCCCGCGAGGCGAACCGCTGTTCGAGCACCTCACGCTGCTCGGTCGGCACGGTCAGGACGTTGATCTTTACCACACTAGGCACATGACACCTCTCGGGAAGCACAGGCCGGGCACCGCACCTAGCCTTGATCACGTGCGTGCAGTCTCCTATATCCGCCAGTCAAAACGACGTGAGGACGACTCCCGGGCGTCGCCCATGGCGCAGCACGAACGATGCGCCTCGCTGATCGCTTCGAAGGGGTGGAGCGAGGCGGGCCACTTCGAGGACGTGGGCAAGTCGGGGTGGGACCCGAGCATCCACCGTCCGGGGTTCGAGGAGATGATGACGGCCGTGCGCGGCGGACACGTGGACGCCGTGGTGGTCTTCTCGCTGTCCCGCCTCACGCGCCGCGGGGCGTTGGAAGCCATGCGGATCATCGAGGAACTGGACGCGTACGGCGTGCGGTTGGTGAGTGTCGAAGAGTCGTACCTCGACACGTCCACTCCGGTCGGTGTCGGCATCCTCGCCATCATCGCGGGTCTGGCGCAGCAGGAGTCCGACATGAAGTCGGCCTATGTCTCCGCCAGCAAGGACGCGCTCCGGCGAGCCGGCAGCCACGTGTCCGGCGTCGCCCCGTACGGCTTCGCGACAGAGAGGGCGATCAGCGGCAGGTTGTCCGTCGTCCGACTCGTCCCGGACTCGGTCGAGGCCCCGCACGTCCGTGACATGGCCAAGTGGGCGGCAGAGGGTGCTTCCGCCTCGCGGATCGCCAAGCGACTCAATGAGGAGGGCGTGCCCACGAAGGCGGAGTCCCTGGGGGAGCCGGGGGCCAAGCGTCTCGCCTCGCGCCGTGCGCGCGGAGTCTCGGAGGCCGTGGAGGGCCCTGCGTGGGTGTCGTCCACCGTCCTGCGCATCCTGCGGGATCCGCGCCTCGCGGGGTACGCGATCGAGTGGCAGGGACGGGTGCCGGCGACAAGGGACGCCGACGGCAACCCCGTTTCGGGCAAGACGGGGAAGCGCGTGATCCTGCGTGACGACGAAGGGCAGCCCGTCCGGTCGCACGAAGCGCTGATCTCCACGGAGGAGTGGTGGAAGCTCCAGGACGTGCTGGACGGCCGGACGCGGGTGGTCGTACGAGCGGGCCGACGCGTCCCTACCCTGCTGGCCGGACACGGACTGCTGTTCTGTGACCTCTGCGGTTCGGTGATGGTGACCGACCGGCGGGCCGGGAAGCTCTACTACAAGTGCAACCGGGCCGGGGGAGTCGTCGCGGGCCACGGTGGTCTCGTCATCAGCCAGGACGCGGCGGACGACGAGACCGCTGGGCGGGTGTGGGCGCGTCTTCTGGCCATGGACCCTGACGACCCGGAAGATCTCGAATGGTTGGCCGAGGCGTCACGGCGCTTCGCTCGCCAACAGGACACTGCACAGCGGGACGCAGAATGCCAGGCAGCGCGAGCTGAGTTGGAGCACGTACGGGAGTCCCGCCGCATCCTTCATGTGGACCGGCTTGCCGGCGTCTATGGTGACGAGACCGGTGCGCAGATGTTCAGAGGGGCCATGGCGCGGTTGGCCGCCCATGAGGAGCGGATGGTCGAACGCTTGGCGCGGTTGGAGGCCACCGGCGACCGAACCATCCAGATCCCCGACGAGTGGACGAGGGCGGACGGAGATCCCCTCGGGGAGGGGTCGACATGGGCGGCGTGGGACGTGGAGAAGAAGCGGGAGTTCCTGGCACTCTTCATCGACTCCGTGAGGATCGCCAAGTCCGTGGGCAGGGGCCGGAACGCGAGGACGCGGGACCGTGTGATCGTGCGATGGGCGGAGACGCCAGACACTGCGGACGTCTGAGCCGCCCGGCAGACCTTGTATCGGCCCGTTGCCGTGGACACCCGGCCGCGGGCCGCTCGGCGTTCCCCACCCCCACCGTGCGTCGACCCCCTCCGACGATGCAAGGCGTGCGGAGAAGGGCACGGGCCGACGGTGGAGGCCGACGGCTTCTAAGCTGGCCAGCCGTGGCGGCACCTGCCCTATGGACCTCCAGGTGAGCCGCTTGACCGTTCATCGATCTCGACGATGCTCATGGAGGGCAGGATATGACCCACAGCCCCGCCGACCTCAGGGCCGACGCGGTACGGACCCTCGCCGCTCGCTGGTTGCCCTCCCTGGGGGACGGTGACTTCGTCGTGTCGCCCGCCGGGCTGTGGCTGGCGCTCGGGGCCGTCGCGTCGGGGGCGCGGGGCGCGACCGCCGACGAGTTGAGGGGGCTGCTCGGGGTCGAGGGAGAGGCGGCCGGTGAGGCCGTGACCCGTGTCGGGCGGTGGCTCCGCCAGGAGGGCGGGGTCGCGGTGGCGACCGGGGTGTGGGTCACGGTGCCGGTGCTGGACGCGTTCAAGCGGGGACTGCCCGACGTGGAGTTCGGGCTGCTGCCCGGCGCGGTCCTGTTCGCGCTGCCCGACAGTGTCCTCGGGGCCACGGACGACATCTCCCTCGGGGAGATCCCGGACGCCCGGGAGGAGCTCGACGCCTGGGTGCGGGATGCCACCGGCGGGCGGATCAAGCGGCTGCCGCTCGGACTCGACGGGTCCGAGGACCTGGTCCTGATCAACGCCCTCGCCCTGAAGGCGTCCTGGCTGACCGCCTTCCCCGGGCACCTCACCCGCGACGAGCCCTTCACCGACGCCGACGGCCGCACCACACCCGTACCGACCATGCGGCAGCGCGTTCCGGCCGGGTGGGTCTGGTACGTGGACGGGGTCACCGTCGTCGAACTGCCCTGCGCGGGGGACGGGGGTGTGCGCGTGCGGTTCGTGCTCGGCGACGCGGGGGCCGGGCCCGGCGACGTGGTGCCCGCCGCCTGGGCCGGGCCCGGTGAACGGCAGCCGCTCACCGCCGACGCGGCCGACCTGGCCCTGCCGCGCTTCACCCTCCGGACGAGGACCGACGCGAACGCCCACCTCGCCGCGCTCGGCCTCGCCCGGGCGCTGCGGCCCGGGGCCGACTTCTCGGGACTGTCCGAGGCGGACCTGTTCATCGCCAAGGTCGTGCAGGAGGCGGTGGTCGAGATCGCGGAGGAGGGGGTGGAGGCGGCGGCCGTCACCCAGGTCACGATGACCCGCAGCGCCGCCCGGCCCCGCCGCCAGGTGGTGGAGCCGATCGCCTTCGACCGTCCCTTCGGCGTGGTCGTCCTCGACGGTACGGGCGAGATGCCGCTGTTCGTGGGCTGGCGGGCGAGCGGGCTGCCGGCCGGCTGACGGCACGGGGCCGGTGAGCGGCCGGTCAGCCGACGACGCGGGTCGGCGGGCGAGCGGGCTGCCCGTCAGTTCACGACGCGGGCCAGCAGCAGGCCGTCGTAGCCCTTGGCGCCGACCGTCTGGAGGGCGGTCGCGTCCAGGCGGGGTTCGGCGGCGACGAGGTCGAACAGCTCGCGGGTGCCGGTGATCGCCGGGTCGTCCGGGTGCGGGGTGACGATCGCGCCGCCGCGCACCACGTTGTCGACGATGATCACGGTGCCGGGCCGGGAGAGCCTCAGGGCCCACTCCACGTAGCGCGGGTTGTTCACCTTGTCGGCGTCGATGAAGACCAGGTCGAACGGGCCCGCCCCCTCCGCCTCAAGGCCCGGCAGGCTGTCGAGAGCGGCGCCCGTGCGGACCTCGACGACCGTGTCGAGGCCGGCGCGGGCGATGTTGGCGCGGGCGACGTCCGCGTGGGCGGGGTCGTACTCCAGGCTGATCAGGCGGCCGTCGGCGGGCAGGGCGCGGGCCAGCCAGATCGTGCTGTAGCCGCCGAGGGTGCCGATCTCCAGGATGTTCCGGGCGCCCTGCATCGAGGCGAGCAGATGCAGCAGCTTGCCCTGGTTGGGGGCGACGGCGATCTCGGGCAGGCCTGCCGCCGAGGACTCGGCGAGCGCGGCCGTGAGCACGTCGTCGGCGGGGACGATGGTCTCGGCGAAGTAGGCGTCGACAGCGGTCCACTGAGGGTTCGTCATGTCAGCGAACGTACACCGGTGCCCGCGGCGGGGCGGCGCCGTGCCGCGCGTACGAGCAGGAGCGCCGTGACCACCGCGAGCAGCAGGCCGCCGCCCGCCGTCAGGAGCCACACGGGGATGCCGCCGCCGACGGTGAGCAGCCGGTCGGTGTACTCGACCCGGCGGTACGGGGTGTCGGCGACGACCCGCAGTCGGTGGTCGTCGTCGATCCGGCCCGGGTTCGGGAACTCCTGCTCCAGGGCCGTCAGATGAACCGGCCCCTCCCCGGCGAGCCCGGCGACGGCGCCCTCGGGGCGGTCGATCCGGCCGGCGAAGGTGACCTCCGGGCGGTCGCCGCCGATGGGGGAGCGGGGCTCCATCCGGTGGTCGGCCAGGATGTAGAGCCCGAGGGTCTGGGCGGTCGCCGCGAGGCGGGAGAGCCGCATGGGGTAGACGAGTTCGGGCGAGGCGAAGGTGATGCGCAGGGGCGTCAGCTCGCCCCCGAGGACGGCGTCCTTCTCCTCGGGCGCGAGGCGGACGGCGACGTACTCCCACTTCCGGTCCACGTACGGCTGGAGGGCGCCGGTCAGCCGGTCGGGCAGCTCGAAGCCGTTGCTCCGCAGCCAGTCGCCGAGGGCCTCGGGGTCGGTGGCGGTCAGCCGGGCGACGTCGAAGGGGCCGAGCCGCTCGCGGCCGACGACGCCCACGCCGCCCGTGCCCGGCGCGGGGGCTCCCGCTCCGTCGCCGTGGTCGTGGGCGAACGGCCAGTCGTCCTCGCGCGGCCAGAAGTGGAAGCGGTCGCGCTGTTCGGGCTCGGTGAGCCGTTCGAGCGCGTCGAAGAGTTCCGGGTCGCCGAGGGTCACGGCGGCCCGGCTCGGCACCGGCATGATCCAGGCTGCGCGCCGGGCGTTGCCGTGGACGGCGAAGCGCATGACGACGGTCTCGGTGCGCCCGTCCCAGCGGACGGCGGACTCCTCCCGGTCGACGCCGATCCGCTCGGACCTGGTCGGGATCATGGCGCCGCAGCCGCAGGCGTACGCCGGTGCGACGAGCGAGCCGAGCTGGAGCGCGAGCAGCGCGACGATGGTGGTCAGAATCCTGTGGGTCCCCCGCATGCGGGGTGGGACGTGCCCGGCGGGTCTCCGGTTCCGTACGTACGGCTCATGCCGGGGTGCGCACGGGGTCTCCGGCGGTCGGGGCGGCTGGGGTGACGACCGGGGTCGGAGCCACGGAAACGCCGCAGGCCCCGCCCTCCCTGGACGGGAGGCGGGGCCTTGCGGGGGGCGCGGTGTGCGGCGGGGACTATCAGTACCAGCCGTTGGCCTGCCAGAACGCCCAAGCGGCGTTCGGGGAGCCGTAGCGCTCGTTCATGTAGTCGAGGCCCCACTTGATCTGGGTGGCGGGGTTGGTCTTCCAGTCGGAACCGGCCGAGGACATCTTCGAGGCGGGCAGGGCCTGGACGAGGCCGTAGGCGCCGCTGGAGGAGTTGGTGGCCTTGTGGTTCCAGTGCGACTCGTGCTCGACGATCTTGCTGAACGACGCGTACTGCGAGGCGGGGACGATGTCACGGGCGAGCTCCTGCGGGCTGGCGGCGGAAGCCGAGCCCGTCGTGCCGAGCACCGCACCCGAGGCGCCCAGCAGCACGGCTGCGGTGGCGGCGAGGGACTTGTTGCGGGCGGAGACACGAGTGGTGAGCGAGCGGAACAAGGTTTCGACCTAACGTCGGGGACAAGGGTGTGCGTCAGGCGATTTCGGCAAGCCGGAACCAGAGCCCGGGGGACCCGGGAACTGGGGGGAACCGGCCGTCCGGGGCGCCGTGGTGAACACCGGCTGCCTGGCGACGTCCTCCAGACAAGCAGGGCTGGAACCCCGATGCAACGACCCCCTGTACGAGGCAGGTTCGCAGCCGGGAGGCAGGTCCCGGGGGCTCGGGATGTGCGGTTTCCGCAGGTCATCACCTGTTATGGGCGTTTTGGCCGGGTACCGCCCGGCTACTATTCCGGCTCGTACGTGACGTAGGTCCTGTGGGGCGCCTCACCCGTGGAGGGCTTCTCCGAACCCTCGAATGTGACCTGGGCCTCGAAGTTCGCCCGTCGCGTGGCCCGGCGCAGCGCCTTCAGGAGCGTGCCGCCGATCGTGAGGGTCAGGACGACGGTCAGGACGGCGCGGCCCAGGTCCCAGCCGAGGGAGGTGGCTACCAGGAAGGTGAGGAAACGGGCCAGGTTCGCTGAGGCCGGATCGCCCGGGACGAAGAAGATCCCGCCGGAGCCCCCCGCCCCCTCTCCTCCGCCGCCGCCCCCGCCGCTGAGCGTCACCCAGCCGTAGAGGTTCGTGACCGTGCCGTACGCGAACGCCGCCGCGAAACCGTACGCGGACAGCATCACCAGCTCGGCCCGGCCCCGAAGCGTCCCCCGAGCCTTCGACCCCGCTCGCGCAGGGGGAGTCCCCACCGCCCCCGGCAGGAGCCCGGCCCCCATCGTGAACCAGCCCATCGCGAGCATCTGCGTCGGCATCCAGGGGCCCACGCCCCCCCGTGAGCAGCGCGGACGCGAACATCGTCACCGAACCGAGGACGAAACCGAAACCCGGCCCGAGGACCCGGCCGCTCAGCACCATCAGGAAGAACATCGGCTCCAGCCCGGCCGTCCCCGCGCCCAGCGGCCGCAGGGCCGCGCCGACGGCGGCGAGCACCCCCAGCATCGCCACCGCCTTCGCGTCCATCCCGCAGTCGGCGATCGTGGCGACGACCACCGCGATCAGCAGGGGCAGCAGCGCGGCGAAGAGCCAGGGGGCGTCGGCGGCGTGCGTCGTGACGGCCGAGTCGGCGTCGGCGAACAGGGGCCAGCAGATCGCGATGAGCCCGATCACGGAGACCAGGAGCAGTGCGGTCACGGACCGTGGTCCGAGCCGCACGGGCCGTACGCTCACAGCGCCCCCTCCACCTGCTCGACCGTCAGCCACGGCAGCGGGGCGAGGATCTTCGCCACCTGCGGCGAGAACGCGGGCGAGGAGACGACGACCTCCGCCGTCGGACCGTCCGCGACCACCTCGCCGTCCGCGATGATCACGACCCGGTGCGCCAGCTCGGCCGCCAGCTCCACATCGTGCGTGGCCAGGACGATCGCGTGCCCGTCCGCCGCGAGGGAGCGGAGGTGCGTGACCAGACGGGCCTTCGCCGCGTAGTCCAGACCCCGGGTCGGCTCGTCGAGCAGCAGCAGGGGAGGCCTGCCGGTCAGGACGACGGCCAGCGCCAGGGCCAGCCGCTGCCCCTCGGACAGGTCCCGGGGGTGTGTTCCGTCCGCCACCCCCGGCAGCAGCTCCGACACCAGCGCCCGGCAGGTCCCGGGCGTCGCGCCCGCGTCCGCGTCTGCCGCCGCGCACTCGGCGGCGACGGTGTCCGCGTACAGCAGATCCCTCGGTTCCTGCGGGACCAGGCCGACCTGGCGGATCAGCTCGCGGGGGTCCGTGTCGTACGGGGCGCGGCCGGCGACGCGGACGGTGCCGGAGGTCGGCGCGATCATGCCGACGAGGGTGGCGAGGAGGGTGGACTTGCCGGCGCCGTTGCGGCCCATGAGGGCGAGGGTCTCGCCGGCCTGGACCCGGAGGTCGACCTTGCGGAGAGCCTCGACGCGGCCGCGGCGGACGGCCAGTGCGGTGACGTGGAGGAGGGGGGAGGGGGTGGGGGTGACGGGGCGGGTGCGGCGCCGTGCGAAGAGGGAGAGTCCCCCACCCCGCCCCTTCCCGAAACCGGGGGGCCCCCCCCCCCCCCCCCCCCCCCCAAAACCCCGCGGGCGGGTAAACGTGGGGGGCGCGCCGCCGCCGCCCGGGCGCGCGGGGGCGTGGCCGGGGGCCCTCCCCGGGGGGGTGCGGCGCCGAGCGCTGTGGGAGAGCCCCCCACCCCGCCCCTTCCCGAAACCGGGGGCCCCGCCCCCGGACCCCCGCGCCTCAAACGCCGGCGGGGCTGAAAGCGCGGGGTCCCGCGCCTCGGACGCCGGCGAGGCTGAGAGCGAACGGTCCCGCGCCTCGGACACCGGCGGCGCCGAGGGCGCAGGGTCCCGCCCCTCGATGGTCGGCGGGGCCGAGAGCGCGTGGTCCCGCCCCTCGGGCGCTGCCGAAGCCGGGAGCGCGGGGCTTCGTCCCTCCAGGCGCTCCTTCAGCGCACCTGCCCTCCGCCGGGCGTCCCGGATCGTCAGGGGCAGCGGTTCCCACCCCGCGAGCCGTCCGAGTCCGACCACCGGCGGATGCACCGGCGACACGGCCATCATGTCGGCGGGGGAGCCCATCACGCCCTCCGGCAGCAGCAGCACCTGGTCGGCGTACTGCACCACCCGTTCCAGGCGGTGTTCCGCGAGGAGGACCGTCGTGCCCAGGTCGTGGACCAGGCGCTGGAGGACCGCGAGGACGTCCTCCGCCGCCGAGGGGTCCAGGGCGGACGTGGGCTCGTCGAGGACGAGGACCTTGGGGTGCGGGGTGAGGACGGAGCCGATCGCGACCCGCTGGCGCTGGCCGCCGGAGAGCGTGGCGATGGGGCGGTCGCGGAGTTCGGCGAGCCCGAGGAGGTCGAGGGTCTCCTCGACGCGCCGCCGCATGACGCCCGGCGCGAGACCGAGGGACTCCATGCCGTACGCCAGCTCGTCCTCGACCGTGTCGGTGACGAAGTGCGCCGACGGGTCCTGGCCGACCGTGCCCACCAGGTCCGCGAGCTCGCGCGGCGGATGGGTGCGGGTGTCGCGGCCGTCGACGGTGACCCGGCCCGTCAGGGTGCCGCCCGTGAAGTGCGGGACGAGGCCGGAGACCGTGCCCAGAAGGGTCGACTTGCCGACGCCCGAGGGGCCGACGAGCAGCACCAGCTCGCCCTCGGGGACGGTGAGGTCCAGGCCCCGCAGGGTCGGCTCGGTGTCCTCCTCGTAGGTCACGGTGACGTTCTCGAAGCGGATCACGCGTTCTCCTTGGGAACGGGGGCCACGAACGCGGGCAGCAGGCCCACCAGGATCGACGCGGCGGGCCAGAGCGGGAGTTCGGGGGCCTCCAGGGGGACGACCCCCGGGTGCAGGGCCTCCGGTGCGTACGCGTTCGCCCAGATCATCAGCGCCGCGACCGTCACCCCCGAGCCCGCGACCAGCCAGGCCCGGGGGCCCCAGCGGTCCGGCCGGTAGCGGGTGCGGACGGTCCGGCGCCCGCCGAGCCGCAGCCCGGCCAGGGCCGCGAGCAGCCCGACACCGAGCAGTGGCAGCCCGTACCGCGCGCCCTCCGCCGCGAGCAGCCCGTACGAACCGGCGCAGATCCCGAGGAGCCCGCCCAGGGTCAGCACGTTCGTGGTGCGCCGTACGGAGGCGGGGACCTGGGCCGTCCGCCCGTACCCGCGCGCGTCCATCGAGGCCGCGACGGCGATCGACCGTTCGAGGGCGCCTTCCAGGACCGGCAGGCCGATCTGGAGGATCGCGCGTACACCGCCGGTCGGCCGGCCCCGCAGCCGTCGGGCGGTACGCAGCCGGACCACGTCGGCGACCATGTTCGGCGCGAAGGTCATCGCCACGACGACCGCGACCCCGGCCTCGTACAGCGCCCCCGGCAGCGACTTCAGCAGCCGCGCCGGGTTGGCCAGCGCGTTCGCCGCGCCCACGCAGATCAGCAGGGTCGCCAGCTTGGCCCCGTCGTACACCGCGAACACCAGCTGCTCGGCCGTCACCCGCCCCCCGATCCGTACCCCTTGGGCCCAGTCGGGCAGCGGCACCTCGGGCAGCGTGAACATCACGTGCGTCCCCGGGATGGGGGAGCCGAGCAGCAGCGAGAAGACGACGCGCAGCGCGACGACGAACAGGCCGAGCTTGACGAACGCGCCGTACGAGCGGGCCCACGGCGCGTCCGTACGGCGGGCCGCCACGACGTATCCCGCGACCCCGACGAGCAGACCGAGCAGGAGGGGGTTGGTGGTACGGGAGGCGGCGACGGCCAGGCCGAGCGCCCACAGCCACCACGCACCCGCGTGGAGGGCGTTGGACCGGCTCGCCTCGGGGGCCGTGAACACGCTGAGGCCACGGACCGCACTCATCCGCGGCGGCGGGCCTTCCAGATCGCCGCCCCGCCCAGGGCCAGGACGCCCGCTCCGCCCGCGAGCACGCCGAAGGACGGACCGCCGCCACCCGTTTCCCCGGCGCTCGGATTCGCCGCGGCCGTCGCCGGCGCCGACCCCGGGGCCCGCTCCGCGACCTGTTCGCCGCAGCCCCGCGCCGGGTAGCCGGCGATCCCGCACAGCATGGCCGCGCTGTCGTAGCGCAGCGGCTTCACCACCGCGGCGAGCGCCTCCGCGCCCGTCGCCTCCTCGCGGACCCGCGCGCAGCCGACCTCGACCCGCTTCTGGGGCGGGGCCTCGGCGGGCGGCGCGTCCGCCGGGCCGCCGAAGTCGACGACGACCGCGATCCGCTTGGTGCCGTCCTTCCTCTCCACGCTCCCGCAGATCGTCGCGAAGCCGGGGGCGGCGGAGGGCAGGGAGGTGTCGTCCGTGCCGTCGCTGACCGCGAAGCGGAAGCCGATCGCGTCCCCGTCGGCGGGGCGGGCGGTCGCGGGGCCCTGCGTGGCGTACGCCCACGGTGTGCCGCCGTCGCTCTCCCAGAACGACCAGTAGCGGTAGCCGGCCGCCTGCGCCGGAGCCGCCGCGACCGCGGTCAGGGTGAGCAGCGCCCCGGCCGCGGCGGCCGTGATCCGGGCGGCCGCCGCGCTGGTGGTTCTCACTTCTTGCGGCCGCTGACGAGGAAGCCGATGCCGACGCCGACGACCATGCCGATGCCGATGATCCACCAGACGTCGAAGCCGCGGCCCTCGTCGTCGCTCGTGGTGGAGGAGGCCGAGGTGTCGGGGGTCTCGGGCGCGGGGCCGGTGGCGTTGAGCTGCTCCACCAGGTCCACGGCGCCGAACTCGCGCGGGTCGGTGTCCGTCGCGCGGGCGGCCAGGATCAGCTGCGCGTACGCGGCCGGTCCGCCGTCCTTCGCCCAGGCGGCGGAGTTCTTCTCCAGCCACTCCAGGGCGGGCTTCGCCTCCATCGCGGCGCCGGACGCGGCGAGGGCGACGACGGCGTCGGCGGTGTTGCCGATGTCGGGCTGCGCGGTCGTGTCGGTGGCGCCCGGCATCGGCGGCAGGGTCAGGTGGCCGGTCTTCGCGAGGGCCTTCGCCAGGTAGGAGGCGCCGTTGAGCGCGGCCCGCTCGACCGTCGGCTTCGACAGGTCGTTGCAGACCGGCGGCTGAGCCGGGGACGCCTTGGTGGCGACGATGCTCTTGCCGAGCCCGGCGAGGGTGGCGGCCGCGGTGGCGTCGGCGTTCGCGAGCAGCTTGCCGGTCTTGTCCGGCTGGTACGCGAAGGCGCCCGCACCGGCCTTGTCCGAGCAGGGCAGCGCGAAGGAGAGGAGCGCGTCGTAGGGCGTACGGCCCTCGGCGGAGGTGAACGAGCCGGGCTTCGCCCCGGTCGCGGCGATCGCGCCGACGACGATCGAGGTGGAGTTGGCGTCGCTCGCGCCGCCGGCGCCGTACCCCCAGCCGCCGTCCTCGTTCTGCACGGTGCGCAGCCACTCGGACGCGTTCTTCACGGCCAGGTCGATCTTCTGCGGGTCGGTGGCCTGGCGGCGGACGGCGTGGAGCGCCTGCACGGCGACGGCGGTGGCGTTGGTGTCCCGCATCGTCTTCGCGTCGCAGGCCCTGGTGACGTCCGCGCGGTACGAAGTGAAGGAACCGTCCGCGCACTGCTGGCCCAGGAGCCAGTCCACGGACCGGTCGGCGGGCTGGTAGCCGGTGGAGCGCTGGGCGAGGAAGGCGAGCGACTGGCGCCAGACACCGTCGTACGTTGGGTCCTTCGTGCCGTACAGGCCGGGCGGGATCGTGACGGCCGAGGGTGAGGGCGAGGGGGCGGCGGTCGCTGCTCCGGCTGCTCCCGATCCGAGCAGGACTGCGGCGGCGGCGAGCGCGGCGGCGCCGCGGCGGACGGTGTTCATGGGGCCCTCTCCTGCGGCCGGGCACCGGCACGCCACAGGGGCACCAGGCTCCGGCTCCGTATTCCTCGACGGTGCCGGCGGTCACGTCCCGGACGGGGCATTCCGACTCGCCGCTCGTGGGGAGCGGCATACGGTTGCGGGGTCAGTGCCGGATTCGCACCGGCTTCCCCCCGTACGGGCATGATGACGACGTGACCCCACTCTACCGGCCCGTAGGCGCGGCGCCCCGGGGGTGGGAGGTGCCTCACACGTACCCCGCGAGAACACCGAGGGGGCCCGGGGGCCTCGCGCGCGACCGGAGTCGTCAGCGCGGACCGCGGGGGCCGGGGGGGGCCTCACGCGCGGCCGGAGTCGTCAGCGCCGCGCGGTCTCCGCCGCCGCGGGAGCCGTCAGGTCGATCAGCCGGCAGACCGTCTCGATGTCGATCTTCACCTGGGCGATCGAGGCGCGCCCGGACAGCCAGGTGATCAGTGCCGAGTGCCAGGTGTGCTCGATGACCCGGACCGCCGACAGCTGCGACGGGGTGGGGTGCTCCGCCCCCATCGCGTCCAGGATGATCGCCGTCGTCAGCCGCGAGACCGTGTCGACCTCGGGGTTCACGCCGCGGTCCGCGAAGGTCAGCGCCCGCACCATCGCGTCGGCGAGCTGCGGCTCGCGCTGGAGCGCGCGGAAGGCGCGCATCAGGGTCTCCGCGACCCGTTCCGCCGGGTCGGTGCCCGCCGGCGGCCGCTTCCGCAGCGTGGTGTGCAGGTGCTGTAGCTGGTCCTGCATCGTCGCGACCAGCAGATGGATCTTGGACGGGAAGTAGCGGTACAGCGTCCCCAGGGCCACCCCGGCCGCCTCGGCGACCTCCCGCATCTGCACGGCGTCGAAGCCGCCCCGCGCCGCGAGCTGGGCGCTGGCGTTCAGGATGCGGCGGCGGCGCGCCTCCTGACGTTCCGTGAGGGGCGGCGACGCGGGTCTGTGGTCCGCTCTGGCGTCTGCGGTCATGAGGTCCCGTTCGGTGCGGTGGGGAGCGTCAGTATGGCGGTGCGGGCGTCGTGGTGTGAATCACCTGCTCCGGATCTCACCGCGGAGCTACCTGCCGGTAGATGCTGTCCTCCCTGACTCACGCCCGGCTCCCTCCCCGTCGGCCGCCTCGGCGGAGCGAGAAGGCCGGGAAAGCCGGGCGAACGATCAGGCGACCGTTCAAGTCTGTAACTTGTTCTAGATTAGCGCGAGCGGTTACGCTCCGGCGAAACGCACGCTCGAAGGGGGTCGCGCATGACCGCTGAGGCCATAGAGGCAGGCCCCCGCCAGGGCGTCACCGCGACCGGTGACACTCCGCTGCGGATCGCTCTCCTCACCTACAAGGGGAATCCCTTCTGCGGCGGACAGGGCGTCTACGTCCGGCACCTCTCCCGCGAACTCGCCCGACTCGGCCACCACGTCGAGGTCTTCGGCTCCCAGCCGTACCCCACGCTCGACGAGGGCGTCCCGCTCACCGAGATCGCCAGCCTCGACCTCTACCGCTCGCCGGACCCGTTCCGCACCCCGAAGCGCGCGGAGTACCGGGACTGGATCGACGCCCTGGAAGTCGCCACCATGTGGACCGGCGGCTTCCCCGAGCCGCTCACCTTCTCCCTGCGGGCCCGGCGCACGCTCGCCGCCCGGCGCGGCGACTTCGACGTCGTCCACGACAACCAGACCCTCGGGTACGGGCTCCTCGGCGGCCCGCGCGCGATCGGCGCCCCGCTCGTCACCACCATCCACCACCCCATCACCGTCGACCGGCAGCTCGAACTCGACGCCGCCGCCGACTGGAAGCGCCGCGCCTCCGTCCGCCGCTGGTACGCCTTCACCGGCATGCAGAAGCGCGTCGCCCGTCGCCTGCCGTCCGTCCTCACCGTCTCCGGCACCTCCCGGCAGGAGATCGTCGACCACCTCGGCGTACGCGAGGACCGCGTCGAGGTCGTCCACATCGGCGCCGACACCGACCTGTGGTCCCCGGACCCCTCTGTCGCCGAGGTCCCCGGCCGGATCGTCACCACGTCCAGCGCCGACGTCCCCCTCAAGGGCCTGGTCCATCTGATCGAGGCGCTCGCCAAGCTCCGCACCGAGAACCCGGACGCGCACCTCGTCGTCGTCGGCAGGCGCGCCGAGGACGGGCCCGTCGCCCAGGCCATCGAGCGGTACGGGCTCGACGGGGCCGTCGAGTTCGTCAAGGGCATCAGCGACGCCGAGCTCGTCGACCTGGTGCGCTCCGCGCAGGTCTCCTGCGTGCCCTCGCTGTACGAAGGGTTCTCGCTGCCCGCCGCGGAGGCGATGGCCACGGGGACGGCGCTCGTCGCGACGACGGGCGGCGCGATCCCGGAGGTCGCCGGGGCCGACGGGGAGACGTGCCTCGCGGTGCCGCCGGGGGACGCGGGGGCGTTGGCGGGCGCGCTGGGACGGGTCCTGGGGGACGCGGAGCTGCGGGGGCGGCTCGGCGTGGCGGGTCGTGCGCGGGTGCTGGAGCGGTTCACCTGGGCGCGGGCGGCGCAGGGGACCGCGGACCTGTACCGGGAGGCGATCGCCCGCCAAGGCGCCGGGGTGCGCCGGTGACACCTCGCCGTTGTCGCATGGGTGCGCCGGTGGCACCTCGCCGTTGTCGCCGGGCGCGGCCCGCCGGTCGGGTCGTGCCCGCCTTCCCCCGAGCTCTCGGCTTCGCCCGGGCAGGGGGGACCCCCATCGCCCTGCGGAACACCTGCCCACAGTCCGGCGGCGGCGCCTGCCCACAACCATCCTCAAACCGCGAAAGCAGGACGACTCCGTGCTGACCGTCGACTTCACCCGCTTCCCGCTCGCCCCCGGCGACCGTGTGCTCGATCTGGGCTGCGGGGCGGGGCGGCATGCCTTCGAGTGCTACCGGCGCGGTGCGCAGGTCGTGGCCCTCGACCAGAACGGCGAGGAGATCCGCGAGGTCGCCAGGTGGTTCGCGGCGATGAAGGAGGCCGGGGAGGCCCCGGCGGGTGCGACCGCCACCGCGATGGAGGGCGACGCGCTCAACCTGCCCTTCCCCGACGAGTCCTTCGACGTCGTCATCATCTCCGAGGTCATGGAGCACATCCCGGACGACAAGGGCGTCCTCGCCGAGATGGTCCGCGTCCTCAAGCCGGGCGGCCGCATCGCGATCACCGTGCCCCGCTACGGCCCCGAGAAGGTCTGCTGGGCGCTCTCCGACGCGTACCACGAGGTCGAGGGCGGCCACATCCGCATCTACAAGGCCGACGAACTCCTCGGTAGGATCCGGGAGGCCGGACTCAAGCCGTACGGCACCCACCACGCGCACGCGCTGCACTCGCCGTACTGGTGGCTGAAGTGCGCCTTCGGCGTCGACAACGACAAGGCGCTGCCCGTCCGCGCCTACCACAAGCTCCTGGTCTGGGACATCATGAAGAAGCCCGCCCTGACGCGGATCGCCGAGCAGCTGCTCAACCCGGTCGTCGGCAAGAGCTTCGTGGCGTACGCGACCAAGCCGCACTCCCCCTCGCTTCGCGGCGGGAACCCCCGCCCGGAGGCCGACGCCGTGGACGCGGCCAAGTGACGTCCCCCGAGCGGATCGCGGAACACCTCGTCCTGCCCGGCGTCCTCACCGTCGAAGAGGCCGCCGAGACCGTCGCCGGGATTCTGGCGGTGCAGCGCGAGGACGGCGCCATACCGTGGTTCCGGGGCCACCACCTGGACCCGTGGGACCACACCGAGGCCGCCATGGCCCTGGACGCGGCCGGCGAGCACGTTGCCGCAGCCCGCGCCTACGAGTGGCTCGCCCGGCACCAGAACAGCGACGGCTCCTGGTACGCGGCCTACCACGACGGCGAGCCCGACCAGGTCACCGACCGGGCCCGGGAGACCAACTTCGTCGCGTACATCGCCGTCGGCGTCTGGCACCACCACCTGTCGACCGGCGACGACGCCTTCCTCGACCGGATGTGGCCCGTGGTCTACGCGGCCGTCGAGTTCGTCCTCGGACTCCAGCAGCCCGGCGGCCAGATCGGCTGGAAGCGCGAGGCCGACGGCACCCCCGTCGATGACGCGCTCCTGACCGGCAGTTCGTCGATCCACCAGGCGCTCCGCTGCGCCCTCGCCATCGCCGAGGCCCGCGAGGAGCCGCAGCCCGACTGGGAGCTGGCGGCCGGTGCCCTCGGCCACGCCATCCGCCGGCACCCCGAGCGTTTCCTCGACAAGTCCCGCTACTCGATGGACTGGTACTACCCGGTCCTCGGCGGCGCGGTCACGGGCCCCGAGGCGCAGACCCGTATCGACGCCGGCTGGGACGCCTTCGTCGTCCCCGGGCTCGGCGTGCGCTGCGTCCTGCCCAACCCGTGGGTCACCGGCGGCGAGAGCTGCGAACTCGCCCTCGCCCTCTGGGCGACGGGCGAGTCCGACCGGGCCCTGGAGATCCTCCAGTCCATCCGGCACCTGCGCGCCGAGAACGGCATGTACTGGACCGGTTACGTCTTCGAGGGCGACCGGGCCGTCTGGCCCGAGGAGCTCACCGCGTGGACCGCCGGTTCGCTGCTCCTCGCCGTGGCGGCGCTGGGCGGCGACGAGGCGACCGGGGCGGTGTTCGGCGGCGAGCGACTGCCGAGGGGCCTCGAACCGGACTGCTGCGGGTGAACCCGGGGGCCGGGCGGGCCCTCAGTGGCGGCGCGTCAGGCGCCCCGCCACCGCGTGTCCGATGACGAGGTAGACGACGGCGGCCAGACCGTAGCCCGCCACCACCCGCGCCCACCCCTCGTCGAAGGTGAACAGGTCGTGCGACCAGCCCGCCAGCCAGCGGGCGGCGCTCTGGACGAACTCCACCAGGTCGTTGCCCCGGTTGGCGCCCAGCAGGTACATCAGGATCCAGAGAATGATGATCGCGGCCATGACATCGGCCAGGACGCTGATCACTCTCGCCGCTTGCGTGTTGCTCCGTCCGGAAGTCATACCCCTCGGGTTGCCGTGGGTCGCGCTTCGAAACCCGTACGGAGTCGTCCCGGTGGCGGCTGGGCCGGACCGGGGTGAGGCTGGCGCCATCGTCCCAGGGAGGTTCCGTCGTGCCCAGAGGTGTTTCGCGTGGAGTCGTGGCACTGCTGCTGTCCTGCACCCTGCTCCTGACCACCGCCGCCTGCGGTGGTGACGACGGGCAGAGCGCGAGCGGGGCCGCGACCCCGTCGGGTACGAGCACGTTCGAGCAGCAGAAGCTGGCCAAGACCCGGTTCGTGGCCAACGCCGGTCTCGCCGCGGGCGCCACGTACCAGTGGATCGTGAAGCCGTACCGGGCGGGCAAGTTCACGAAGGGCGCGGACGGGCGGACCTTCGCGCTGGTGAAGGCGGGCCTCGCGGGCGCGTTCACGTACAACCGGCTGAAGGCGGCGGTGAACAACGCCAAGGGCGACCCGCTGCTCTCCCAAGCGGTCGCGCCGCTCTCGGCGGGGATCGACTCGCTGAAGGACCTTGGCACGAAGCTGCGCAAGGGCGAGGCGGGCGACGCGGACGTCGGCGCCTTCGAGAACATCATCAACAGCGTCAAGGACGCGGGGAAGAGCGCCGGCGCCGAGGTCGTCGACAAGGTGCCCACCACCTCGCAACTGGGCGGCTAGACATCGGGACTGTACGGCAACGGCCCCTCGTCCGGAAGGAATCCGGACGAGGGGCCGTCGGTACGTACGGGGTGCCGTGCGGTACTAGCCGCGCTGGATGCCCGTCGTGTCCTGGAGGACACCCCGGCGGCCGTCCTGCGTCTGCGCCACCAGGGCGGGACCGCGCTGCTCGACCGCCAGGTACCAGGTACCCGGAGCCAGTTCGGCGATCGGCGCCTGGGAGCCGTCCTCCGCGTACAGCGGGCGGGCGACCGGCACGGCGAACCAGAACGGCGAGAAGTCCGAGGCGGGCTGCGCCTGCGGGGCCGGGGCCTGCGCCTGTGCCTGCGGCTCCGGCTGGTGCGGGGTGTGCGGCTGCGGGGCGCCGGCCTGCCCGCCGAACTGCTGGCCCGCACCCTGCGAGGGGTCCTGCTGGCCGCCGTACTGCGGGTGCTGCGCGCCCGGGTAGCCGTAGCCGCCGCCGGGGACGCCCTGCGGGCCGGGCTGGCCCGGCTGCATGCCGTACGGCTGCGGGGTCTGCGGACGCGGCGCGCCGACGAGCGGGGCCTTGAGGGCGGGGACCAGCGGACCGGCGACGGCGGCGGCGGCCGCGATCAGGGCGGCGATCAGGCCGAGGATCAGGCCCGCGCCGGCGTTGTTCGACTCGAAGATCCACATGAGCAGGGTCCATGCGGAGGCGATGGTGAACGCCGTGCCGACCTGACCCAGCTCCAGCCCGGCCACCTTGCGCTGCTGCGGCAGGGCGCGGGAGAGGACGACGAGCGCGACGCCGACGATGCCGAGGAAGAAGGCGCCCCAGCCGAGGGGCGAGGCCTCCCACGCGTTCGGGAGGTCGACCTGCTCGCAGAGCTGCTCGGGGCCGTCACAGCTGGCGTAGGAGAGGAACGAGGCGATGAACAGCACCACCGCTGCACCGATCAGCACGCCATCGCCTCGGGTGAGGGAGCGGATATTCACGTGAGAAGTCCTTCGTCGGTCGTCGGTCGTCGCGTCGGGGTGGCGCTCGGGGTCCGGGCACGGGGGCGGCCCCATCGTACGGAGCGAATCTATCGCCCGTCGGTCCTACCCCCTGAGGTAGGTGGCGATGCCGTCCGCGATCCCCTGGGCCGCCTTCTGCCGCCACGACGCTGACGTGAGCAGCTGTGCGTCCTTCGGATCACGCATATTGCCGCATTCGACGAAGACCTTGGGGACGGTTGAGAGATTGAGTCCGCCCAGATCGCCACGGACGTCCAAGCCCGTACCGGAGCCCAGGTAGTTGGAGGGTGCCGTTCGGGTGGCGCGGGCGAACCCGTCCGCGATCCGCTCGCCGAGCTCGCGGGAGGGCCCGACGATCCTCGTCGTGTCGGCGGAACCCTCGCGGACGCGTGCGGGCAGGATCACATGGAACCCCCGGTGGCCGACGGCGGAGCCGTCCGCGTGGACGGAGACGACGGCGTCGGCTCGGGCCTCGTTCCCGATCCGGGCGCGCTCGTCGATGCACGGCCCCCATGGGCGGTCGGCGTCCTGGGTGAGGACGACGGTGGCGCCCTGGGCGGTGAGGAGGTCCCGAAGGCGGTGGGAGACGTCGAGCGTGAAGGAGGCCTCGGTGTATCCGGCGTTCGTGGACGTGCCGGTGGTGTCGCACTCCTTGCGGTTCGTCCCGATGTTCACCTTCTGGTTGATCTCTGCGGAATGGCGGAAATTGCCGGGGTTGTGACCGGGGTCGACGACGATGGTCCGCCCGGCGAGGGATCTGCTCGGTCCCGGGGCGGAGGAGAGCGGTGTCCGGGAGGGCGTCACGCTCTCGCGCGGTGTCTCCGGGGACTGCCCGCTCTCCCCGGGCTTCCCGGCCGGCGGCGAGACCTGCGGGGCCGCGCACCCGGCGAGTACGGCGCAGCAGCCCAGGGCGGCGAGAGCGAGGGCGAGGGCACGGCGGGCGGTGTTCGGGTGGTCGTACGGCACCCAGCGACTTTAGGCCCTGCCGGTGGCGAATCGCGGCAGGCCCTACGTCGCAGGTTGGTCACCGGCTCGGCGGAACGGTGGACGCGTGTGCGCGAACGGTGAAGGGTAGACAGAAAGAGGCGACGGTGGGGTGCCACCGCGCATGGGCCCACGAGGGGGAACCGTGGTGGGGGAAGAACCGAACGACGCCCGTCCCGAACCGAAAGATGCCCGTCCCGAACCGAAAGACGCACGCCCGAAACCGGCCGACGCCCGTCCCGAACCGGCCGACGCCCGTCCCGAACAGGTCGGCGCACGACCCGAGCCGGGCGATGCGCGCCCGGAGCCGGCCGTGGCTCGTCCCGGGGCGAGCGGCGTGCGCCCGGAGCCGAGCGACGCGCGCCCGGAACCGGCCGACGCCCGTCCCGAACCGGTCGCAGTTCGTCCCGAGCCGAGCGACGCGCGCCCGGAGCCGGCCGACGCGCGACTCGCGCCGAGCGACGCTCGCCCCGAGCCGAACGACACACCTCGGGGCGGGACTTCGAGGGGCGGCGGGGACCCGAGGGCTTCCGAAGCGCCGTGGGCCCCTCCGGCCCCGGCGGCGCCTCCGGCCCCGGGCGTATCCCCGGCCCCGGCCGTGCCTACGGCCGCAGCGGCCCCGGCGGCCCCGGCCGTATCCCGGGCCCCTGACGCCCCGGGCGCAGCTCCGACGCCAGCGGCTCCCGCCGCCCCCGCCGTGTCCCCGGCCCCGGCAGCCCCCTCGGCTCCCGTGGCCGGTGCGCCCACGCTCGCCTTCGGCGTGCCGTCCGCGCCGCCGTCCGCGCCGCCGTCCGCGGCATCCACCCCGCCTCTCCCTGCGGCCTCCGCCCCGCACGGCGGCGAGGCACCCGCCCCCGCAGGGGCCACGCCCGGCTTCGGCGCCCCGCCGCCCTGGGGCGAGGCCGGAACCGGGGGCGGATCCGTACCGCCGCCCGGCGCTCCGCCCGGTTACGGCCCGCCGCCGGGCTACGGACCCCCCGGTTACGGCCCGCCCCCCGGTTACGGCCCGCCTCCCGGTCACGGCGGCCCTCCGCCTCCACAGCCGCGCGGTGACGCCAACCCCGTGCAGGCCGCCATGGTCGGACTGCTCAACCTCTCCTGCCTGGGCCTCGGTTACGTCCTCCTGCGCCACTGGATCGGCGCCGCCCTCTGCTGGGCCGCCACCGCCGCCCTCCTGGTCATCGCCCTCCCCGCCGACGTCGACGGCGTGCCCCTCGGGCTCCTCGCCGGCTACGGCGTCTTCCTGCTCGCCGTCGCCGCCGACGGGGCCAGGCGCGGGCTGCGCGCGAACCTGCGGATCGGCGCCTCCTTCCGCCGCCTCGCGCTGCCGCTCGCCCTCGTGCTGCTCGCCGTGCCCGCCGGCGGCTCCCTCGCGTACGGCGCAGCCCGCGGCGAGGCGAAGGAGCAGGCCCTCCTCGAACGCCTGTCGGCGGCGGACGGGCTCGTGACGTCCGCAGACGGCCTGCCCTTCGACAAGGCCGAGCCGATCTACCGCAAGGCGCTCGCCGACTACCAGGACCTGGGCACCGAGCACGCGGGTTCGCGGGCCGGGAAGCTGGTCCCCGCGCGGCTCGACACGTACTACGAGACGCTGTCCCGCCCGTACGCGAAGAAGGCGTTCTGCGCCGCCGTCGCGCCGCTCAAGCACCTGCGCGGCCTCGCCGGCACCGTCGACAAGGAGCTGCTCGGTACCCGGCCCGCCAAGGCCGACGAGCCGCTCGCCGAGTCCCTCTTCCGGTGCGGGACGGACGCGCTCGGCGTGGAGGCCGCGGACCCGCCCGCGAGCGAGAGCCTCAACGCGCTCTACGACACCTTCCCGAAGTCGCCCCAGGCGACGCGGGTCGAACCGGCCGTACGGGCGGCGATCAAGACCCGGACGACCGCCCTCACCGCCGGCACCGCCCCCTGCGAGACCACCGACGAGCTGCGGGCGCTGCGCTCCTCACTCGACAACATGACGGACCCGGCCGTCGACAGTGCTTCGAAGGAGGCCGCCGGCGCGGTCCAGAAGGGCGACTTCGCCTGCGGGACCCACCAGTTCAGGAGCAAGGAGTTCGACGACGCGGGCACGACCATGACCCAGTACGCCAAGGACTACCCGAGCAGCCCGCAAGCCGCGCACGCCCGTTCCATCGCCATCGCCGCCGAGATCGCCGACGAGGTGCCCGAGGCCGGCAGGAAGCTGCCCCCGGTCGGCGTCCCCGGAGGCGCCCGGATGGTGATGGTGGTGAGCAACGACGGCCCCGGTGAGGTCGAGCTGCTCTACACGGGCCCGATGACCGGCAAGATCACCCTCGATGCGTGCACGACCTGCACGAAGTACAAGACCCCGCTCCTCACCATCTCGCCGAAGATCAAGGCGTGCACCGGGCCGGCGTCGAAGTACCCGAAGGCGACCCTGCTGCTGCCCGCCGGCGACTACCACTTCCTCCAGAAGCGGGCCACCACCGGCACGTCCGCGGCCGGTGACACCAAGTCCAGCAGGACGAAGATCGAGCCCGGCTACAGCTACACCAACTGCCTGTACGTGACGTCGCTGTACTGACCTCGCCGTCCGGCCCCGCGCCGCCGCTCCGGGTCCCGTGCCCTCAGCGGCGGCGCAGCACCCGCAGCGAGTCGGTGACCGAGACCTCCTCGAAGTCGCCCGACTCCAGGGCGCGGAGGTAGATCCGGTACGGGGCCTGGCCGCCGTCCTCCGGGTCCGGGAAGACGTCGTGGATGACGAGCAGGCCCCCGGGAGCGACCTTGGGGGCCCAGCCCTCGTAGTCGTTGGTCGCGTGCTCGTCGGTGTGCCCGCCGTCGATGAACACGAGCCCGAGCTGTCCGCCCCACACCTTCGCGACCTGCGGCGACCGTCCGACGACGGCGATCACGTACTCCTCGAGGCCCGCCTTGCGCAGCGTCCGGCGGAACGTCGGCAGGGTGTCCATGAGCCCCACCTCCGGGTCGACCACCGTCGCGTCGTGGTACTCCCACCCCGGCTGCTGCTCCTCGCTGCCCCGGTGGTGGTCGACGGTCACCGCGACCGTCCCCGCCTGCCGGGCCGCGTCCGCGAGCAGGATCGTGGAGCGCCCGCAGTACGTGCCGACCTCCAGGAGCGGCAGCCCGAGCTTCGCCGCCCCGGCAGCCGCCTCGTACAGGGCGAGCCCCTCCCCGGCGGGCATGAACCCCTTCGCGGCCTCGAAGGCGGCAAGGATCTCGGGCGCGGGCACGGACATGGTGACTCCTACTGGCGGGTACGCGGGTACGGGCGCCCATCGTGCCCTACGCGTCCCCTAGCCGTCGCACTCGAACCACACCGTCTTCCCCTCGGCGGTCTCCTCCACCCCCCACCGGTCCGTCGTCGCCTCCACGAGGGCGAGCCCCCGCCCGCTCTCGTCCAGCGGACCGGCGAGCTTCGCGATCACGGGCCCGGGGACGGCGTCCGCCACCTCGACCCGCAGTCCGTGCGGCTCCCGCAGGATCAGGACGGTGCACCGCCGCTCCGGAACGTGCCGGACGACGTTCGCGACGAGCTCGGTGAGCGCGAGCGTCCCGGAGTCGGACAGGCGGTCGAGATCCCACCGCGCGAGGAAGACGCGCAGGATGCGGCGCATGTGACCGGCCGAGTGCTCACCGACGGTGAAGCCCATCCGGTAGCTGGTCCCAAGTTCCGCGGGATAGAGGTCCGTTACGTGGTTCATGCCACCAGAATGAGGTCGGGTCGTTACGCTCGGCTACGAACTGAACCGAACGCCTCACCGCGTGAGCTTGGGGGTGACCTCGTCGTGGTCAACATCCGCAGCCTGGATCCCAGCGCCTCGCCGCTGGACTACTACGGGTCGGAACTCCGCCGTCTGAGGGAGGAGGCGGGGCTCAACCAGCCGCAATTGGGCAAGGTCCTCTTCTGTACGGCGTCCCTCATCGGCCAAGTGGAGACGGCCAGGAAGGTCCCCACGCGCGAGTTCTCGGAACGCCTGGATGCGGCCCTGATGACGGGCGGGGTGTTCACGCGCCTGGTGGGATTGGTTCTGCGGAGCCAGCTGCCGACGTGGTTCCAGGCGTACGCGGAGATGGAGGCGCGGGCGGCGTACCTCTACTCGTTCCAGGCCCAACTGATCGACGGACTCCTCCAGACCGAGGCGTACGCGCGGGCCGTCCTGGGCGCTCGGACCGACGGGGACCTCGACACCAAGGTCGCGGCCCGCATCGAGCGGCAGCGGATCCTGGAGCGCGAGACGCCGCCGCTGCTCTGGGTCGTGCTCAGCGAGGCGGTGCTCCGCCAGGAGATCGGCGGACCCGCGGTCATGCGAGCCCAACTAGCCCATTTGTTGGCGATGCAGGGGCGGGAGTGGGTGAAGATCCAGATCCTGCCGTTCGAGGCCGGAGCGCATGCCGGGCTGATGGGTTCGTTCAACCTGCTGCGCTTCGAGGACGACCCCGACCTCGTCTACACCGAGGACTTCGTCCAGGGCCATATGACCGCCGATCCGGCCGCCTTCCGGGAGGGCTCGCTCCGTTACGATCACCTTCAGGCCGCCGCCCTCTCGGTGGAGCGATCGGCCGAACTGACTGCCGGCGTCATGGAGGAACACTATGGGGACCGACCAGAACCTGACGGCCGTGCGCTGGCGTAAGTCGTCGTACAGCGGTGACACCGGCGGCCAGTGCATCGAGTGCGCCCCGCTCGGCGCCGCCGCCTGGCGCAAGTCCTCGTACAGCGGCGACACGGGCGGCGCCTGCATCCAGGTCGCCGACCTCACCGCGCACATCGCCGTCCGTGACTCCAAGAACCCCGAAGGTCCCGCCTTCCTCGCCACCCCCTCCGCCTTCACGGCCTTCGTCACCGCCGCCGCCGAGGGGCGCGTCGGCCGCTGAGGGCACTGACCGTGGCGACTCTCGTAGGGATGCTGATCCTCGCCCTCGCCCTGCCGGCGTGGGCGGGGATCACCTTCGTGGGCCTGGTCCGGGCCCGTAGGGGCGAGGGGCCGTCCCGGCCTCGCCGCTCAGCGGCCCGGAAGGCGGCCTGGATCGCGGGCCTCGCCTACCTCACCGGCGGGGCGCTGCACCTGTACGGCCTCTCGTACATGCCGTTCCTCTTCCCTGAGGACGCGTGCTGGTTCAACGCGGGGATGAAGGTCCATCCGGACTCCAGCGGCGCGCTTCCCGTCAGTCTGGTGTGCCGGGGCACGGAGGTCGTCCCGTGGTGGGTCAATCCCGGGCTGCTCGTCCTCGCGGTCACCGCTGTCACCGCGACCGTCACGAGCGTCGTCCTGGCCCTGAGGCGTCCTGTCGGCGGCCGCTGACGGGTGGTCGGCCGCGCACCCGCCCAGGGTGGCGGGCCGTCGGGTTCTCGCCTGTGGTCAGGCGACGCGGACGATGCTCTTTCCGCAGGTCGTGCCCTCGGCGAGGCGCTGCACGGCCGTGGCCAGGTCTTCGAGCGCGTACTCGGCGGTGATGTCGGTGCGGATCTCGCCGTCGGCGACGAGGTCGAGTGCGCGACGGGCGCTGTCGGCGAGCCGTTCGGGATGGGTCCGGCTGAGCAGGTTGCTGTTGTAGGTCAGCAGTGACGTGCCGTGCGTGAGGAGGTCGTTGGTGTCGGCGAGGACGGGTGCGTACGTGGCGAGGTTGCCGTACGCCACGAGTCGGCCGTGTGCCGCCAGCCGCTCCAAACCTGCGGTGCGGGCCGGGCCGCCGACCGGGTCGAGGACGACGTCCAGCTTCTCGTCGCCGAGCGCGGCCGGGAACTCCTCGCGGAGCAGGAGCCGGTCGTACCCGAACCGCGCGGCGTAGGCGGCCCTGTCGGCGGTGCCGACCACGCCGACGATCCGGCCGGCTCCGGCCAGTCGGGCGAACTGGGCGGCGAGCGTGCCCACCGAGCCGGCGGCGGCGTGGATGAGCACGCTTTCGCCGGGCCGCACCCGCGCGGCGGTGTGGATCAGGTCGTAGGCGGTCGGCGCGGCCCACCCGAGCCCCGCCGCCGTCCTCAGCGGCAGGCTGCCGGTGCCGAGGGCGAGGGCGGCGGGGGCAAGGACCACCTCGGCGTAGGCACCGGAGGTGGTCAGCGCGGTGACGGCCTCACCGATGCGGCGGGCATCGACGCCCGCGCCGACCGCGACGACGTGCCCGGATGCCTCGAACCCCGGGACGAAGGGGCGCGGTACGGCGAAGTGGCCGTCCCTGACCATGGTGTCGCCCCACTGCACCCCGGCGTAGGCCACGCGGATCGCCACCTGGCCGGGGCCGGGGGTGGGCTCGTCGAGTTCGGTGAGGCGGTAGTGGTCATCGGGGTCGAGAACGACAGCCTTCATGGTGACAGCTCCTTGTGTTGACTCAGTATCCTTACAGTCGAGACCGTAGGTATATAAGGTTCCTGAGTCAACCCATGAACCTGTCAATGGAATGGGAGCGCACGCGGTGGAAGCCCCGATCGAGAACGACCTCTGCACCCGGATCAGGCGGTCGGAGCAGGCGCTGATGGCGCACCACGAGGCCGTGCTGCGCACCTACGGGCTGACCATGACGCAGTACGCCGTGCTGTTGGTCCTCGCGCGCGAAGGCGGCATGTCCGGCGCCCAGTTGGCCCGGTCCTGCGGGGTGACCCAGCAGAGCATGAGCAGCGTGCTGGCCAACATGGAGGGCAAGGGGCTCATCGGCCGCGAGACGTCACCGGTGCACGCCAAGGTGCAGATCGCCACCCTCACCGACGCGGGGCAGGAACTGCTGGACCGCGCCTACCGGGAGGTGGTCATCCTGGAGAGCGCGCTCACCGACGCGTTCGCCCCGTCCGAGTACGCGGCACTGTGCGCGCTTCTGGAACGCGCCACCACCGTCCTGGTCCAGCAGACGCGCAACGCGACGGCCCCGCCCGCCGGCTGAGCGGAACGAGAAGCGCATGAACGATCCCGAGTTCGACCTGTCTCCCCAGGCCCCGCCCGGCGCCGTCGCCGAGGGGCACGACCTGGCCGACCAGGTCTGCCGAGAGCCGGTCCGGGGCGCGCAGTCGATCCCCTTCGCGAAGAGTTCGATGACGGTTCCTCAGCTCCGCGTCCGTCTCCCCGTCCACGAATATCCCGCCCCCGACGAGGGGATCGGCCTGGATGCACCGGGCTGTGTCGGGCCCGAGGGCCCGCTGAGACCGAAGCCCCGCCGGGCGGCCCCCGGCGGGCCTTCCGGGTCAGGCCTCGGCGAGGACCGCGCGCAGCCTCCGTACCCCCGTCTTCCACTCCTCGACGTGTGCCTCCTCCCACAGTTCGAGGAGTTCGGACGGCTCGGTGAGGACGCGGTCCAGGGCCGCGACGGCCGTCGGGCGGAGCCCGGCCGGGAGCTCGGGCAGGGGGTCCTTCGGCCCGTACGCGGTGGTGACCGGGTCGCCGCCCGGGCACTGCGCCGCGACCAGCGCGGCCGACGCGATCGCCTCCGCCGCAAGGTCCGAGTCCAGGTAGTCGCCCCCCGTCCCGGTCACCTCGCCGAACGCGGCGAGGAGCACGTCCGCCTTCTTCTCCGCCGGGGCCTTGTCCACCCTGTACGAGAAGTCGGCGGCGGTGTCGTTGTCGAAGGGGCCGATGTCCCAGGTGCCCATGGCGCGAACGCCCTCTCTGTCGTCGATCGGAGGTACGGGCATCGTGGCAGGCACCACTGACAACGGCCGTCCAGCCCTGACGGGTGCGGGGACGCGGGTGGCCGTCAGAGGTCCAGGGCGTGGCCGTCGTCGCGTCGATGTGGGCCGGGACCTCGTCGTGGGGGACGACGCGGGGGCTCCACAGGGCGTGGAAGGAAGCCAGAGCGGTGGTCAGGGCGGGGGATCATTGCTCATGCGGCGATCGTCGCCGGTGGAGCCGCCGCGGGAGTGCCAGGAATCGCACATGCCGCGAGGATCCGCCCGGTCGTACGGCCCCCACCGGGTCGTCGTGATCGTCGACGCCGGCCCCGCGACCTCGCACCCCGGCCCCGCGGAAGCCCGTAGCGACCGCGGCCGCTCGCCCCGCTGCGGGCCGTCACCGGGGCCCGCGGCGTAGGACTCTCGGCGTATGTACGGGGTGGAGGGCGTCTGCGACCATGACGGCCATGCCGCAGAACGACCCCGCAAGCAAGGCCGCCACGGCCTCCGCCCCCCTCCCCTCCATACCCGCCCCCGCCCGCCCCTGGCTGGTCGTCCTCGCGGCCTGCGCGGGGCAGTTCCTCGTCGTCCTCGACGTCTCCGTCATGAACGTGGCCCTGCCGTCGCTCAAGGCCGACCTGGGACTCTCCACCCTGGAACTCCAGTGGGTGCTCAACGCCTACTCGATCGCCTTCGCCGGTTTCATGCTGCTCGGCGGGCGGGCCGCCGACCTCTACGGGCGCAAGGCGATGTTCCTGCTCGGCCTCGGGCTCTTCACGGCGGCGTCCGTCGTCGGAGGCCTCGCCCCCGAGGGCCAGTACCTGATCGGCGCCCGCGCCGCGCAGGGCCTCGGCGCCGCCCTCCTGTCACCGGCAACCCTCACCCTCATCACGGGCGCCGTCCCGGCGGGAGCCGCCCGCACCCGGGCCATCGGGACCTGGACGGCGGTCGGCGCGGCCGGCGGCGCGGCGGGCGGCTTCGTCGGTGGCTCCTCGTCGACCTGCTGTCCTGGCGCTGGGTCCTCCTCATCAACGTCCCCGTCGGCATCCTGGTCCTCGTCGCCGCCGGCCTGTGGCTGCGGGAGAGCCGCACGGCGGGCGGCCGCCGCCTCGACCTGCCGGGCGCCGTCCTCGTCACGGCGGGCCTCGCCACCCTCGCGTACGGCATCGTGCAGACCGAGGCGGTGGGCTGGATCACCCCCGCCACCCTGCTGCCGCTGCTCGGCGGCCTGTCCCTGCTCGCCGTCTTCGTCCTCGTGGAGTCCCGGACCCGGGAGCCTCTCGTGCCGCTGGGCATCTTCCGCAACAGGGCCGTGTCGACGGCCAACGCGGCCATCCTGCTGTGCGGTTCGAGCTCCTTCGGCATGTGGTTCTTCATGACGGTGTACGCGCAGAACGTCCTCGGTTACACCCCCCTCCAGGCCGGTCTCGCGCTCGTCCCCAGCTCCCTGAGCGTCCTCCTCGGCTCCAAGCTCGCCCCGCACCTGATGCCGGTCGTCGGGGCCAGGAACCTCGCCGTCATCGGCGCGCTCATCGGCGCCGCCGGCTTCGCCTGGCAGTCGACGCTGACCGCCGACGGCACCTTCCTCGGCACGATCCTGGGTCCCGGCGTCCTCATGATGGGCGGCATCGGCCTCGCGACCACCCCGCTCGCGACGCTCGCCACCTCCAGCGCCTCCCCGGGTGACGCGGGTCTGGTCTCGGGCCTCGTCAACACCTCCCGCACGATGGGCGGGGCGCTCGGCCTGGCCACCCTGACGACCATCGCCGCGGCGGCCACGCCCTCCCTCGTCGTCCTCGGCGCACCGGACCCGTCGTACCTGGTCCCGGGCTACGCGACGGCCTTCCGCGTCTCGGCCTGCGTCCTCGTCACGGCTGCCGCGCTGATGCTGCTCCGGCTGCCGAAGGAGGCGGCCCGGCGCGGGTGACGGAACGGGTGACAATGCTCCTCATGATGATCAAGAGCAGGTTCAGAACCGCCGTGACCGCGCTCGCCGTCGGCGCGGCCCTGACGGTCGCGCCCTCGGCGTCCGCGGAGCCGGTGGTGGCCGTGACCACCGGCGCGACGTTCAACGACCCGTCCAGCACCGACAAGGCCGCCACGGGACGGATCCTCTTCCACCTGACGGGTCTCGTCGACGGCGCCGAGGCGGACTCGTCCATCCGGATCTCCCTCTACCTGTTCCACTCCCAGTACATGGCCGAGAGGCTGGTCGCCGCCCACCGGCGGGGCGTCTCCGTCCAGGTGGTCCTCGACGGCGACAGCACCTCGGGCGCGGCCACCTACCTCGCCACCGAGCTGGCGAAGCCCGGCAGCGCGCCGTCCTGGGTGCGCACCTGCAAGACGTCCGAGGCCTGCCTCGCCCTGGACCCGGGCACCACGGCCTCGGACCCCGACGGCTGGTACCCCAACGTCAACCACAACAAGTTCTTCCTGTTCTCCCGTACGAAGGGCAAGGGCGACACCGCGGTCGACAACGTGGTGGTGCAGTCCTCCGGCAACCTCACCGGGCAGGACACGGACGCCTGGTGGAACGACGCCCTGACGGTGGTCGGCAACACGGAGCTCTTCACCGCGTACACCCGCTACTTCGACGACCAGGCGGGTGCGGCCGTCGGGGAGAGGCCGCAGGTCGCCGACTACGCCCACGACACCCAGGCGGGCAAGGCCAAGGTCTACTTCTTCCCCCGGTCCGGCACCGACGTCGTCGTGAACATCCTGAAGACGGTCGCCCCTGCCGGCACCGCGAACCCCTGTGGCGGCAACTCCCCGGGCTTCGGCACCGCCGACGGCCGTACGAGGATCCGCATCGCCCAGGGACACATCACCCGCACCGAGGTGGCCAGGCAGCTGTGGGAACTCGCCGAGAAGGGCTGTCACGTCGAGATCGTGTACCGCTCCCTCGAGAACTGGGACGCGGCGACCGGCACGCCGCAGTCCGAGGTGTCCACCTGGCTGACGAGGCCGACCTCGGGGAAGGGCCGGATCATCCTGCACGCGCTCGACAACGACGGCCGCGGGGGCTCCGACACCCACACCAAGTACCTGCTGATCGAGGGCACGTACCTCAACGGGGTCGACAAGAAGATCGTCTTCACCGGCAGCCACACGTACACGGGGATGGCGCTGACGGTGAACGACGAGACGCTGCTCAAGTACGAGGACACGACCGTCTTCGGCCAGTACGCGACGAACTTCGAGGCTCAGCGCGCGGCCTCCCTCGCGGAACGCGACCTGTAGGACTCTCTTCCTCCACCCGCGGCCGTGCCGTAGCCGCCGCCGCACGGCCGGGGCCCCGGGCCGGCCCCGGCCATGCCGCCGCCGCGACCGCCGCCGTACGGACGCGGGCCGTCAGTCCCGGCCCGCGTCCGGGTCCGCCGCCGTGAGCACCGGATCGAAGACCGTCTCCCCGCGCAGCACCTGCCGGACCGCCTCCGCCAGCTCCTCCACGCGCCCGTCCTTGACCAGGAGCCCGGCCGCCCCCGCCTCCCTCGCCCGCCGCGGATACCCCGGCCGCCCGGAGGTCGCGAGGACCAGCACCCGGCAGTCCGGCACCTCGTCTCGCAGGTCCCCGGCCGCGTCGAACCCCGACCGCCCCGGCAGCTCGGCGTCGAGCAGGGCCACATCGGGGCGCCCGACGAGCGCCGCGTCCACGACCTCGTCGCCGCGCCCGACCCGCGCGACGACCTCGAAGTCGTGCTCCATCCCGAGCAGCAGCGCCAGCGCGCCCGGTGTCGTCCCGGGGTCCTCGGCGAGCAGGATCCTGATCATTCCGTGGGCTTCCCGTCGTGTGGGCGGGGGCCTCCACGGGGTTCCGCGGCGACCCGGACCGCCCGCGGGACGGTCCCGGGGCAAGCCTGCCGCCTGGGGCCGCGACCCGCGCGCGCGGACGCGCCGACATCGCTTCTGACGTCACGTCAGGAGGGTTCCCGAGCGCGATCGGCTCGGCTGTACAGGGGGACCACCGGCATAGAACGCGTTCTGGACGAAGGGCCCCGGGGGGTGACCCCGGGGCCCTTCGGCTCGCTGGACTGCCGTTACCGCGCGGTCGGCGCGGTCACCCCGGTCACTGCCCGTCGGGCTCGCGACGGTGGCGGCCGCGGGGGGAGGACGCGGAGTCCTCCGTCGGCGCGGCCTCACCGCGGTGCTTGCCGGAACCGAGCGGCTCCTGCCCGTGCGTGCTGTTCTCCGACATGGTCGAAATCACCCCGTTGACATCGGTCCTGCTGTGCAGCCCGAGAGTCTAGCCAGCGGGTCTGCGGTCGGTGAGGGGTGCCTGCTGAAGCGGCACCGGCCGGCACACCCGGGGCTCCTCCACGACCGCCGCGACCGTCACCGGCCCGGGCACCGGCTCCGGTTCCGGCGGCGCCTCCAGGTCCGCCAGCCCGCACGGCGCCCCGGCCGTCACGTACGGCAGCCGCAGCACGCCCCCGGCCGTCCACAGGCCCGCACCGGCCAGCCAGCCCGCCGGCGCGGCCACGTGACCCATCCGCCGGGCCGAGGGCCGCCAGATGCCGACCCAGCTCCCGGCCGCCGCGTCGATCCGCAGCGCCACCCCGCAGCTCTCCGGCATCAGCACCTGCCCCGGCTGCACGGCGAACGGCGTCACCGCAGCGTCGTCCAGCCGCAGGCACTCCGGGAACCGCACCGGAAGCAGACTCCCCAGCACCCCCCAGCCGAGCCGGTCGTGCCCCGGCGACGGCGCGTCGGAACGGATCAGGAGGAGCCCGCTGTCCGGGTCCGCGAGGAGCAGCCGGTCGTGACTGTCCTCGGTGATCTGGAGCAGGGGTGTCACCTCCCCGCCGCGCTCCAGGTCGACGGCGACGGCCTTCACCGGCCCGTCCCCGAGTTGCCGGTCGAGCGCCAGCATCCGGCCCGTACGGTCGAGCCACACCCCGCCCGAGCAGCGGCCCCTGACCTCCGCCACCTGCTCCGGGCCGAACGCGCCACCCGCGACCAGCCACACCGTGGTCGTGTCGGGGCCGACGCACATCGCGTACGCGCAGATGCCGTCCGGCGCGGGCGGCAGCAGCACCAGGTGCTCGGAGCCCGGCGCCTGGACCGCGCCGAGCTGGAGCTCGCCGGTCGCCGGGCCCGTGGGGTAGAGCAACGAGAACGTGTTCCGCCGCCCGTCCACGCGGCGGGCGACGAGGACCCGCCCGTCCGCGAGGGGCAGCAGCTGGGTGCCCGGCTCCTCCGGCTGGTCGAGGGGGAGCGGCACGGCGTACGGCTCCGGGCCGTCGAGGGTCCACCGCTCCACGTACAGGGCGTCCCCGACGCCCGCGAGCCTGGCGGCGTACGCGCCGTTCGCCGTGATCGTGAACCCGGTCGGCCAGGCACCGCTCCCGGGGCGCTCCCCGCCCCGGTTCCCCTCGCGGTCGTCGTCCTCGGCCGTCGTCTCGATGGCACACGCTGTCATCGACTCGTCACCTCCGGCCACGAAGCTAGTTTTCGCACTCCCAGCCGAACAACACGAGCCCGGTCACTTCACACATAAGGGTGGCCCTGTGGCGATTCGGCTGAGGGGCGAGGGGGGCCTGTGCTGGAGTTGCCCGTGGTGAGTAAGGTAAGGCGAACCTAAACGGAGTCTGCGGCTCCGCCCCGGTAGCGCCCGTATCCCCGCCAGGACCCGTACAGGAGCCTTCTCATGTCCCTCCGCCGCCGCGGCACCGCCGCCGTCGTCGCCCTCGCCGCCACGCTCTCGCTCGCGGCCTGCGGAGGAGGCGACGGAGGATCCGACGCCGCCGCGAAGGAGGACACGGGCAAGAAGAAGGACGTCGCCACCGGCGGCAAGGACTTCGGCGACGCGGCGGCCAGGACGGCGGCCATGGGCACGGACGCGAAGGCCGGCCAGTTCCCCCGCACCCTGACCCACGCCCTCGGCAGGACCGAGCTGAAGTCCGCCCCCGAGCGGGTCGTCGTCCTCAACGTCGGCGAACTCGACAACGTCGTCTCCCTCGGCGTCCAGCCCGTCGGCTACGCCCCCTCCGAGGGGGACGACGGCATCCCCGGCTACCTCAAGAAGGACGCGGGCGCCCCCAAGTCCGTCGGCACCATCAACAACCTCAACCTGGAGGCCATCGCCAACCTCCAGCCCGACCTGATCCTCGGCAGCCAGCTCCGCGCAGCCGACAAGTACGACGAACTGTCGAAGATCGCGCCGACCGTGTTCTCCCTCCGCCCCGGCTTCACCTGGAAGGAGAACTACCTCCTCAACGCCGCCGCGCTCGACCGGACCGCCCAGGCGAAGGAGAAGCTCGCCGCGTACGAGACCAAGGCCAGGCAGCTCGGCACGGACATCGGCCCGGACAAGCCGACCATCTCCATGGTCCGCTACCTCCCCGGCAAGATCCGCCTCTACGCCAAGGCGTCCTTCATCGGCACCATCCTGGAGGACATCGGCCTGCCCCGGCCCGCGAACCAGCGGATCGACGACCTCGCCGCCGAGATCAGCCCCGAGAAGATCGACGAGGCCGACGCCGACTGGATCTTCACCGGCGTGTACGGCGACGCCAAGGCCACCAAGAAGGACACCGCCCAGGCCAACCCGCTCTGGAAGAACCTCAAGGCGGTCAAGTCCGGCCAGGCCAAGGACGTCCCGGACGAGACCTGGTACCTCGGCCTCGGCGTCACGGCCGCGAACAGCGTCCTCGACGACCTGCGCGCCGACCTCGTCGAGAAGTAGGAGCGGGTACGGGGCGCGGGCGCCGCCGGTACGACCCCGTACCGGCGCCCGCTCCGGCACGGCGCCCCCCGCCCACCGGGCACGACGGCCGGGCGCGTGAGCCAGGTAGCCTTTCCCCCGTGCCCCGCCTGTCTGAAGTCATCGCCGCGCTCGACGCCCTCTGGCCACCCGAGCGGGCCGAGTCGTGGGACGCCGTCGGCACCGTCTGCGGCGACCCCGACGCCCAGGTCACCCGCGTGCTCTTCGCCGTCGACCCCGTCCAGGAGATCGCCGACGAGGCGATCGCCCTCGGCGCCGACCTGATCGTCACCCACCACCCGCTCTACCTGCGCGGTACGACGACGGTGGCGGCCGGCCACTTCAAGGGCCGGGTCGTGCACGGCCTCATCAAGCACGACATCGCCCTCCACGTCGCCCACACCAACGCCGACACCGCCGACCCCGGTGTCTCCGACGCCCTCGCGGGCGCCCTCGACCTGCGGATCACCGGCCCCCTCGTACCCGAGAACAACCTCGGCCGGATCTGCGAACTCGACCACCCCGAGACCCTCGCCGAGTTCGCCGCGCGTGCCGCGAAGCGGCTGCCCGCCACCGCACAGGGCATCCGGGTGGCCGGCGACCCCGGCATGACCGTGCGCCGCGTCGCCGTCAGCGGCGGCTCCGGCGACAGCCTCTTCGACGCCGTACGGGCCGCCGGCGTCGACGCCTTCCTCACCGCCGACCTGCGCCACCACCCCGTCTCCGAGGCCACCCAGCAGTCACCGCTCGGCCTCGTCGACGCCGCCCACTGGGCCACCGAATGGCCCTGGTGCCAGCAGGCCGCCACCCAGCTCGACGAGATCTCCGACCGCCACGGCTGGGACCTCCGCGTGCACGTCTCGAAGACGGTCACCGACCCCTGGTCCTCCCACCACACCTCCCCTGGAGCCCCCAACTGAACGCCGCGCCCGCCGACCAGATCCGCCTCCTCGACGTCCAGGGCCTGGACGTCCGCCTCCAGCAGCTCGAGCACAAGCGCCGGTCGCTGCCCGAGCACGCCGAGATCGAGTCGCTGACCAAGGACCTCACCCAGCTGCGCGACCTGCTCGTCGCCGCGCAGACCGAGGAGAGCGACTGCGGCCGTGAGCAGACCAAGGCCGAGCAGGACGTCGACCAGGTCCGCCAGCGGGCCACGCGCGACCAGCAGCGCCTCGACTCCGGCGCCGTGTCCTCCCCGAAGGACCTGGAGAGCCTCCAGCGCGAGATCGTCTCCCTCGCCAAGCGCCAGGGCGACCTGGAGGAGATCGTCCTCGAGGTCATGGAGCGCCGCGAGTCCGTCCAGGAGCGTCTGGCCGAGCTGACCGAGCGGGTCTCCGCCGTCGAGGCCAAGACCGTGGACGCCACCGCCCGGCGCGACGCCGCCGAGAGCGAGCTGGACGCCGAGGTCGCCTCCGTGACGAAGGAGCGCGAGCTCGTCGCGGGCTCCGTCCCGGCCGACCTCCTCAAGCTGTACGAGAAGCTGCGCGAGCAGCAGGGCGGCGTCGGCGCGGCCCGGCTGTACCAGCGCAAGTGCGAGGGCTGCCACATCGAGCTCAACATCACCGAGGTCAACGAGATCCGCGCCGCCGCGCGTGACGCGGTCGTCCGTTGCGAGAACTGCCGCCGCATTCTCATCCGCACCTCGGAGTCCGGCCTGTAATGTCCGCCCTTCCGTCTTCGCGAGAGCTGATCGTCGAGGCCGACGGGGGCTCCCGGGGCAACCCGGGTCCCGCCGGCTACGGGGCGGTCGTCCTGGACCCCGCCACGGGCGAGACGCTCGCGGAGGCGGCCGAGTACATCGGCGTGGCGACGAACAACGTCGCCGAGTACAAGGGCCTCGTGGCGGGCCTCAAGGCGGCCAGGGAGCTGTTCCCGGACGCCACCGTCCACGTCCGCATGGACTCCAAGCTGGTCGTCGAGCAGATGTCCGGCCGCTGGAAGATCAAGCACCCCGACATGAAGCCGCTCGCCGCCGAGGCCGGTCGGGTCTTCCCGGCGGGCCGGGTCCGCTACGAGTGGATCCCGCGCGAGCGCAACAAGCACGCGGACCGGCTCGCGAACGAGGCGATGGACGCGGGCAAGCGGGGCCGCCGGTGGGAGCCGTCCGCCTCGACGGCCGCCCTGGACACCTCCGCCGCCCGCAACGCCGCCACCCCGCCCCCGTCGGGCCCACCGGGCGACGCGACGGCGGGCGCGGCCCGAGCGAGGGCGGCGCTGGCGACGGCTGCGGTGAGCGGCACCGCGCCGACCGGCGGCACCCTGTCGGCCTCGGTCGGGACCACCCCGTCGGTCGGGACTTCCGCCTCGGCCGGGACCACCGCGTCGGTGGGGACCGAGGCCTCGGCCGGGACAACCCCGTCGGCCGGGACTTCCGCCTCGTCCGGGACCACCGCGTCGGCCGGTACCGCCCCGGCTGCCTCGGTCGGGATCACCACCACACCGCCCGCGAACGTCGGGACCACCGCCACCCCGCCCGTCTCGCCCCGGGCCGGCGCCCCCCGGCAGGGCTGGTCCGCCGGGCCCGACATGGGGGCGCCTGCCACGTTCGTGCTGCTGCGGCACGGTGAGACCGCGCTCACGCCCGAGAAGCGGTTCTCGGGGAGCGGCGGCACCGACCCCGAGCTCTCGGCGGCCGGGCTGCGGCAGGCCCAGGCCGTCGCGGAGGCGCTCGCCGCGCGCGGCACCATCCAGGAGATCGTCAGCTCGCCGCTCACCCGGTGCCGGCAGACCGCCGCCGCCGTCGCCGCCCGCCTCGGGCTCGACGTCCGGATCGAACAGGGCCTGCGCGAGACCGACTTCGGCGCCTGGGAGGGGCTGACCTTCGGCGAGGTCCGGGAGCGCCACCCGGAGGACCTCGACGCCTGGCTCGCCTCCCCGAAGGCCGCGCCCACCGGCGGCGGCGAGAGCTTCGCGGCCGTGGCCCGCCGGGTCGCCGCGGCCCGGGACCGGCTGACCGCCGCCCACGCGGGCCGGACCGTGCTCCTCGTCACCCACGTCACCCCGATCAAGACCCTGGTCCGGCTCGCGCTCGGCGCCCCGCCGGAGTCGCTGTTCCGGATGGAGCTGTCGGCCGCGTCGATCTCCGCCGTGGCCTACTACGCGGACGGCAACGCCTCCGTACGGCTCCTCAACGACACCTCGCACCTGAGGACCTGAGCGCCCGAAGGACCTGAGCGCCCGCAGGCGCGGCGGCAAAAGGGTGGCGCGGGGCCCCGACCCCGTACCACCATCCCGTCATGACCTGGCACTTCACCGAGGACTCCGCCGCGTTCCGTACCGCCGCGGCGGAGCACCTCGCCGCCGATCCCGCGCGTAACACCGCCGTACTGACGCTCATGGACCGGGCGGACCGGCTCGGCTGGTGGGCCGAGCCCGACGGCCGGGTCACAGGGGTGCTTGCCGAGTCGCCGCCCCGCGTGCCCGCCTTCGGGGCGATGCCCGTCGAAGCGGCCCGCGCCCTCGTCTTCCCGGCGGGTACGGAACCGACGGAGCTGCGCGGTGAGACGGCCGCCGTCGAGGCGTACGCGGAGGCCTCGGGCCGCCCCTGGAGGCCCACCGTCCGGATGCGGCTCTTCCGGCTCGGGAGGCTGATCCCGCCGGACCCCGCCCCCGCCGGCCGGGCCCGTGTCGCGGACGCGGCGGACGTACCGCTCGCCGCAGCCTGGGCGCGCGACTTCGCCCGGGACATCGGGGAGGACCCCGAGCAGGACTTCACGGGCCCGGTCGGCGAGCGGATCTCCGAGGGCCGCCTGCTGCTCTGGGAGAGCCCCGACGACCGACCGGTCTCGATGGCCGCGGTCTCCCGCACGATCGAGGGCCAGGCCCGCGTCCACCTCGTCTACACCCCGCCCGCCGACCGGGGCAGGGGCCACGCGGCGGGAGTGACCGCCGCCGTCGGCCGGGCCGCCCTGGACTCCGGCGCCGGCCAGGTCCTGCTCTTCACGGACCTGGGCAACCCCACGAGCAACGCCCTCTACCGGCGCCTCGGCTACCGCCCGGTGACGGACCATCTCGGGGTCGCGTTCGCCCCCGTGACCGTATGATGCACGCCGACGTCGTACGGGGGCGGGGGTAGGGCTGTGGAGACGGTGCTGTCGGCGAGGGGCACGCGCGCGAGGTTCGACGGCGAGCGTCTGCGGATCGTGCGGGACGGCGCGACCTGGACGGTGCCGGTCCGGGCGATCGCCTCGGTGGAGGAGACGGGCGGCGGCGCGGTACGCGTCGTCCTCGCGGGCGACCCCACCGGCGCCCGGCACGGTCTCGGCGGCTCCGTCGCCCTGACCGGACCCAACGCGCGCGCGGCGGCGGCCTCGGCGAGTCGGCCCGGCGCGCGGTCCGGACCGGCTCCCTGCTCGGCGCCTACGCGCTGGCCCTGGCGGTGGTCGGCGCGGTGGGCCCCCGGAGCGCCGTGACGGCCGTCGTGTCCCTGATCGTCGGTGGCGTCCTCGGCCTCTTCGGCGGGGTGATCCTCTGGCGGGTGGGCCGCCGTTTCCACGCCCTCCTGGTCCTGCGCCGCCGGGGCATCGGCGTCGTCGCCCGGATCGACGGTCACGTCCAGATCTGGTCGAAGGGCCTCTCGCTGTGGGAGTTCCCGTACTTCTCGTACACGACCGTCGACGGCGAGAAGCACACGCGTGTGCCCTCGCGGGTCTCCCTCTGGGCCTGGGGCGAGGTGCGCAGGACGGCCGAGGTCCTGTACGACCCCGAGCACCCGCGCCGCGCGGCGCCGCCCCCGACCGGCGGTTTCCTGGTCCGCAGCGCGGCCCTCGGACTGGCGGGCCTGGTCCCGACGTCCCTCTTCGTCCTCGCCCTGCTCGCCAACACGAGCCTCCTGGGCTTCTAGGGCTTCCAGGGCGTCTCGTGGCGGGCCGCGACGTCCGGCTTGACCCTCACGTGGCGTGAGGCCGGAGGGTGGGCCCATGAGCGACTACTACGACGCGTTCGAGATCAGCCCCGTACCCACTCCCGGCCCGGACGCCACCGCGCCGGAGCCGTTCCACGGCATCTACGGCATGCCCGCGTTCGTGACGATCCCCACCGGTGACCTGGCGGCGTCGGTGGACTTCTGGGTGCGAGGACTCGGCTTCTTCGAGCTGTTCACCATCCCCGGCACACTCGTGCACCTGCGCCGCTGGGCGTTCCAGGACGTCCTCCTCGTCCGGGCGGAGAGCGTCGCGGAGCAGCCCCCGGCGATGAGCGTCAGCTTCGCGTGCGTGCTCGACCAGGTCGACTCCCTCGTCGAGGCCTGCCGTACGCTGCGCCCGCACGCGGTCGACGGTCCACGGGACACTCCCTGGAACACCCGCGACGTGACGGTGATCACTCCCGAGAACGCGCGGGTCGTGTTCACCGCGGCGAAACCCCTCGATCCGGCCGGCCAGGAGGCGCGGAACCTTGAAGCCATCGGGATCACCCCGCCGGGCGCCGGACGCGGCGACCGTGAGAACCCCGTCCGACGCCCCTGACGGCGACGGCCTGACCGTCGGCCAGGCGGCGAGGCATCTGGACGTGACGGTGCGCGCGCTGCACCACTGGGACGACATCGGCCTGGCGCGGCCCTCGCTGCGGACGGCCGCCGGGTACCGGCTCTACACCGCCGGTGACCTGGAACGTCTCCACCGCGTCGTCGTCTACCGGGAGCTCGGTCTCGGCCTGGACCGGATCCGGGCCGTCCTGGACGACCCGACCGCGGACGTGGCCGGCGCGCTGCGGGCCCAGCGCGCCCAGGTCGACGAACGGATCGAGCGCCTCCAACGGCTCGGCACCGGCCTCGACCGGATGATCGACGCCCACGAGCGCGGTCTGCTGCTGACCGTCGAGCAGCAGGCCGCGATCCTCGGCCCCGGGTGGAACCCGGAGTGGCCCGCCGAAGCCCGACGGCGCTACGGGCACACGGCGCAGTGGCAGCAGTACGCCGAACGCTCGGCCGCGCGCGGTCCTGAGGAGTGGCAGGCCGTCGCCGACGCCATGGCCGACCTGGACCGCGCCCTCGGGGACGCGATGGACGCCGGCGTCGCACCCGGCAGCCCGGAGGCGAACGGACTCGTCGAGCGCCACCGCGACCTCTTCGCCGCGTACTTCCCCCTCACCCGGCAGATGCAGGTCTGTCTCGGCCGCATGTTCGAGGACGATCCGGCGTACGCCGCCCACTACGACGGGATCCGCGTCGGCCTCGCCGCGTGGTTCCGTCGCCTCGTCGACGCCGACGCGCGCGCTCACGGCATCGACCCCGACACCGCGACCTGGCAGTGACCGCCTGCCGGAGGCGCGCGCCCTACGCCGGGGCCGGCCCGGACCGCAGAGCCGCCGCCCCCCGGGCGAGGGACTCGACCCGCACCCAGTCGCGGGCCGCGAGGGCGGCGGGCGGCACCATCCACGTACCGCCGACGCAGCCGACGTTCGGCAGGGACAGGTAGGCGGGAGCGGAGGCGAGGGAGACGCCGCCGGTCGGGCAGAAACGGGCCCGGGGGAGCGGTCCCGCGAGGGATCTCAGGTAGGGGACGCCACCCGCCGCCGCGGCCGGGAAGAACTTCATGGCGTCCACCCCCTGTTCCAGCAGGGCCACGACCTCCGAGGCCGTCGACACCCCCGGCAGGAACGGCACGCCCGACTCCCGCATCGCGCCGAGCAGCCGCCCGGTCCACCCCGGGCTGACGAGGAACCGGGCACCGGCGCCGACCGCGTCCGCGACCCCGGCCGCCGAGACGACCGTCCCCGCGCCGACGACCGCGTCCGGCACCTCGGCCGCGATCGCGCGGACGGCGTCGAGCGCGGCCGGGGTACGCAGGGTGACTTCGATCAGCGGCAGCCCGCCGGCCACGAGGGCGCGGGCCAGGGGCACGGCGTCGGCGGCGTCCTCGATCACGACGACCGGGACGACGGGGGTCCTCGGGGCAAGATCGAACACGCTCGTCATGGCCTCATCCTGCCCAGGGTGAGCATGACCCGCAACGATCGTTGCGGAGAGTGCAACGACTCCTAGTGGATCTCGTCCACCAGGACGTCGAGCGCCCCCGCCTTCCCGCTCTCCTCCACGACGTACCCCAGGTCCCGCAGCGCCACCACCAGTTCCGCAGGCGACCGCGGCGCCGCGCCCGCCTCCAGCAGGCTCCGCACGATCCGCCCCTTCGTCGCCTTGCTGAAGTGGCTGACCACCTTCCGGGTCGGCGCGTGCAGTACCCGCACGGTCGCCGTCCGCGCCGCCACCTCCCCCTTCGGCTTCCACGCCGACGCGTACGCCGACGAGCGCAGGTCCAGGACCAGACCGGTCCCGGCCGCCTCCGGGAGCACGGACGCCATCGCGCCGCGCCAGTGCGCGCCCAGCGCGCCGATCCCCGGCAGCCTGACCCCCATCGAGCAGCGGTACGACGGGATCCGGTCCGTCACCCGCACCGCGCCCCACAGCCCGGAGAACACGAGCAGCGACCGCCCGGCCCGCCGCGTGGCCGCCGCGTCCAGGGTCGCCAGACCCAGCGCGTCGTACAGGACGCCCGTGTAGATCTCGCCCGCCGGACGCGCGCCCGCCGTCCGCAGCTCCACGTTCTTCGCGACCTCACCCCGCAGGCCCTCGCTCAGACCGAGGACCTCGCACGCCTTCTCCTCGTCGGCCGCGCACAGCTCGACCAGCTCGTCCAGGACCGCCGCCCGTGCCTCGGCGAGCCCCGGCAGGGACAGCGACTCCGGCTTGAGCGGCGCCCCGCGCCCCGAGGAGGCCTTGCCCTCGGAGGGCGGCAACAGCACGAGCACGGTGGTTCTCCTTCGTCCGTACGGGATCGGGGGTGCGGCCCCGGCCGTCAAGACTACAAAGCGCCGGTCCCCTTCCCCGCAGTACGGCCGTTCAGGGTGCCGCGCACGGAACCCCGCCCTACGCTCGGTCCATGCCCCGCCGCCACCTTCACGTGACCGGCGCAGCCGAGGCTCCGCTGCGGGCCGCCCTGCGCGCACTCCGTACCGAGCTCGCGATCCCCGAGGACTTCCCGCCCGCCGTCCTCGCCGAGGCCGAGGCCGCCGCCAAGGCCCCCCGGCTTCCCGCGCTCGACGCCACCGACCTGCCCCTCTTCACCGTCGACCCGCCCACCTCCACCGACCTCGACCAGGCCATGCACCTGACCCGCCGGGCCGACGGCGGCTACCGCGTCCACTACGCCATCGCCGACGTCGCCGCCTTCGTCGCCCCCGGCTCCGCGCTCGACGCCGAGGCCCACCGGCGCGTCCTCACCCTCTACTTCCCCGACGGCAGGATTCCCCTCCACCCCGCCGTCCTGTCCGAGGGCGCCGCCAGCCTCCTCCCCGGCGAACCCCGCCCCGCCCTGCTGTGGCGGATCGACCTCGACGCCGAAGGGCGCCGGGTCGCCACCGACGTCCGCCGCGCCCTCGTCCGCAGTCGCGCCAAACTGGACTACGCGGGCGTGCAGCGGCAGATCGACGGCGGTACGGCCGAGGAACCGCTGGCCCTCCTCCGCGAGATCGGCCGGCTCCGCGAGGCCCTCGAAGCCGAACGCGGCGGCATCTCCCTCAACGTCCCCGAGCAGGAGATCGTCGAGCAGGACCCGCGCGACCACCGCGCCCCGAACGACCCGCACATCCCACCCCACTCCCACACCCCACCCGCCCCTCACATCCCACCGGGTCCCCACGACCCACCGCACCCTCACGACCACCGCGGCTACTCCCTCGCCTACCGGGCCCCGCTCCCCGCCGACGGCTGGAACGCCCAGATCTCCCTGCTCACCGGCATGGCCGCCGCCGACCTCATGACCGCCGCGGGCACCGGCATCCTGCGCACCCTCCCCACCGCCCCCGACGGCGCCGTCGCCCGCCTGCGCCGCTCCGCGCAGGCCCTGGGCGTCGACTGGCCGCACCACGTCTCGTACGCGGAGGTGGTCCGCGCCGCCGACCCCGCGAACCCGCGCCACGCCGCCTTCCTCCAGGAGTGCACGACCCTGCTGCGCGGTGCCGGGTACACCGTCTTCACCGACGGGCACGTCCCCACCCCCGCCGTGCACGCCGCCGTCGCCGACGAGTACACCCACTGCACCGCGCCGCTGCGGCGGCTCGTCGACCGCTACGCGGGCGAACTGTGCGTGGCGGCGGTCGCGGGCGACGAACCGCCCGAGTGGGTACGGGCCGCCCTGCCCGCCCTCCCCGACGAGATGGCCGCGGGATCGCGCCGCGCCAACGCCGTCGAGCGCGAGAGCGTCGACGTGGTCGAGGCGGCCCTGCTGAGGGACCGGGTCGGGGAGGTCTTCGACGCGTACGTGATCGACGTGAAGGAGCGCGAGCCGTCCGTCGGCACCGTCCACCTGGACGACCCCGCGGTCGTCGCCCGGATCGAGGGGGGCGGGACGCGGCTGCCGCTGGGGGAGTGGCTGCGGGTCAGACTGACGGAGGCGGACCCGGGGTCGTCGAAGGTGCTGTTCGCTCCCGCGTGAGCCCCCGGAGGTGCGCGAGCAGGGCGCGCGGATCGTCGGCGTGCACCCGCAGGACCCGTACGGGCCGGGGCGCGCCGAGCAGCCGGGGTGCGTCGACGGGCTCGACCAGCTCGATCGTCACGGAGGTCTGGGAACCGACGGCGAGGTTCAGCTCGCCCTCGGCCTTCTCGTGCGTGAACAGCAGCTCCTGGCGTACGGCCGCGATCCGGTCGACGGGGACGCGGACGTCGACGTGCGCGGCCTGGCGCAGCCGCAGGACGTTCCCGGTCAGGGTGTGCGGCCGGGTCACGGCGGCGGCGTGCATCCCGAGGACGAACAGCACGGTGTACACGTCCAGGACGAGGACGACCGCGTGGACCAGCGGCCAGTCGGCGAGCAGGTACGACATGCCGACCGTCTCGACCAGGCACACGAACGCGAAGCCGTACATCAGCGCCGCCTGGTCACGCGCGTGCGGGAAGACCGCGTCCGCGCCGTCCACCCCCTGCGGCCGCCGCGCCGCCCACCGCACCAGGCTGGTCATGATCCGCAGCTCGTGCCCGATGATCCGCAGAACGGGCCGGGGCACCAGCTCGGCCACGGCGTCCCGCCGCGAGAGCCCGCGCCGCCGCAGCCGCAGACAGGCGAGACCCTCGGCGAGCAGGAGCATGACGACGAGGAGCTCGGCGACGGCCCACACGGCCCCCGGTATCCGCACCCCGCCGACGAGCAGGACCGCGAGGACGACTTCGGCGGGGAGCGCCACACAGGCGGTGAGACGCAGAAGGCGCACGGGCAGGAAGGGGAGGGCATCGGACCGGCCGGCGTCCGAGCGGCGGGCGCCGTCGGGGCCGGTCGTCATCGGCTCTGCTCCCGTCGGTCCCTGACGAGGCGGAGCGCCCGGCGGACGGCCGCCGACTGGGCCGGGGAGAGGTCCGCGAAGAAGGTGTCGGCGAGGGAGCCGTCGGGGAAGCCGTCCGACCCGGCGCCCGGGATGTCCACCCCCAGCTCGTCCGGCAGGCAGTCGGCGAGCACCCGGGCGGCCTCCGCGACCCGCGGGTCGTCCGGTTCCGCCCCGGCGAGCGCGTCGAGCAGCGGGTACACCACGCGCGCGTGCTCCGCCGTGTCCCGCATCAGGCCCATCAGCCGGACCCGCTCCTCCTCGGGCACGACGACGTCGAGCAGTGCCAGGAGCTCCCGGTCCTTCGCGGCCATGGGGGACTCGGGCAGCTCGCCCAGACCCGCGAGGAGCGCGGCGAGCTCCGGCGACACGGGCCCGTCGGCGGGCAACCGCCCGGCCCTTGCCTCGTGGAGGAGCGGGGCGAGACGCTCCCGGCGCGCCCGGATCACCGCCTCCTGGCGTGCCAGGTCCTCCGCCAGCTCCTCCAGCACCTCGACGAGCCCCCGCCCCTCGTCGTCCGCGAGCACGTCCCGCACCTCGTCGAGCCCGAGGCCCAGCTCGGTGAGCCGTCGGATCCGGGCGAGCAGTACGGCGTCCCGGACGCCGTACTCCCGGTACCCGTTGGCCCGCCGCACGGGCTCGGGCAGCAGGCCCGACTGGTGGTAGTGCCGCACGGCCCGAGGGGTGACCCCGACGAGGGCGGCGATCTCGCCGATACGCATGCGCCCAGTAGAAACCCTGACGCTGCGACAAGGTCAAGCGGTCTCCGCGCGCCGGGTAGCATGGTCGGCACGGCAGACGAGCCGGGCGGGCGGCCGCGTGGGGATCCCCGGATCTCCCCGAGGAACGTCCGGGCTCCACAGAGCAGGGTGGTGGCTAACGGCCACCCGGGGTGACCCGCGGGACAGTGCCACAGAAAACAGACCGCCGGGGACCTCGGTCCTCGGTAAGGGTGAAACGGTGGTGTAAGAGACCACCAGCGCCTGAGGTGACTCAGGCGGCTAGGTAAACCCCACCCGGAGCAAGGTCAAGAGGGGACACTCCGGTGTCCCTGCGCGGATGTTCGAGGGCTGCTCGCCCGAGTCCGCGGGTAGACCGCAGGAGGCCGGCGGCAACGCCGGTCCTAGATGGATGGCCGTCGCCCCGACGACCGCGAGGTCCCGGGGCACAGAACCCGGCGTACAGCCCGACTCGTCTGTCGGCCCACGTGAGGGAAGGGCCCCTGATCAGGTTCGCGCCTGGTCGGGGGCCTTTCGTCTGCCCTCGACGGGGAAGCATCCGTAGCGGGTGGGGTCGTGCCGTCGGCGCTCTTCGGACGCGGTCCCGGGCCCGGCCGGTGCGGCCGCTTCGGTGCTGGCGGGCACCTGGCTTCCGGTCGTCATGGGGCCGCTGTCAGTGCGGGGTGTCACGGTGGACGCATGGAGGCGTGACCCCGCTACGAACGGAGCAGTTCCATGAGCCGCCACTTCCAGGTCACCTTCGACGCCCACGACCCCCGGGCCCTGTCGGCGTTCTGGCGCGACGCGCTGGGTTACGTCCACCCCGGGCCGCCCGGGGTGGACCTGCCCGAGGGCGCCGATCCGCTGGCCGCCTGGGACGACTTCCTCGCGCGGATCGGCGTGCCGGAGGACCAGCGCAACACGCGGTCCGCCATCGAGGACCCGGACGGGAACGGTCCGCGGGTGTTCTTCCAGCAGGTGCCCGAGGACAAGGTCGCCAAGAACCGCGTCCACCTCGACGTCCGCGCCGCCCCCGGCCTGGAGGGGGAGGAGCGGATGGCGGCCCTGGAGGCCGAGTGCGACCGGCTTATGGGACTGGGGGCGAAGCGGCTGCGCCGCTTCGAGCCCGAGCCCCCGATGAGCACCGGATTCCTCGTGATGGCCGACCCCGAGGGCAACGAGTTCTGTCTGGACTGACGCGGTCGGCGTGAGTCAGTCGAGGACCTCGATCGTCCACTGCGGGTCGCGGTCGTCCGTACGGACGAAGACGCGCTTGGGGAGCGAGGACCGGTCCTCGAACAGGTCACGGCCGAGGGCCAGGCCGTTCTGGTCGATCGCGTACGTGCCGCTCCGCAGATCGGCCGCCGAGGTGATCGTCGTCGCGCCGTCGCCGTCCACGCGCTGGAGGCGCCAGACGGAGGCGGGGGAGTCGTCGGAACGGACCGCCACGGGGGCGCGTTCGGTGCCCTCCGACACGACGGTCTCCTCCGTGCCCTTCGCGGTGAGACGGAACCCTTCGCCCTCCGGGGTGAGCAGCCACTCCGGCGCGCGGGCCCGGTCGGGCTCGGCGAGGAAGCCGACCAGCGTTCCGTCCTCGACCCCGACCGGGGCCCCCTTCACGTACAGCTTGACGACCTTGCCGTCGTTCGGCATGGCTCCTCCTGGGTTGGGTGCGGGAGTCACCCGACCATGCCCCGGGCGGCCGTCTTCAGGGCCGGTGAACACGCAGGTCATAGGCTGTGTGGAGCTGAGAAGTCGTCAGGGAGGTGACAGTTCCGCGCGCCCGGCCGAGGGTGCGCGCCCGCCCGGTGTACGGGTGGGGCATGACGATTCCCGTGCATCAGCTCACCGATCCCGCCGTGCGTGCCTTCGTCACGGCCCTCAACGCCAACGACGAGGAGGCCTTCCGGGAGGCGCTCACGCCCGGCGCGACCATGTCCGACGACGGGTCCGAGCGCGACCTGGCCGCGTGGACGGAGAAGGAGGTCTTCTCCTCGCGCGGGCACATGGAGATCGAGTCCGAGAAGGGTGACGGGCGTGATCTCGTCGCCCGCTTCCGCAACGACACCTGGGGCGAGATGCGGACCCGCTGGCGCTTCACCGTCGAGGGCGGGAGGATCGCCCGTTTCGAGACCGGGCAGGCCTGACCGGCTGAGGGACTGGCGGCTGAGGAGCTGACCGGCTGAGGGGCTGACCCCGGGCGGGTCAGCCCCTCCCGATGTACGGCATCCCCGTCGCCATCACCGTCGCGAACTGCACGTTCGCCTCCAGCGGCAGGGACGCCATGTGCACCACCGTCGCCGCCACGTCCGCCGCGTCCATCACCGGTTCCGCCGCCAGTTCGCCGTTGGCCTGGAGGATGCCGGTCTGCATGCGGGCCGTCATCTCGGTCGCCGCGTTGCCGATGTCGAGCTGGCCGCAGGCGATCCGGTACGGGCGCCCGTCGAGCGACAGGGACTTCGTCAGGCCCGTCATCGCGTGCTTCGTCGCCGTGTACGCGATCGAGTGCGGGCGCGGTACGTGGGCGGAGACCGAGCCGTTGTTGATGATCCGGCCGCCCTGCGGGTCCTGGTCCTTCATGGTCCGGAAGGCGGCCTGGGCGCAGAGGAACGACCCCGTCAGGTTGACGTCGACGACCGCCCGCCAGGTGGCCGGGTCCAGGTCCTCGACGGGGACGCCGCCGCCCGCGAACGTACCGGCGTTGTTGAAGAGCAGGTCGACCCGGCCGTAGCGGTCCCGTACGGCGGCGAAGAGGGCCGTGACCTGCTCGGCGGAGGTGACGTCCGTCGGGACGCACAGCACCTCGGCGGAAGGCGCGGCCGCCGCCGTCTCCTCCAGGGCCTCCGCCCGGCGCCCCGCGAGGGCCACCGACCAGCCGGCCGCCGCGAGGGCCAGCGCCACGCTCCGGCCGATGCCCGACCCCGCTCCCGTCACCACTGCGATGCTCATGGGCGCGCAGCGTACGCGAGACGTGTGCCCCATGAACTCATCGTTCCGACACGTGGATGTTCTGTACCCGACAACGTGAGGTCGTCGGGCCCCCCTCGAATGACGGACGGACAGCATCCGTTCCGGGGAGGGGCACATGAACCACCTACACCAGCACGCGGACGAACTACGCGCCGCCGCACGGCACTTCGGGCGCCGCGGGTTCCTCACCGTCACCGGAGCCGCCGCCGCGCTCGCCTTCGCCACCCAGCTGCCCGCGGCCGGCGCCGCGGCCGCCGCGGAGCTCGACGGCCGACGACTCACCGAGGACCCGTTCACCCTGGGGGTGGCCTCCGGCGACCCCCTGCCCGGGTCCGTACTGCTCTGGACGCGGCTCGCCCCCCACCCCTTCGAGCCGGGCGGCGGGCTGCCGGCCGCCCGGGTCTCCGTGCAGTGGGAACTCGCCCGTGACGAGCGCTTCACCCGGACCGTGCGGCGCGGCCGGACCACCGCGCACCCGGAGTTCGGCCACACCGTCCACGTCGAGGTCGACCACCTCGACGCCGACCGCGAGTTCTTCTACCGCTTCCGCGCCGGCGGCTGGACCAGCCCCGTCGGACGCACCCGCACCGCGCCCGCGCCCTGGGCCCGCACCTCCGCGCTGAAACTCGCCGCCGTCTCCTGCCAGGCCTACCACGACGGGTACTTCACGGCTTACCGCCACCTCGCGGAGGAGGACGTCGACCTCGTCCTCCACCTCGGCGACTACCTGTACGAGTACGCCGTGAACGCCACCGGCGGCGCCCGCGCCTACACCGACCGCACCCTCCCGGCCGTCTTCAACCGCGAGACGGTCACCCTGGAGGACTACCGGCTGCGCTACGGCCTCTACAAGTCGGACCCCGACCTGCGGGCCGCGCACGCCGCCCACCCGTTCGTCGTCACCTGGGACGACCACGAGACCGAGAACAACTACGCGGGCGGCACCCCGGAGAACGACGTCCCGCCCGAGGAGTTCCTGCTCCGCCGCGCCGCCGCCTACCGTGCCTACTGGGAGCACCAGCCCCTGCGCGCGCCCCAGCGGCCCGTGGGCCCCGACATGCGGCTCTACCGCCGGCTGCGCTTCGGGAGCCTCGCCCAGTTCGACATCCTCGACACCCGCCAGTACCGCTCCGACCAGGCGTACGGGGACGGCTGGCAGGTCCCGGGGCCCGAGTCCGAGAACCCGTCGCGGACGATGACGGGCGCGGCCCAGGAGCGGTGGCTGCTCGACGGCTGGGGGGCCTCCCGCGCCCGCTGGAACGTCCTGCCGCAGCAGGTCGTGTTCGCCGAGCGCCGGGACCGGCCCACCGCCGACTTCAAGCTCTCGATGGACTCCTGGGACGGCTATCCGGCCTCCCGGCGGCGGCTCCTCGCGGGCGCGGAGGCCGCCGGCGTCGAGAACCTGATGGTGCTCACCGGCGACGTCCACGTCGGCTACGGCCTCGACCTCAAGGCCGACTTCCGCGACCCGGCCTCCCGGACGGTCGGCACCGAGATCGTCGCCACCTCGATCACCAGCGGCAAGGACGGTGCCGACCGGCCCGCCAACTACGACCGGCTCATGCAGGCCAACCCGCACCTGCGGTTCTTCAACGGCCGGCGCGGTTACGTGACGGTGGCCCTCGGGACCGAGGCCGCCCGGGCCGACTTCCGTACGGTGCCGTACGTGACGACCCCGGGCGCCCCCGTCACCACGGCCGCCTCCTTCGTGACGGAGGCGGGCGACCCGGGTCTCACACCGGCGTGACCAGTGCCTCCTGCGGATAGCGGACGCCGATGCGGTCCCGTACCGCGTCGAGCGTCCGCATCACGGCGAGCGAGCCGTCGAGGGGGACGAGCGCGGACTCGGTCGCGCCCGCCCGCAGGCAGCGCATGACCTCGGCCGCCTCGTGGCGCAGGGAGTGCGGGTCGTCCGTGTTCACGAACTCCTCCGGCTCACGGCCGTCCCGGTGCAGGGTGAACCGCTCGGGGAAGAAGAAGCCGCGCGGCAGGTCGATCCGGCCGAGCGTGCCCGTCACGGACGCGGTCAGCGGGGTGTCCGCGACGAGCGAGCAGGACAGCAGCGCCGAAGCCCCCGTGTCCGACCAGCCGAGGAGCATGCCGGTGTTCAGGTCGACGCCCTCCGGCGAGAGCAGCGCGTGCGCCTGGACGCTGTCCGGTTCGCCCAGGAGCAGCTGCGCGAACGACACGGGGTACACGCCCAGGTCGAGCAGCGCCCCGCCGCCCACCGCGGGGTCCCGCAGCCGGTGGTCCGCCGTGAACGGGCCCACGAGCCCGAAGTCCGCCTGTACGGTCCTGATCTCACCGATCACCCCGCCGCGGACCAGCTCCACGAGCCGCCGGACGAGCGGGTTGCAGTACATCCACATGGCCTCCATGAAGAAGAGACCACGGTCCCGGGCGAGCGTGACCAACTCCTGTGCCTCGCGCGCGTTGAGCGTGAGGGCCTTCTCGCACAGGACCGCCTTGCCCGCCTCCAGGGCGCGGCCGGCCGCCTCCCGGTGGGCGTGGTGCGGAGTCGCCACGTACACCACGTCGACGTCGTCGTCGGCGAAGAGCCCGGCCCAGTCCCCGTACGCCCTCGGGATCCCGAACCGGTCGGCGAAGGCCTTCGCCGACGCCTCCGTCCGGGAGGCCACGGCGACGACCTCCGCGCCGTCGAGCGTCAGCAGGTCCGTCGTGAACCGCTCCGCTATGCCGCCCGTCGCCAGGATTCCCCAGCGCACCTTCTCGCTCATGTTCCCCACCCATCCCTGAGAGGCCTCGACCATGCCGGTCGAGCTGAGAGCATAGGCAAGGTTTCAACGAAATGGAGCGGTCGATGCCAGAGAGCGGCCAGAAGGCAACACAAGGGCACATAATCCAAACCATCCCGGTCGAGGCGGCCCGACGGGCCGGGCTGCTCGTCACCCTCGTCCTGGGCGGGCTCACCGCTCTTCCCCCGCTCTCCATGGACATGTACCTGCCGGCGCTGCCGGAGGTCACCGGCGCCCTGAACGCCCCCGCCGCCACCATCCAGCTCACCCTGACCGCCTGCCTCGCCGGCATGGCCTTCGGCCAGCTCGTCGTCGGCCCCATGAGCGACAAGTGGGGGCGCCGTCGCCCGCTGCTCGCCGGCATGGTCGTGTACGTCCTCGCCACCGCCGTCTGCGCGCTCGCGCCCACCGTCGAACTCCTCATCGGCTTCCGGCTGCTCCAGGGCCTCGCGGGCGCCGCCGGCATCGTCATCGCCCGCGCCGTCGTCCGCGACCTCTACGACGGCGTGGAGATGGCCCGCTTCTTCTCCACCCTCATGCTGATCTCCGGCGCCGCCCCGATCATCGCGCCCCTCATCGGCGGCCAGATCATGCGGATCACCGACTGGCGGGGCGTCTTCCACGTCCTCACCGTGATCGGCGTCCTCCTCACCGTCGTCGTCTGGCGCTTCCTCGGTGAGACGCTGCCCGCCGAACGGCGGCACGAGGGTGGCGTCGGCCAGGCCCTGCGGACCATGAAGGGCCTCCTCGCCGACCGGGTCTTCGCCGGCTACATGCTGACCGGAGGCCTCGCCTTCGCGGCCCTCTTCGCGTACATCTCGGCCTCCCCGTTCGTCGTCCAGGAGATCTACGGCGCCTCCCCGCAGACCTTCAGCCTGCTCTTCGGGCTCAACTCGATCGGGCTCGTCGCCGTCGGCCAGATCAACGGCAAGCTGCTCGTCGGCCGCGTCAGCCTCGACAAGGCACTCGGCTGGGGCCTCGGGACCATCCTCCTCGCCGCGCTCGCGCTGCTCCTCATGACCAGCGGCGTCTTCGGCGAGGTCGGGCTCGTGCCCGTCGCCGCCGGACTGTTCGTCCTCATGTCCGCGATGGGCCTCGCCATGCCGAACACCAACGCCCAGGCCCTGATGCGCACCCCGCACGCCGCCGGATCGGCCTCCGCGCTCCTCGGCACCACGTCGTTCCTCATCGGCGCCGTCGCCTCCCCGCTGGTCGGCATCGCGGGTGAACACACCGCCGTCCCCATGGCGGTCGTCCAGCTCACCTGCGCCGTCCTCGCCGTCGCCTGCTTCCTGGGCCTCTGCCGCCCGTGGCAGGCGGCCCCGGGAGCGGCGGCAGTCCAGGCCCCGGCGGCAGCGGGGACCCACGACCCGGCCGCCTAGACTGTCTCGGTGAACGCCTCCGCCCCCTCCGCCGACTCCCTGCGCGCCGCCCTCGCCGGCCTCCTCGACGGGCTGCCGCCCCACCGGGCCGCCCAGGCCGTCGAACGGCTGATCGCCACCTACCGGGGGACCACCCCGACGGACGTCCCCGTGCTGCGCGACCGCTCCGACGTCGCCGCGTACGCCGCGTACCGGATGCCGGCGACCTTCGAAGCGGTACGCGGCGCCCTCGGCGCCCTGCGCGAGGCCGCGCCCGACTGGGAGCCGCGTACCCACACCGACGTCGGCGGCGGTACGGGCGCGGCGAGCTGGGCCGTCGCCGAGGCGTGGGAGGACAGGCCGCCCCGCACGACCGTCCTCGACTGGGCGGAACCGGCCCTCGCGCTCGGCCGCGAACTGGCGGCCGGGGCCCTGGACGCCGAGTGGCGCACGGCCAGGATCGGCGGCGCGCTCCGGCTCGCGGACACGGACCTCGTCACCGTCTCGTACGTCCTCAAGGAGCTGACCGAGGCCGACCGGGCGGCGCTCGTCACCGAGGCGGCACGGGCCGCGCGGACGGTGGTGATCGTGGAGCCCGGCACCCCCGACGGCTACGAGCGGATCATCGCCGCCCGCACCCTGCTGATCGACGCCGGGTTCACCGTCGCCGCGCCCTGCCCGCACAGCGGGGCCTGCCCGATCGAGCCGGGCACGGACTGGTGCCACTTCTCCGCCCGGGTGAGCCGCTCCTCGCTGCACCGGCAGGTGAAGGGCGGCTCGCTGCCGTACGAGGACGAGAAGTACAGCTACGTGGCGGCGACCAGGGAGCCGGCGACCCCGACGGTCTCCCGCGTCACCCGCCGGCCCCAGATCCGCAAGGGCCTGGTCCTCCTCGACCTGTGCGGCCCCGGGGGACTCGCCCGCGAGACGGTCACCAAGCGCCACGGGCCCCGGTACAAGCAGGCCCGCGACGCCGACTGGGGCGACTCCTGGCCGCAGGGTGACGCTCCGGACACCCCCTAGGGCCGCAGCTCCTGGGTGCAGCACTTCACGCTGCCGCCGCCCTTGAGGAGTTCGCCCAGGTCCATGCCGATCGGTTCGAAGCCGCGTCGGCGCAGGGGGTCGTAGAGGCCCACCGCCGCCTGGGGGAGCAGGACGTGGCGCCCGTCGCTCACCGCGTTCAGGCCGAGGGCCGCCGCGTCCGTCTCCGTCGCGATCAGGGCGTCGGGGAAGAGCCGGGCGAGGACCGCGCGGCTCCCGGGCGAGAACGCGTCCGGGTAGTACATGACCTCGTCGCGGGCGTCGTCCAGGACGCACAGAGCGGTGTCCAGGTGGTAGTAGCGCGGGTCCACCAGTTCCAGGCCGATCACCGGGCGGCCGAAGAACTCCTGCGCCTCGTCGTGGGAGAGCGGGCTGGAGCGGAAGCCGCGCCCGGCGAGGATCCAGGAGGCGGTGACGGCGAAGTCGCCCTCGCCCTCGTTCACGTGCTCCGGGGCCCGGACGTCCTCGTGCGCCCAGCCGTTCGCGCGGAACCAGGCCAGGTGCGCCTCGGCCTCGGCGGCGCGCTCGGCATGGGCGAACCTCGCGCCGAGGACCCGGCCCTCGACGACGGTGGCGCCGTTCGCCGCGAAGACCATGTCCGGCAGCGCCGGGTCGGGGGTGAGGAGCTCGACGGTGTGGCCGAGCGCCAGATAGCGGTCGCGCAGGTCCTCCCACTGGGCGAGGGCGAGCGGCAGGTCGACCGGTTTCGTGGGGTCCATCCAGGGGTTGATGGAGTACGTCACCGTGAAGTGCGCGGGTGGGCACATCAGGTAACGGCGGGGCGAGGACGAGCGCGGAGTGGGGCGCAACGAGGGCTCCTCACGGACGGGGTGGGCGGAAGAACCGCGGAACGGTGGACCCCATGGTCCGCCTTCGGAGCCCCGCACGCTGTGGACCGTTCGGGTGGTTCGGACCCCACCCCCTCAGGCGAGACGCGGCGTCTCGCCTGCTGCTAGATTGGGCCCATGCCCGAGCCCAAGGCCCCCGACGCCTCCCGCCGCAGCGAACGCTCCCGCCGCGCCATCTTCGACGCCGCCCTCGCCCTCGTCACCGAGACCGGCTACGCGAAGACCACCATCGAGGGCATCGCCGCCCGCGCCGGCGTCGGCAAGCAGACCATCTACCGCTGGTGGCCCTCCAAGGCGGCCGTCCTCCTCGACGCCTTCCTCGACCTCCAGACCCGCGCCGCCGAAGCCCTCGGCGGCGACGCCGGCGGCGAGATCGCCGACACCGGCGACCTCGCCGCCGACCTCAAGCACGTCCTGCGCGCCACCGTCGACGAGCTGAACGACCCCGCCGTCGACGGCCCCACCCGCGCCCTCGCCGCCGAGGGCGTCGTCGACCCCGAACTCGGCGCCCGTTTCACCGCCGCGCTCCTCGAACCCCAGCTCCAGTACTACGCCCGCCGCATCGAGGCCGCCCAGGCCGCCGGCGACGTCGACCCCGGCATCGACCCCCGCACCGCCCTCGAACTGCTCGTCGGCCCCCTCCACCACCGCTGGATCCACCGCACCCTGCCCCTCACCCACGCCTACGCCGACACCCTCGTCGACCTGGCCCTGCGCGGCCTCGCCCCGAGGCCCTGAGCCCGGCCCGGGACCCGGACGAGCACCCCGGTTCCGCACTCCGGTCACCCGAGGCCCAGGATGGTGGGACCATGGGAAGAGCCGAACGGGCGAGCATGAGGTGTGAGGGGATAGATGGGCGACGGCATCGGCCGCTACCGCGGCACGGAGAGCAAACTCGCACAATGGCTGCGCAGGCGCCCCAAACGCACCGCGGCCGACGACGAGAGCGACCGCGAGAAGCTCCTCCTGGCCGCCGCCGCCGCGGGACTGCCCCTCGCCCCCGCCGCGTACCCCGTCGGCTACAGCTGCTCCTGTGAGCGGATCGGCTGCCCGACCCCCGCCCGGCACCCCGTCTCCTTCGCCTGGCAGACCCAGTCGACCACCGACCAGGCCCAGATCGAGCGCTGGGCGCGGAACGCGCCCGAGGCGAACTTCATCACCGCCACCGGCATGGTCCACGACGTCCTCGACGTACCGATGGCCGCCGGCCGCGCCGCCCTCGACCGCCTCCTCGCCGCCGGTGTCGAGGTCGGGCCGGTCGCCGAGTCCGCGGAGGCCGACGCCCTCGGCGGGCGGATGCTGTTCTTCACCGCCACCCGCGGCACCCCCGAGGACGAGGACGAGTGGTGGCCGTGTGAGCTCGACTGCCACCCCGAGACCATGGACGAGCACCCGGGGCTCCGCTGGCACTGCCGCGGCAGCTACGTCCTCGTACCGCCCGCACGGCTCCCCGGCGACGAGAGCGCCCACCCGGTCGTCGCCTGGCTCCGCGGGCCCGAGCACCCGCTGCCCGACCCGCTGAACCTCCTGGAGACCCTCCAGGACGCCTGCGCGCGCCACGCGGCGGAGCGCGAGGCGGACGGGGACGGCGAGCACCCGGGCCACGAGATCGCCTGGCCCCTCACGCGCTGATCCGCCGGCCCCTACGAGCCCTCGGCGCCCACCACGCCCTGGAGCCGGCCCGTGACGGTGACGCCGTCGCGGGCCGTGCCCGCGGGCTTCACCAGGGCCACCTGGTTCGACACCCACTCCTTGGTGACCGTGTTCCCGACCTCGCCGGTCAGCAGCGCCTTGACGCCCGGGTCGACCTTGGGCCGGTAGCCCGGCGCCGCCGTCTGCCGCTCGAAGACCCGGGTCGCGAAGAACACGAACGCGCCGCCGTCCTTCGTCCGCAGCCCCAGCGGCGCGAAGTCGCCCTGGTTCGCGGCCCGGTCGAGGTACTGGGTGGCGAGCCCCGGCCGCTTGGCCGACTTCTGCCGCTGCTCCCGCCACTGCGAGGTGTGCGGCCCCGCCGCGAACGTCCCCTCCCGCCCGTCCTTCAGGTACGACGCGTACCGCTCGCCCAGGTCCTCGGGCGCGACCGCGAGCGCCCCGGTGTCCGCTGCGACCGGCACCGCGTACCCGCCCTCCTCGGCGAACTCCGGCACCGCCGAAGGGCCGAGGACCACCAGGTGCGCGACCTCCCACAGCTGCTGTGGCCCGTTGCGTACGAAGACGAGGAGCCAGCGCTGGTCACCCGGACCGTCGTCGACGTCCCGGTTGGGGTCGGCGTCCGCCAGGAACCAGCGCGGCCAGCCCGCCTTACGGGGCAGGACGAACCGCGCGTCCGTCAGTTCGAGGGGCTGGTGGTTCGCGTTGCCCCCGGGGTCGGTGATCGCGCGTGCGCGCAGACCCGCCTGGTTGATCTCCCCCAGGGGGCCGGTGACCCTGCCCGCGTCCAGGGCCGGGTCGTAGGCCTTGTCGGCCCGGTTGTAGGCGCTCGTGAAGTCGGCGAGGGCCTGCGCCGCCTCGGCCCGCGTCGCCGGCGGCAGCAGGGCCAGCTCGCCGTGGACGGTCACGCAGCCGCCCGCCGTCAGCGCCAGGACGGTCACCGCCGCCGTGGCGGCGAGGAGTCTCGCAGGCCGTGCCGCAAGCCGCTCAAGCGGTCTCGGCGCTCGCCTCAGCCTCAGCCTTCTCATCGGTCGCCTTCTGCTTCTTCACCCGCACGGACGGACCAGACCCTATCGGGATCAGGAACAGCGCGAGCGTCAGGACCGGATACGGGGTCTACACCGTGACCTGAAGCACCGTCGGTTCGCGTCGGTACGGGCCTCCTCGTACGGCACGTACGCGCGGCCGGCCGGGGCGACGCCGACGGAATCCGTGCGGAGCGGCTACGTGGCGACGGCGACGGCGAGCCGGGAAAGCGGCTCGGCCAGCGCGCCCGCCCCGTCCGACAGTTCCCTGCGCTCGGCCTTGCCGACCTTGTCGTACGAGGTGAAGGCGTAACCGTTCTTGTCCGCGCGGTACGTGTCGAGCAGGGCGTTCAGCGCGGCGAACCGCTCGTCCAGTCGGGCGACGAGCTTCGGGTCCTTCTTCGAGGCGACCGGCTTCAGCAGGTCGAAGGACTTCCGCGCGCCCTCGACGTTCGCCTTGAAGTCGACGAGGTCGGTGTGCGAGGAGCGCTCCTCCTCGCCGGTGACCGCGCCGGTGGCGACCTCCTCCAGGAGCTCCCCGGCGCCGTCGGCCATGGAGGCCGGGGTGATCTCGGCCCTGCCGACCCGCTCGGCCCAGTCCGCGAGGTCCTTGTCCAGGGTGTCGGCGAGGGTCTTCTCCGCGGCGCCGATCCTCCTGTCCTGCCAGAGCGCCTTCTCCAGGCGGTGCCAGCCCGTCCAGTCCTTGGCCGGGTCCTGGCCCTCCCCCGGACCGTCCTCGCGCAGGTCGACCCGGAGGTCGACGTCACCGAAGGACTCGGCGACCGGCTCGCTGCGCTCCCAGCCGACGCGGGACTCGGCGTAGGCCTTCTTCGCGGCCTCGATGTCACCGGCGCGGACGGCGTCGGTGAAGACCTTCGCCCTGGGGAGGGTCGCGTCGGCCTGCGCCTGGACGTACTGGCGGTAGGCGGCGACGACCGCGTCCCTCTCGGGGGAGCGCTTCGGCGCGGTGGCGCCGCCACCGGTGGCGCGGACCTGCCGGCGGATGCCCTCGCCGGTCATGCCGGGCCTGCAGACGATCGCGTAGGCACCGGCCTTGATCCCGGCGGTGACGGTGGCCCTGGTGCTGGGGCCGATGTTCTCGCGCTCGGTGACGATCCGGTCGTCCGGGTGGAGGACGCGGACCTCGGTGACCTTGGAGCCGCGGTTCTCGACCACCAGCTCCACCTGGCCGGCCGGGAACTGCTTCCTCGACACCTCGCAGGAGTCGTCCTTGGCGACGACGGTGATCGTGCCGTCCCCTCCCTTGGCATCACTCTCCCCGGTGCAGCCCGCGACGGCGGTCAGAGCGACCGCGGTCACGGCGGCGGTGACGACGGAGGAGCGGACGGCACGCATGAGGACTCCAGGAACGGGGGCAGCGGTGCTGAGACGGACCCAACGTAGCCGAGGCGTACCGCGTCATCCCTCGTCATCCCCGCTCGTCCCGTGAGGCGCCCCTCCTCCCCTCCGGACCGGACACGGCCGGTCCCACGGACTCCCCGCCCATCGGCGCGGCCCGGAATGGTTCAATTTCCGCCATGAACACGACCGTCACTGACATCGACGTCCTCCGGGTCTTCTGCGCGGGCGACGGCGGGCACGGCAACGCCCTCGGAGTCGTACGGGATGCTCGTACCCATCCCGACGAGGCCTCCCGGCAGGCGCTCGCCAAGGAACTCGGCTTCAGCGAGACGGTGTTCGTGGACGATCCCGAGCGCGGGATCGTCGACATCTACACCCCCGGCGTCCGGCTGCCGTTCGCCGGACACCCGCTCGTCGGCGCCGCCTGGCTGCTCGACCTGGAGGTCGTCCACCCGCCCGCCGGCGAGGTGTGGGCGCGCGGCGACGGGGAGTTCACCTGGATCGAGGCGCGCGCCGAGTGGGCACCGCCCCGGACGCTCCGCCGGTACGGCTCCGCCGCCGAGGTGGACGCCCTCGACGTGCCGGAACCGGGGGAGTGGGTCTACGCCTGGGCCTGGGAGGAGGAGGCCGCGGGCCGGATCAGGGCGCGAGCCTTCCCGGGACGCGGCGACGGCATCGACGAGGACGAGGCGACCGGCGCGGCGGCGCTGCTGCTCACGGCGGAGCTGGGCCGGGCCCTGAACATCACGCAGGGCAGGGGTTCGCAGCTGCTCACCGCGCCCGGCCCCGACGGCATCGTGGAGTTGGGCGGCCGGGTCCGCCTCGAAGGCACGCTCACGCGCTGACGCCCACGGGCCCGCCCTCGCCCGCCGTACCGCCCATGCCGTCCCTCACCCGCCGTACCCTCACGCGCTCAGCGGGAACTCGCCCCCCAGCTGCTGGAAGACCGCGCTGTTGTAGGCGAAGGCGCGCTTGCACTCGTCGACGATCCGCTGCTTCTCCAGGTCGTCGGCGTTCACCCCGTCGAGCAGCTCCCGGTACGCCCGCTTGAACGCCGCCGGGTTGGGGATGTCGTCGAAGACGTAGAAGCGGACGCCGTCGCCCTTGCGTGAGAAGCCCCAGGCGCGCTCCGCCTTGTCGCGGATGATCTGACCGCCCGACAGATCGCCCAGGTAGCGGGTGTAGTGGTGGGCCACGTACCCGGCGGGCCAGTCACGGGCGCACTCCGCGACCCGCGCGGCGTACGCGGCGGTGGCGGGCAGCGGCGACAGCCCGACGCGCCAGCCGGGACCCCGCAGATGGGCGAGGTCCTGCGCGAGGGCGGTCGTGCGGAACAGCTCCGGCTGCACGAAGGGCCCGGCGACCGGGTCCGCGCAAAGCGCCTCCGCGCCCTCCTCCAGCGCCCGGTACACGAACCAGAGCTGCTCCGTGTAGCGCGCGTAGGCGTCGAGGCCCAGCCGCCCGCCCAGGAGGTCACCCATGAAGGACGAGGTCTCCGCCTGGGTGTGCTGCTCGTGCGAGGCCGTGCGGATGAGCGTCGAGAAGGGCGTGTCCAAGGTGGGCCTCCGGGACCGATGGGACGGGAACCAGTGACGATCCTGGCAAGTTAGGCTTACCTAAGTCAACTGGTTCCCGACGTCCTGTCGGTAAGACGGTACCCATCCGGGAGGTCAGGGCAACGTGAGGATTTCGGCCCCGCTCTCCGTCACGACGAGCGTGTGCTCGAACTGCGCGGTCCGCTTCCGGTCCTTGGTGACCACGGTCCAGCCGTCGTCCCACATGTCGTAGTCGTGCGTGCCGAGCGTCAGCATGGGTTCGATGGTGAAGGTCATGCCGGTCTTGATCTCGGTGGTGTGGTGGGGCGAGTCGTAGTGCGGGACGATCAGGCCCGAGTGGAAGGACGAGTTGATGCCGTGCCCGGTGAAGTCGCGGACGACGCCGTAGCCGAAGCGCTTGGCGTACGACTCGATGACCCGCCCGACGATGTTGATCTGGCGGCCCGGCTTCACCGCCTTGATGGCCCGGTTCAGGGACTCCCGGGTCCGCTCGACGAGCAGCCGCGACTCCTCGTCGACGTCGCCGCAGAGGTAGGTGGCGTTGTTGTCGCCGTGGACGCCGTTGATGTACGCCGTGACGTCCAGGTTCACGATGTCGCCGTCCCGCAGGACGGTGGAGTCCGGGATGCCGTGGCAGATGACCTCGTTGACCGAGGCGCACAGCGACTTCGGGAACCCGCGGTAGCCGAGGGTGGAGGGGTACGCGCCGTGGTCGCACATGAACTCGTGCGCGACCCGGTCGAGCTCGTCGGTGGTGACGCCCGGGGCGATGTGCTTGGCGGCCTCCTCCATCGCCCGAGCGGCGATGCGGCCGGCGATCCGCATGCGTTCGACGGTGTCGGAGTCCTGCACCTCGGGCCCGGTGTACGGGGTCGGGGCGGGCTTCCCGACGTACTCGGGGCGGCGGATGGAACCCGGGACGGAGCGGTGGGGGGAGAGCTCCCCCGGTACGAGAAGCGACTGGCCAGACATGACAGCGAGTCTAACGACCGGGTCTGGGGCAGCATGGTCCTGAGGGAAGGAGCCGACGACGATGGCCCTGTTCAAGAAGCGCACGGCGGGCAAACCGGGCGAATGGTACTACTGCCTGGATCACAAGAAGGTCGAAGAGGGCCCCGAGTGCCCGGCGAAGAACCGTTTCGGTCCGTACACCAGCCGTGAGGAGGCCAACCACGCCATGGAGACCGCCCGCGAGCGGAACGAGGAGTGGGAGACCGACCCGCGCTGGCACGACGGCGACGGGAAGCAGCGGCCGCCGGGCTAGAACGAGTCCCTGGGTCGCGCCCGGCGGACGGGCGCGACCGGTGGACCACGGCCGGGACCGTTCGAACGGTCCCGGCCGTCGCCTCGTCCCGGCCGTGGCCTCTGGTCCGCCGTGGCCCCCGTCCTGGCCGTAGCGCCCCGGTCCGGCCGTGGCCCCTGGTCCGCCGTGGCCTCCGTCCCGGCCGTGGCCCGCACCCTGGTCCCCGGCCCGGACTTCCGTCGCCGCGTGGCTTACCGGCGGTCCGCCGCCTGCTGTGCCTTGCGGCGCAGCGAGTCCTCGTCGGTCTCGGAGTCGTACGTGAGGAGCTTCGGCAGCGCCAGGGAGAGCAGGCCCACCGAGGCGACGCACGCCAGGCCGCCCGTCCAGACCGCCGACCGGGTCCCGGTCCAGCCGGCCATCACGCCCGCGCGGACCTGGCCGAGCTGCGGGCCGACGCTGTAGGAGAGCACCTCGATCCCGGCGAGCCGCCCGCGCAGCTCCTCGGGGATCGTCTGGTTCCAGATCGTGGCCCGACCGAGCCCGCTCAGCATGTCGCCCGCTCCCGCGAAGGCGAGGCAGAGCAGGACCAGCCAGATGTTCCCGAACCAGCCCGCCGCCGCGATGGCGAGACCCCAGGCGGCCGCGCCGCCGACCACGAGCAGCCCGTGCCGTCGCACCTTCGAGGTCCAGCCGCTGGTCAGCCCCAGCACCAGGGAGCCGACCGAGCCCGCCGCGTACATCAGGCCGAGCGACCAGTCCGCGTCCAGCTCGTCCGCCAGGAACGGGAAGATCGTGTTCGGGAAGGCGAAGAACATCGCGGCGAGGTCGATCGCGTACGTGCCCAGCAGGACCGGCCGCGACCACGCGTACCGCGCCCCCTCCGCGACGCCCCGCAGTGAGGGCTTCTCCGCGTCGTGCGCGGGCGGCGCGGGGGAGAGCCGGCGGCACATCAGTACCGAGACCGCGAAACCGGCGATCGTCACCCCGTACGCGGGCGCGTGACCCGCGTACGCCACGACCAGACCCGCGAGGGCCGGGCCCGCGATCGAGCCCATCTGCCAGCGCAGCGAGTTCAGCGCGGCCGCCGCCGTCTGCTGCTCGTGCGGCACGATCCGGGCGAGCAGCGAGTCCAGGGCCGGCCGCTGGAGCCCGGCGAGCGCCGAGACGCCGGCCGCCACCACGTACAGCGGCCACAGCACCGGCTCCGGCAGCAGTGCGTTGACCAGCAGGACCAGGGCGAGGACGCCGAGGCCCGCCTCGGTCGCGAGGATCACCTTCCGCCGGTCGACGGCGTCGGCGAGTGCCCCGCCGTACAGGCCGAAGACCACGAGCGGCACCAGTTCGACCGCGCCCATCGCGCCGACCGCGAGCGGCGAACCCGTCAGCTCCTTGATCTGCAAGGGCAGGGCGATCATCGCCATCGCGCTGCTGAAGTACGTGACGAGCCCCTGGAGCCACAGCAGCCGGAAGTCGGGGGACGAGCGCCACGGTGCCAGATCGGGGAACAGCGCGGAGATCTTCGTGAAGGGGGACGACACGAGGGGCCATGCTCCGGTGGGAGGGCGCCGGAGGCAACCGAATTAGCCGTGCCCCCGTCCGCTACCAGCGGGCCGGCGGCGGGGCCGTCAGCCGGTCCACGAGGGACGAGAGACGGTCCCGGAAGCCCCGGCTCCCGCGGGGGGACGGCAGGCTGTTCTCCCCGGCCGCCGCGCTCACCAGGTGCTGCACCGTGTCCAGGTCGACCTCCGCCCCCTCCGACACCGCGAGCGTCTCGTGCGCCAGCCCCCGCACCTCCTCGTCGCCCCCGTCGAGCGCCAGCACCGTCGCCCCCGCCCGCCGGGCGTCGTGCACCCGCTGGAGCAGCCCCGCGTCCGGCCGCCCGGGCGCCACCATCAGCAGCGTCGCCCCGCGCCCCGCCGCCCGGAGCCGGCCGAGGCCGACCGCCAGGTGCGCCGGATCGCCCGGCCGCACCCGGTGCCGTACCAGCGTCGGCGCCAGCTCCGGCAGCCCCGACCAGGCGGACTCGTCGACCAGGTGGGCCGCCAGGTGCCACGGCTCGTACTCCTCCGTGCCCACCAGGAGCAGCCCGTCCCGGTGCCGGACGACGGAGGACCGCAGCGCGCCCGCGAACCGGCGGGCCGCCGCCGGCCACTCCGTCCCGGCGAGCACTTCCCGCAGCAACGCGACCCGTACGGCATCCATGGGCCCGCATCCTGCACCAGACGGAGCCCGGCGCGCGGAAGGTCGCGGCGGTTCCACCCGTACGGGAGTCCCCCGGCCCGGCCGCTCGGTAATGTCGGGTCCATGACTACGACTGACAGCAAGCCCGCCCCCAAGGACCCGTGGGACCTCCCCGACGTCTCCGGCCTCGTCGTCGGCGTCCTCGGCGGCACCGGCGAGCAGGGCCGCGGCCTCGCCTACCGGCTCGCCAAGGCCGGCCAGAAGGTCGTCATCGGCTCCCGCGCCGCCGACCGCGCACGGGACGTGGCCACGGAGATCGGCCACGGGGTCGAGGGCGCCGACAACGCCGAGTGCGCGCGGCGCAGCGACATCGTGATCGTCGCCGTGCCGTGGGACGGACACGCCAAGACCCTGGAGTCCCTGCGGGAGGAACTCGCCGGCAAGCTGGTCGTCGACTGCGTCAACCCGCTCGGCTTCGACAAGAAGGGTGCCTACGCCCTCAAGCCCGAGGAGGGCTCCGCGGCCGAGCAGGCCGCCGCGCTCCTGCCGGACTCCCGGGTCGCCGCCGCCTTCCACCACCTCTCCGCCGTCCTCCTCCAGGACAGCTCCCTGGAGGAGATCGACACGGACGTGATGGTCCTCGGCGAGGAGCGCGCCGACGTCGAGCTCGTCCAGGCCCTCGCCGGCCGCATCCCCGGCATGCGGGGAGTCTTCGCGGGCCGGCTGCGGAACGCCCACCAGGTCGAGTCGCTCGTCGCCAACCTGATCTCGGTCAACCGCCGCTACAAGGCCCACGCCGGGCTCCGCGTCACCGACATCTGAGAGGGCCCGGCCGGGCGGAGGACGGAGCCGGAGACCGGACGCCTCCGGGCATGGGGGACACTGGACGGGCACCAGCAGCCGTACCCGGACAGGAGCCGACCCCCATGCCCCGCCTCGCTCTCTACGCCCTCGTGGTCTGCGCCCTGGCCGTCGCCGCGGCCGTCGTCTCCTTCGTCCAGGGCAGCTTCCTCGGCATCGTCTGGATCCTGATCGCGGGTCTCTCCTCCAACATGGCCTGGTACTACCTCCGCCGCGCGAAGGTCGACAAGGCCGCCGCCGCGGCCGCCGTAGAGGGCTAGACCCGGCAGAACTCCGGGGTCTCCTGCCAGAACCGGAACAGCTGCGAGCCGCAGTAGCGGAAGGCGTCCGGCACCCCGAGCGACCGCATCAGCGCGTCGATCGCGTCGAAGAAGGCCCCGTTGACAGCCGGCACGAACAGCAGCGCGATCACGATGAAGAAACCGTAGGGCGCGTACGGCTCGATCTGCCGCTTCACCCTGTACGACAGCCAGGGCTCCACGATCCCGTACCCGTCGAGCCCCGGCACCGGCAGCAGGTTCAGGAGCGCGGCCGTCACCTGGAGGAACGCCAGGAACGCCAGCGCGAACCGGAACGCGGGCGGCACCCCGTCCAGCGCGTCCAGCCAGAACGGGGCCGTGCACACCACGGCGAACAGCACGTTCGTCAGCGGGCCCGCCGCCGAGATCAGACTGTGCTTCCAGCGGCCCTTGATCCGGCCCTGGTCGATGAAGACCGCGCCGCCCGGCAGACCGATCCCGCCCATGATCACGAAGAGCACGGGAAGCACGATGCTCAGGACGGCATGGGTGTACGCCAGCGGGTTCAGGGTCAGATAGCCCTTCGCGCCGACCGTGATGTCCCCGCCGTGCAGGGCGGTGCGGGCGTGCGCGTACTCGTGGAGGCAGAGCGACACCACCCACGCCGAGGTCACGAAGAGGAAGACGGCCAGGCCGGGCGAGGCGGCGAAGTCCGTCCACACCGCCCAGCCGGTGACGGCCATGACGGCGAGGATCGCCAGGAAGACGGGGCTGATCCGCCGTTCGTGGCGCCGGGTGGTGGCCGTGGTCATCGCGGGAGCTCCCAGGGGACGGGGACGGAGGGCCGGCAGTCGTGTCCGACGGGGTCCTGCCGGTCCCGGTGTGCGGGAAACGTACCGGGGGACGGGGCGAGTTCCGGAGTCGGGGGACTTCTCACGGAGAATGGGCCCCGTGCGCTACTCCGTCCTCGGCCCCACCCTCGCCCACACGCCCGACGGCACCGACGTGGCCGTAGGCGGCCCCCGGGTCCGCGCGCTGCTGACCGTCCTCGCCCTCAGGGCCGGCCGGACCGTGCCCGTACCCGACCTGGTCGACGAGGTCTGGCACGGCGACGAGCCGCCCGCCGACGCCGTCGCCGCACTCCAGGCCCTCGTCGGACGGCTCCGCAAGGCCCTCGGCCGGGACCGGGTGGTCTCCGCCGAGGGCGGCTACCGGCTCGACGCCCGCCCCGGGGACGTCGACGCCCGCCGCTTCGAACGCCTCACCGCCGAGGGCACGACGGCGCTCGGTGCCGGAGACCCCGCACGGGCCGCCGCCCTCCTCGACGAGGCCCTCGGGCTCTGGCGCGGCCCTGCCCTCGCCGACCTCCCGGACCGGGACGCCGAGGCCGCCCGCTGGGAGGCCCGGCGCCTCGACGCCCGGCGGGCCAGGCTCGACGCGGCCCTCGCGCTCGGCGAGGCGGCCGCGGCCCTTCCCGAGCTGACCGCCCTCTGCGCGGCCCACCCCCTCGACGAACCCCTCCAGGCCCTGCGGATCCGCGCCCTGCGGGACACCGGCCGCGCGGCCGAGGCCCTCGCCGCGTACGAGACCGTCCGGCGCGCCTTCGCCAACCGTCTCGGCACGGACCCCTCACCGGCCCTCCGCGCCCTGCACGCGGAGCTGCTCGCGGGACCCCGCGAGCACGGCCCGGTCCACACGAAGGACCCCGGGACACCGGCGCCCGCCCCGGGGCCGCTGGGCCCCGTCCCGGGCAATCTGCGCGCCCGGCTCACCAGCTTCGTCGGACGCGACCAGGAGATCGCAGACGTCCGCGAGGACCTGCGGACGGCCCGCCTCGTCACCCTCCTCGGGCCCGGGGGAGCCGGCAAGACCCGGCTCTCGCAGGAGGCCGCCGAACGCGGGGCCGAGGCCTGGCCCGACGGCGTCTGGATCGCCGAACTCGCCCCCGTCACCGACCCGGAGGCCGTCCCCGAGGCCGTACTCGCCGCCGTCGGCGCCCGCGAGACCGTCCTGCGCGGTGCCGGAGCCGAGGAGTTGCGGACCGGCAACGACCCGCTCGCCCGGCTCGTCGAGCACTGCGCGGGACGCCGGATGCTGCTGCTCCTCGACAACTGCGAGCACCTCGTCGCGGCCGCCGCCGGACTGGCCGAGACCCTCCTCGCCCGCTGCCCCGGCCTCCGGGTCCTGGCGACGAGCCGGGAGCCGCTCGGGGTGCCGGGGGAGAACGTGCGGCCGGTGGGCCCGCTGCTCACGGAGCCGGCCCTGCGGCTGCTCGGTGAGCGCGGCGCGGCGGTCCGGCCCGGGTTCCGGACCGATGAGGACCCGGAGGCGGCGGCCGAGATCGTGCGCCGTCTGGACGGCCTGCCCCTGGCGATCGAGCTGGCTGCGGCGAGGCTGCGGCTGCTGACCCTGCGCCAGATCGCGGCGCGGCTCGACGACCGCTTCCGGCTGCTCACCTCGGGCGCGCGGACGGTACTGCCCCGCCAGCAGACCCTCCGCGCGGTCGTCGACTGGTCCTGGGACCTCCTCGACGACGCCGAACGGGCCGTCCTGCGCCGCCTCTCGGTGTTCACCGGAGGCACCGACCTGGAGGCGGCGGAAGCGGTGTGCGCCGCCCCCGCGGGACCGGGCGCGCGATCCGGCCCGCCCGCGACGGCCGGTGGCGCCGCCGCCGGAGGTGCCCCCGCCGTCGAGCGGGCCCCCACCCCCGCCGACGTCCTCGACCTGCTCGGGTCCCTCGTCGACAAGTCCCTCGTCGTGGCCGCGCCCGGCGAGGCCGGGATGCGGTACCGGCTTCTGGAGACCGTCGCCGAGTACGCCGGGGAGCGGCTCGACGAGGCCGGGGAGCGGGCCGCGACCGAGCGCCGCCACCTCACGTACTACCGGGAGCTCGCCCGCCGCACCGACCCGGAGCTGCGCGGAGCGCGGCAGGCCGGCGCCATCGCCCGCTTCACCACCGAGTACGGCAACCTCCGCACCGCCCTGCGCCGGGCCGTCGACGCCCACGACGAGGACGAGGCGCTCGTCCTCGTCCACTCCCTGCTCTGGTACTGGCAGATGCGCGATCTGCGGACCGACGCCCTGCACTGGTCCCGGGCCGCCGCCGCCCTCGGACCCGACCCGTTCGCACCGCCCGCCGCCCCCGTCGTCCCCCTGCACGAGCCGTGCACGGCCGTGCCGCCGCCGCTCTCCGACGAGCACCGCTGGGAGGCCCGGCGCGGAGTGCGCCTGGTCGAACTCATCAACATGAACCACGAGACCGGCCGCTGGACCAGCCCCGCCGGCATGCGGCGGCTGCGCGAGATGACCGCCGGCTACGACCCCGGCCTGCCCCAGACCTGCCGGCTGCCCGGCTCCTTCGCGTTCTTCGCGGTCCTCCTCATCGGCGAGGCCGGCCGGCTCCACGAGATCCTCGACACGACCGTCGAGGCCTGCCGCCGGTACGCCTACGACTGGGACCTCGCCAACGCCCTCCAACTGCGCGCCAACATGCTCGCCAACCGGGGCGACCTCGCACGTGCGGCGATCCGCGACGCCGACGAGAGCCTGGAGATCTTCGTCCGGCTCGGTGACTCCTGGGGCGCGGCCGAGGCGCTCTCCTCCCGCGCGGAGGCCCGGGAACGGCGGCTCGAGTTCGAGGAGTCGGCCGCGGACTTCGCCGCCGCCATCGACTACGCCGAACGGATCGGCGCGCAGGCGCAGACGGCGCTCCTGCGGGCCCGGTACGCCGGCACGCTCGTCGAGACCGGACGGCTCGCGGAGGGCGAGGCGATCCTGCGCGAGATCCTGGACGGCGCCCACGGCCGGAGCCACGAACCCCAACTGGGCACCCGCATGTTCCTCGGTCTGGCGCTCGGCCGCAGCGGACGCACCGCCGAGGCCCGCGAGCACTTCCTCGCGCTGCGGCGGGACTTCGACTCCGAGACCCTGTCGCTCTTCGAGGGCTTCACCCTCGGCTGCCTCGGCTGGCTGGACGACCTGGAGGGCCGGTACGGCTCCGCGCTCGCCCTCGCCGCCGAGGCGTACGAGCGCTCCCTGGGCTCGCTCTCGATGACGGTCGCCCCGCAGATGCCCGCCACCCATCTGGTCACCGCCGCCTGGGCGCTCGCCGGGCTCGGCGGTCCGGGGGCGCGGACCGGGGCGGTGCTGCTCGGAGCCAGGGACGGGCTGCTCCCGCCGGGGCACCTGTCGCCGCCGACGGAACGGGAGAACCTGGAACGGGCCACCGAACTGGCCCGGTCCGTCCTCGGCCAGGACGCCTTCGCCGCGGCGTACGCCGAGGGCGACGGCCTCTCCTTTGAGGAGGCCGCCGCCCTGCTCGGTCGCGCCGCCGACGCGATCAGTGAGCGCGCCGAGTCCTGACCCCCGTCGGGATCCGCCGTGCCGGACTCAGGTCTTCCTGCGGAACTTCGTCACCGCCAGCGGGGCCGTGAGGAGCGTGATGACGAACGCCCAGCCGAGGGTCATCCACACGGAGTGGGCGACCGGACCGCCGTTGATCAGGTTCCGTGCGGCGTCGGCGAGGTTCGACAGCGGGTTGTAGTCGGTGAAGGCCTTCAGCCAGCCGGGCATCGACGTGGGCGGCGCGAAGATCGACGAACCGAACTGCAGGGGCATCAGGACCAGCATGGCCATGCCCTGGACGGCCTGCGCGGTCTTCATGGTGAGACCGAGCAGGATGAAGATCCACATCAGCGACGCCCCGAAGACCATCGACAGACCGATGGCGGCGAGGAGGTGGAAGAACGAGGTGTGGATCTCCATGCCGAGCAGGAAGCCCATGCCGAGCAGGATCGCGGTGGCGATCAGCATCCGGCCGACCTCGACGACGATCTTCGCGATCAGGACGGAGGACCGGGCGATCGGCATCGTCCGGAACCGGTCCATGACCCCCTTCTTGAAGTCGTCGTTGATGCCCACGCCGACGGCCATGGCGATGTTCATGCCCATCATCGCCATCAGGCCCGGGGTCACGTAGTTGACATAGACCTCGTTGTTGCCCTTGCCGGCGATGGCGCCGCCGAAGACGTACACGAACAGCAGGATGAAGATGATCGGCATCAGGACGGCGTCGAACATCGACTCCGGGTCCTGCTTGATCTGCAGGGCGTTGCGCCGGGCCAGGGCGCCGATGTGGCGCAGATTGCCCCGGAGGCCGATCCGGCCCTCGTCGACGGGAGCGCGCCGCGTCGAGGCCGCACCCGGACCGGGGGCGTCGACGGGGGACTTGGTGACCGTGGTCGTGCTCACGCGGCGACCTCCTCGTTGATCGCGTCGGACAGGTCGGAATCGGCGGTCTTCTGGCCCGTGATCGCCAGGAACACCTCGTCCAGGCTGGGCAGATGGGTGCCGATGTGCGCCAGGCCGAAGCCGCGCGCTCCGAGCAGGCCCACGACGGCCGTCAGCTGCTGGTCGGTGAGGATCGGCACGTACAGCGCGCCCTCGTCGGGCACGACCGTCGCGCCGGCGACACCGTCGAGCCCGGTCTCGCGGAGCGCGGCGGCCATCGCCGACAGCTGCCCCGGGTCCACCGGGCGGACCTTCAGGGTCCGGCCGCCGACCTTGGCCTTCAGCTCGTCGACCCCGCCCTTGGCGATGACCTTGCCCCGGTCGATGACGGTCAGCTCGCTCGCGAGCTGCTCCGCCTCCTCCATGTACTGGGTGGTGAGGAGGACGGTGACGCCCTCGGACACCATCCGCTGGACCTCGTCCCACACCTCGTTACGCGTGCGCGGGTCGAGGCCGGTGGTCGGCTCGTCCAGGTAGAGGACGGCCGGCTGCCCGATCATCGAGGCGGCGAGGTCGAGCCGTCGGCGCATACCGCCGGAGTAGGTCATCGCGGCCCGCTTGGCGGAGTCGGTGAGGGAGAAGCGCTCCAGCATCTCGTCGGCCCGGCGGCGGGCGTCGGCACGGGAGAGATCGAGCAGCCGCCCGATCATGTACAGGTTCTCCCAGCCGGACAGCTTCTCGTCCACCGAGGCGTACTGCCCGGTGAGCCCTATGGTGCGGCGCAGCTGGCGGGGGTGCTTCACCACGTCGTACCCGGCGACCGTGGCCGTCCCCGAGTCCGGGACGAGGAGCGTGGACAGACAGCGTACGAGCGTGGTCTTCCCGGCGCCGTTGGGGCCGAGCACCCCGAGGACCGTGCCCTCCCGTACGTCGAGGTCGACCCCGTCGAGGGCCTTGGTGGCGCCGAAGTGCTTCACGAGGCCCCGGACCTCGACGGCGTTGGTGTGTGATCGCGTCATGGGCACCACTACACCAGGTGCCACCGACAATCCCCCTACAGACGACCGACAGCCCGCCGATGGGGGATGTCGGCGGGCTGTCGGGTGGTGCCGCGGTGGCCGGTGGACCGGGCGGTACCCGGCGGATCAGGACCTAGTGGAAGGTGTGCTCCTCGGCAGGGAACGCCCCGCCGCTGACGTCCTCCGCGAAGGCGCGCGCGGCGTCGCCGAGCGTCTCGCGGAGGTTGGCGTACTGCTTGGTGAAGCGCGGGACCTTGCCGCCGGTCAGACCGGCCATGTCGGTCCAGACGAGGACCTGGGCGTCGGTGCCGGCGCCCGCGCCGATGCCGATGGTCGGGATGTGCAGCGAGCGGGTGACCTCGGCGGCCAGCTCGGCCGGTACGAGCTCCAGGACGACCGCGAACGCGCCCGCGTCCTGCGCCGCCTTCGCGTCGCGGAGCAGCCTGTGCGCGGCCTCGTCGGAGCGGCCCTGCACCCGGTAGCCCATGGTGTTCACGGACTGCGGGGTGAGGCCCAGGTGGGACATGACGGGGATGCCCGCCTGGACGAGCAGCTCGGTCTGCGGCAGCGAGCGCTCGCCGCCCTCCAGCTTGATCGCGCCGACACCGGCGTCCTTGACCAGCCGGGTGGCGTTGCGCAGGGCCTGGACCGGCCCCTCCTGGTACGAGCCGAAGGGGAGGTCGCCGACGACGAGGGCGCGCCGGGTGCCCCGGACGACGGCGGCGGAGAGCAGCGTCATCTCGTCCATGGTGACGGGCACGGTGGTGTCGTAGCCGAGGTGACAGTTGCCCATGGAGTCGCCCACGAGGATCACCGGGATGCCGGCCTCGTCGAAGACGGAGGCGGTCATCGCGTCGTAGGCGGTGAGCATCGGCCACTTCTCGCCGCGGGTCTTGGCCGCGGCGATGTCGTGGACGGTGATGCGGCGCGTGCCCTTGCCGCCGTACAGCGCCTTGCTGCTGTCGGCGGGCGTCTTCTGGGCAGCCTGAAGCGTCATGATGAAGCTCCTCGTGTCATCTCGAGGCGCCCTGACGGCGTCCCCGGACCACATCCATGGTGGCACTTCGCCGGGCGGCCGGGGAAGTGGGCCGCAGTGGCGCTGTTCACACCGGCGCGTCGCCCCCCGCCGGGTCCCCCGTCGAATGTGCGCGTTCTGTCACAGCCCGCCCGCCCGCGCCACCCGCAGGAACCCGCCACGCCACCGCTGTCGTCCTTCGGGGCGTACGCGTGACCCGTCATCCCCTAGTGTCGACGTCGGGTCACGGAGCAGGACCGGCACGGCAGCAAGGCAGTGAGGACGGACGATGGCGCGGGTGGACATGACGGAGACCGAGCAGGGCGGCCAGGGGAACGAACGCTCCGGTTCCCGCTTCCGGACCACCCTCGACGGGCTCCGCCACGACCGCGGGATCTGGCGCCGCGGCATCCTGCTCGCCCTGTGCGCGGTGGGCCTCACGCTGCTGATGGTCCTCCACGCCGACATCCCCAACCGGATCGGCAACCTGGGCAGCCTGACCGAGACGTTCCTGCCCTGGCTCGGCCTGTTCCTGCCGCTGCTGCTCGTCCTGGCCCTGCTGCGCCGTTCGGCGACCGCGCTGATCGCCCTGCTGCTGCCGGCCGTGGTGTGGCTCAATCTTTTCGGCGGGCTCGTCGCCGACAAGTCCGCCGAGGGCGGTGACCTGACCGTCGCCACCCACAACGTGAACGCCCACAACCCGGACCCCGAGGGCACGGCCCGCCTGCTCGCCGCCTCCGGCGCCGACGTGCTGGCCCTGGAGGAACTGAAGGGCGACGTGGTCCCGGCGTACGAGCGCGGTCTCGCGGAGACGTACCCGTACCACTCCGTCCAGGGCACGGTCGGCCTGTGGAGCAAGCTGCCGCTGCGCGCCGCGCAGCCCGTCGACATCCGGATGGGCTGGACCCGTGCCATGCGGGCCACCGTCGTCACCCCGAAGGGCGAGGTGGCCGTGTACGTCGCCCACCTGCCGTCCGTGCGGGTCAAGATGAACGCCGGGTTCACCGCCAACCAGCGTGACCTCAGCGCCGACGCCCTCGGTGAGGCCATCTCCGACGACCCCCACGAGCGGCTCGTCCTCCTCGGGGACCTCAACGGCACCATGAACGACCGCGCGCTCAACGCCGTCACCTCCCAGCTCCGCTCCACCCAGGGCGCCGCCGGCGACGGCTTCGGCTTCAGCTGGCCGGCCTCCTTCCCCATGGCCCGCATCGACCAGATCATGGTCAAGGGCGTCGAGCCGATGTCGTCCTGGGCCCTCCCGGAGACGGAGAGCGACCACCTTCCGATCGCCGCCCGCGTGAAGCTCGACGCCGCGTAGGGCCCTCTTCCCTCCGCCCCTCGATCCGCCGGCCTGACCCGGGGCCCCCGGCGGCCGCCGGGAAGAAAGCACCTGAGAGTCTTTGTTCCGATGAAGAACTAACTTCCGGAAAGGCTCTCCCATGCCCCTGGCGCTGCTCGCGCTCGCCGTGTCCGCCTTCGGCATCGGCACCACCGAGTTCGTCATGATGGGCCTGCTCCCGCAGGTCGCGGACGACCTCGGCACCTCCGTCCCCACCGCCGGACACCTCGTCTCGGCGTACGCGATCGGCGTCGTCGTCGGCGCCCCGCTGCTGACCGCCCTCGGCTCCCGCATCCCCCGCAAGCGGATGCTGCTCCTCCTGATGGTCCTCTTCACGGTCGGCAACCTCGCATCCGCCCTCGCCCCCGGCTTCGGCTGGCTGATCGCCGGCCGGGTCCTCGCCGGGCTCCCGCACGGCGCGTTCTTCGGCCTCGGCGCGGTCGTCGCCGCCCGGCTCGTGCGCGAGGACCGGCAGGCGCGGGCGGTGGCCACCATGTTCCTCGGCCTCACCGTCGCCAACATCCTCGGCGTACCGGCCGCCACCCTGCTCGGACAGCACCTCGGCTGGCGGGCCACCTTCCTCGTCGTCTCCGTCATCGGCCTGGTCGCCGTCGCCGCGCTCGCCCGGCTCGTGCCGCACGTCCCCGTGGACGGACGGCAGGGCCTCGGCCGCGAGGTGCGTGCCCTCGGCCGCCCCCAGGTGCTCCTCGGGCTCCTCACCGCCGTCTTCGGCTTCGCGGGCGTCTTCGCCGTCTACGCGTACCTGGCCTCCATGACCACCGAGGTCATGGGCTTCGGCGACTCCACCGTCACGATCGTCCTCGCCCTCTTCGGCCTCGGCATGACCGGCGGCGCGCTCGCCGCGGGCCCGCTGACCGACCGGGCCCTGCGCCCCACGCTGTACGGCTCGCTCACCGCCCTCGTCCTGGCCCTGGTCGCCTTCCGCTTCACCGTCCACGTGCCCTGGCTCGCCCTGGTCACGGTCGTGGTGCTCGGCGCGGTCGGCTTCATGACGACCACCCCGCTCCAGATGCTCGTCATGAACAAGGCCAAGGACGCGCCCACGCTCGCCTCCGCGTCCAACCACTCCGCCTTCAACCTGGCGAACGCGGGCGGCGCCTGGGCCGGCGGTGCCGCCGTCGCCGCCGGCTGGGGCTGGACCTCGCCGACCCTCGTCGGCGCGGGGCTCACGGTGGTGGGCCTCGCCGTCGCGGCGGTGGCGGGTCTGCTCGACCGCGACGGCGGTACGGGGAAGGGGTCGTCCCGCGTGGTCGCGCAGGGCTCGACCGGACAGGGCCCGGTCGTGCAGGACCCGGCCGCGCGGGGCCCGGTCGGACAGGGCCCGGTCGCGCGGAGGCCCTTCCCGGGTGACCCGCAGGTCAGCTCGTCGGCGTCTCCCGCCAGCGGTTCGTGATCGGCAGCCGGCGGTCCTTGCCGAAGCCCTTCGCCGAGATCTTCGTACCCGGCGGATACTGGCGCCGCTTGTACTCCGCCGTGTCCACCATCCGCAGCGTCCGCGTCACGAGCCCCTCGTCGAACCCGGCGGCCACGATCGCGTCCCGGCCCCGGTCCTGGTCCACGTACAGCGCGAGGATCGCGTCCAGGACGTCGTAGTCCGGCAGCGAGTCCGTGTCGACCTGACCGGGGCGCAGCTCGGCGCTGGGCGGCTTGGTGATCGAACTCTCCGGGATCGGCGGGGTCTGACCGCGCTCCTCGGCCGCCCGGTTCCGCCAGCGCGCGAGCCGGAACACGGTCGACTTGTAGACGTCCTTGATGGGCCCGAACGCGCCGACGGAGTCGCCGTACAGCGTCGAATAGCCCACGGCCAGCTCGGACTTGTTGCCCGGCGCGAGGACGAGGTGGCCCTCCTGGTTGGAGATCGCCATCAGCGTCGTCCCGCGCAGCCGCGACTGGAGGTTCTCCTCCGCGAGACCGGTGAGACCGAGCGAGCCCATGTACGCGTCGACCATCGGCTCGATCGACACGGTGCGGAAGTGCAGCCCCGTGCGGCGGGCCAGTTCGGCCGCGTCGCCGCGCGAGTGGTCGGAGGAGTACTTCGAGGGCATGGACACCCCGTACACGTGCTCCGCGCCCAGCGCGTCGCAGGCGACGGCCGCGACGAGGGCCGAGTCGATACCGCCGGAGAGGCCGACGAGCACCGAGCGGAAACCGTTCTTCGCGACATACGCCCGCACCCCGATCACCAGGGCCGAGTACACCTCCTCGTCGTCGTCGAGCCGGTGGGCGTACCCGCCCGTCAGCTCCGGCTCGTAGGCGGGCAGCGGCTTGTCGGAGAGCACCACCCGGTCGATCCGCAGCCCGTCGTCGACCAGCCCCTCGGGCGCGTCCGCCGAGGCCGCCGGCAGGTCCAGATCGACGATCACGCTGCCCTCGACGAACTGCGGTGCCCTCGCGATCACCTCCCCTTCCGCGTCCACGACGATCGAGTCCCCGTCGAAGACCAGCTCGTCCTGACCGCCCGTCATGGCCAGATAGGCCGTGACGCAACCGGCCTCCCGGGCCCGCGCGCTGACCAGTTCGAGACGGGTGTCGTCCTTGTCCCGCTCGTACGGGGAGGCGTTGACCGACAGGAGCAGCCCGGCCGCCGCACTGCGCGTCGCCGGCACCCGGCCACCCTCCTGCCACAGGTCCTCGCAGATCGCCAGAGCCACGTCGACGCCGTGGACGCGGACGACCGGCAGGGTGTCGCCCTGCACGAAGTAGCGGTACTCGTCGAAGACCCCGTAGTTGGGGAGGTGGTGCTTGGCGAAGCGCAGCACCACCTCGCCGCCGTGCAGCACGGCGGCGGCGTTCTCCGGGGAACCGGCCGGCCTGCCGAGCCTCGGCTCGGCCCGCTCGGAGCGGTCCAGGTAGCCGACGACGACCGGAAGCTCGCCGAACCCCTCGTCCGCGAGCCGACGGGCGAGACCGCGCAGGGCGGCGCGGGACGCCTCGACGAAGGAGGAGCGCAGCGCGAGGTCCTCGACGGGGTATCCGGTCAGCGCCATCTCGGGGAACGCGACGAGATGCGCGCCCTGCCCGGCGGCGTGCCGGGTCCAGTGCACGATCGCCTCGGCGTTCCCGGCGATGTCTCCGACGGTCGAGTCGATCTGATTGAGGGCGAGGCGTAGTTGAGGCACCCGCCCAGTGTAATCGTCAGACCGACGCTATGTCCTGGGATCCCCGCCTTGCCTCAGCTGGCCGGCCGCCCTCGGCCTGCCGGTCCGCCGCCTGGCCGTACGCCACGACCCGGGGCCCGCCGCTCGTCCGCCGCGTCCACCGGTCCGCCGCGTCCACCGGTCCGCCGCTGGGCCGTACGCCACGACCCGGGGCCCGCCGCTCGTCCGCCGCGTCCACCGCAGCTCACGCGTGCTGGGCAACGTCCTCCTGGAGAACGCCCGTCACGGAGCCGTCGCGCCGGACTCCGCGACCTGCGCGACCGCCACCCCCTCCCGCCGGACCTCCCCGTCACCGTCCTCGCCGTCCCCGACGGCTCCGCCCGCTGGGGACGGCGCCGACGCGCGCTTGCCCGGCGGCTCGGCCCCCTCTACGAGGCGGCCGTGCCGTCGGGCCGTCCGGTCGTGCCGGCCGCCCGGACGCGGTGGCCCGTGCGGTCCCGCACCCGGTCAGGAATCGGCGTAGACGCTCGTGCAGAACGCCTTGATCTGCTCGTCCGACAGGTGCTGGGCCAGGTCGGCCTCGCTGATCATGCCGACGAGCCGCTTGTCCTCGATGACGGGCAGGCGCCGGATCTGATGACTCTGCATCTCCTCCAGGACGGCGCCCACGTCCGCGCCGGCCTCGACCCAGCGCGGGGTGCCCTTCGCCATCTCGCCGCAGGTGATCCTGGACGGGTCGTGACCCATGGCCACGCAGCCGATCACGATGTCGCGGTCCGTGAGGATGCCGCAGAGCCGTTCGTTCTCGTCGGCGATGGGCAGCGCGCCCACGTTGAGGTCGCGCATCAGCTGCGCGGCGCGGTCGAGCGTCTCGTGTGCCGGGATCCACTGGGCCCCGGGGTGCATGATGTCCTTCGCCGTGGTCATGAGGTGCGTACCTTTCGTCGAACGCGGTCACACGTACATCCCCGAGCAGACCCATTCTCGGCGCACGGCAAGGCCCCCGCGACCGCAAGGGTCACGGGGGCCGAAGGCCCACCGGCGGTGTCGGCCGCCCTCAGGCGCCGGCGCCACGCTTCCGCAGCATGTCCGCCATCAGCAGGATCTCGGACTCCTGCGCGGCGACCATGCCCTGGGCGAGACCGCGCTCGACGTCCACGGTGCACTTCTGGACACAGCCCTCGGCCATGTGGACCCCGCCCCTGTGGTGCTCGGTCATGAGCTTCAGGTAGAGGACCTCGGCCTCGCGGCCTTCGGCCTTCCGCAGCTCGTCCAGCTGCGCGTCGGTCGCCATGCCCGGCATGAGCGCCCCGTCGAGCGGACCGGTGTCAGCGGAGCCGCCCATGCCCATCCAGGCCATCGGCTCGACACCGGACTCGACCTTGGGCAGCGCCCACAGATCGAGCCAGCCGAGCATCATGCCCCGCTGGTTGGCCTGGGTGTTGGCGATGTCGTAGGCGAGGCGGCGCACCTCCTCGTCCCGGGTGCGGTCCCGGACGATGAACGACATCTCGACGGCCTGCTGGTGGTGGACGGACATGTCCCGGGCGAACCCGGCGTCCGCCGACGCGGTGGAGGGCGTACGCGGTGCCTCCTCGCGCTCGGCGGAGGCGACGGTGACGGCGCCCCCGGCGAAGAGGAGGGCGAGCGCGACGGCGGTGACCGCCGCCCACCGCGTCCGGTCCGGCCGCCGGGCCGGGGAGGACGTCAGGATGTCCTCGTCCTCGCTCACTGGTCGAGCCCGCCGGTGCAGGCCGCGCCGGGCTCGGGGGTCTGCGGGCCCTGGACGTACTTGGTGAAGAAGGCGTCGATGCGCGGGTCCTCGGCGTTGTCGACGGTCACCTGCTTGCCCCAGGCGGACAGCATGATGCCGCCGGCCTGGTCGTCGACCGGGCTCATCAGCGTGTACTTCGTCTTGCCGACCTTCTCCTCCAGCGACTTCACGTCGGCGGCGGCGGCCTTCTTGCTGTACGTCACCCAGACGGCGCCGTGCTCCAGCGAGTGCACGGCGTTCACCTCGGGGATGGCCTTCTTGTAGACCACGCCGTCGCAGTTCATCCAGGCCGGGTGGTGGTCGCCGCCGACCGGCGGCTTCATCTCGTACTTCACGGCCGTCTCGACGTGGTTGCGGCCGAGCTTCGCGGCGTCCCAGGACTTCTCGGCGGTGATGGGGGCCTTCGCGGCGGCGTCCTTGCGGTCCTGCTCGTCGGACTTCTTCATCAGTACGAAGGTGCCGAAGCCGACGAGACCGAGGACGACGACCCCGGAGACGCCGATGGTGATCAGACGGTTGCGGCGCTCACGGGCCTGCTCGGCGCGGCGCATCTCCTCTATTCGGGCGCGGCGGTCGGCGTTGGCGGAGCGGTTGGCGGCCATGGTGATGTCGTCCTTCGTCAGGGGGGTGGGGTGGAGTTCGGGAGTGGACGTGCGGGGCGGGACGCCCACCGCCGCTACGTCCGGAGAACTTGAAGGACGTGCAGGTCCGGCGCGCGCGGCCGGGCGCAGGAACGGTGCGCCGGCCCGTCGTCGGACGGCGGATCGAGACGCGGGAGCCCGCCCACCGCGTGCGGCGGCGGGTCGAGCGGGGGCGCGCTGAGCACCGCGGGGGAGAGGGAGGGGAAGAGGGAGCAGCCGCCCCGGTCGTACGGGCAGACGTACTCGCTCCCGGTGGCGGTGACCGCCCGCGCGGTCACGGCGGCACCGGTCCCGGCAGGAGTGACCGTCCGCCCGTCGGGCCGCGCGTCGGCGTCGTGATGACCGTCGGGCCCGGCGCCCAGACAGAAGAAGAGCGCGGCGAGGAGCGTCGCCACGGCACTCACCAGTGCCATGGGACGCGCGCGTCGGGACGGGCGTACGAGCCCTGTGGCCCCCATGGGCGCAGATCGTAGTGGGCGCGGGGCCTTCGTGGGCCGAACGGGGTACCACTCGGTACCGAAGAGGAAGGCCCCGTCGAGCGGACGGACTCCCCGGTCCGCCCCCTCCCGCGTTACCTGAGTCACACCGGAGCAGGCACTATGGGTGTGCAACGTGCGCGAAACCATGTGGTGGGATGCTCAGGTGCCCCCCGATGTACCCGAGGCGGTGGGAGCAGGCGGCCTGACCAGCGAGGATGGGTGTGGAAATGGACAAGCAGCAGGAATTCGTGCTCCGTACGCTCGAGGAGCGCGACATCCGCTTCGTACGTCTGTGGTTCACCGACGTGCTCGGCTTCCTCAAGTCGGTGGCCGTGGCGCCCGCCGAACTGGAGCAGGCCTTCGACGAGGGCATCGGTTTCGACGGTTCCGCGATCGAGGGCTTCGCCCGCGTCTACGAATCGGACATGATCGCCAAGCCGGACCCGGGAACCTTCCAGATCCTGCCGTGGCGCGCCGAGGCCCCCGGCACGGCGCGGATGTTCTGCGACATCCTGATGCCGGACGGCTCGCCGTCCTTCGCGGACCCGCGCTACGTCCTGAAGCGGGCCCTGGCCAAGACCTCGGACCTGGGCTTCACCTTCTACACCCACCCCGAGATCGAGTTCTTCCTCCTGAAGGACAAGCCGCTCGACGGCTCGCGGCCGACGCCCGCGGACAACTCGGGCTACTTCGACCACACCCCGCAGAACGTGGGCATGGACTTCCGCCGCCAGGCGATCACCATGCTCGAATCGATGGGCATCTCGGTGGAGTTCAGCCACCACGAGGGCGCCCCCGGCCAGCAGGAGATCGACCTCCGCTACGCCGACGCCCTCTCCACGGCCGACAACATCATGACCTTCCGCCTCGTCATGAAGCAGGTCGCGCTCGAACAGGGCGTCCAGGCGACCTTCATGCCGAAGCCGTTCTCGGACTACCCGGGCTCGGGCATGCACACCCACCTGTCCCTCTTCGAGGGCGACCGGAACGCGTTCTACGAGTCGGGCGCCGAGTACCAGCTCTCGAAGGTCGGCCGCTCCTTCATCGCGGGCCTCCTGAAGCACGCGGGCGAGATCTCGGCCGTCACCAACCAGTGGGTCAACTCGTACAAGCGCATCTGGGGCGGCTCGTCCCGCACGGCAGGCTCGGGCGGCGAGGCCCCCTCGTACATCTGCTGGGGCCACAACAACCGCTCCGCTCTCATCCGCGTCCCCATGTACAAGCCGGGCAAGACGGGTTCCTCCCGCGTCGAGGTCCGCTCCATCGACTCGGGCGCCAACCCGTACCTGACGTACGCGGTCCTCCTCGCCGCCGGCCTCAAGGGCATCGAAGAGGGCTACGAACTCCCGGCCGGCGCCGACGACGACGTCTGGGCCCTCTCCGACTCGGAACGCCGGGCGATGGGCATCGAACCGCTCCCGCAGAACCTGGGCGAGGCGATCTCCCTGATGGAGAAGAGCGAACTGGTCGCGGAGACCCTCGGCGAGCACGTCTTCGACTTCTTCCTCCGCAACAAGAAGCAGGAGTGGGAGGAGTACCGCTCCGAGGTCACCGCCTTCGAGCTCCGCAAGAACCTGCCGGTGCTGTAAGCGCAGGTCAGAGCTGGTAGAGCCTGGAACTGACGATCAGGGCCGACGGTGGTTGCACCGTCGGCCCTGAGTCGTCTCACGCGGCCTGGGCCGTCTCTGGGCCGTCGGACGCCGAACCGGCGCCTCCGTAAAGCCCGTCCACGGCCCGGCGGGCACGCCCGTCGCTGCTCGGCATGAGGTGCGTGTAGACCCGGAGCGTGAACCCGGGGTCGCCGTGGCCCAGGTAGGTGCTGAGCGCCTTGATGTTCTCGCCGGCGTCCAGGAGAACGGAGGCGTAGAAGTGCCTCAGCGCGTGCATGCCGTGCTCGCGGGCAGCCTGGTGGCGTTCACCCTCCTTGGGCTCCGGAATGACGCCGGCCTGGACGAGTGCGAACTTCCACACGCGGGTGTTGAAGTCGGTCCGTCGAACGGCCCCGCCGCCCGTGAGGGAGAAGAACAGCCGCTTGGTGACGAGCGGCCCGTCAGGCTTCAACCAGGGCAGGGAAACGTCGACTGGCGGGAATTCCTCGGCGTGCTTGCGGAGAATCCGTGCGACCTGGCGGGGGAGCGGGACGTCTCGCTCCTTTCCACGCTTCGGTGGGCCGAAGACCAGGTGACCATTGACGACCTTCACCTGATTCGCGACGTGGAGCCATCCCGTGTCGAACCTGACGTGCTCCTCGCCCAGGCCGAAGATCTCGCCCTGACGGAGACCGCAGCCGCCACCGATGTCGACCATCGCCTGATAGCGCTTCGGGAGCGCCGAGCGAATGGCGAACACCCGCTCCGACGTCCACGGCCTCACGCGGGGCGGGGTCGCCGCCGGCGGCCGGACGGAGCGGGACTTGCAGGGATTCTTGGCGAGCAGGTCGTCATCCACGGCCGCGGCGAGAACGGCCGAGACGCTGGCGAAGATGACGCGCCGGTAGGAGGACACGGGCAGCGCGTTCTCCAGCGCCGCGAGCCACTCGCGGATGTGCTCGGGGCGGAACGAGTCGATCGGTCGAGTCCCGAGATACGGGAACGCGTGAAGCCGAATGTGCACGCCTACAGTCGTGCGTGTCGTCGGGTCCGTGGTCTGGGAGGCGAGCCACTTCTCGCCGTACTGCCGGAACGTGATCCGGCTGGCATTGGGGGCGATGTACTGGCCCCGCGACATGTCGGCCTCGGTGTTGGAGAGCCACTTCTCGGCGAGGCGCTTCTGTTTGTCGGGAAAGCTCTTGGACTTCTCGGTTCCGTCCGGGCCGATGTAGCGGGCGCGGTAGCGCATGCCGGTGCCGTAGCGCTCGGACTTGACCCGACATTCCTTGCCGTCGGGGGCGATCTCGGTCTTGTACCAACGGTCTTGGATGTGGCCGGCCATGGGTGGCTGTGGATCCCTTCGGGTGTACGGGAGGGCCCATGCCGCCTCTGTGAGGGCGGCACGGGCCGGTGTCGGGTCTGTCAGGCGGCGGCGTCGAGCTCGCTCTGCTGGGTGACCCACGTCCGGACGGCGAGGGGGTCGTAGCGGACGTGTCGGCCGACTCGGAACCCGGGCGGGCCGGTGCGCTGCTTGCGCCAGTGGTAGACGGTTTCCAGGGGCACGCCGAAGAGTTCAGCGATGTCGTCGGGCGTGAGGTAGCGGTCGGGGAGTCCGGCTCGGAGGGTGGTGACGGCGGATGCCATGGGTGGCTCTCCTGTCGAATGTGTCCGAGGTGGGGATTTCTTCGTCATCGCGTCATTCGCGTCACTCGGGCGTCTGACCTGCGGGTTTCAGTGACGCAGGGGTCTTCGCTCTGCGTCATTGGTGACGCAGACGTGCGTCACCTCGGTGACGCGGGTGACGCGGAATGACGCAGACTTTTGCGTCTGCGTCACCGCCGTTGCAGCAGGTCAGGTGCCGTTGTGGGCCGTCCGTGACACAGGTGACGCAGCGTTTCTCTCTTAGGAAAAAGAGAGGGTGGTGTCTGTTGCTGTGCGTGCCTTAGAGAGAAGAGGGAGCCGCTGCGCGGCGCGTTCCTTGCAGCGGCGGCACGCCGCCGAAGAACAAGAGGAGCACCACCCCGGCGGGGGCGGGGCCGTGCTCCTCTTGCTTGTGCGGCGGCCCGTGTGGCGCGGTCTAGAACATCCCGGCCTGCTTATCGGGCGAGGGGAGCGGCGGGCGGGTCATTTCGATGTAGCGGGCGGTTTTGGTGCGGCCCCAGTCAATGACGACGCCGCGTGCGGCGAGGACGGGCTGGAGGCGCTTGAGTCGGTCGGAGAGGACCTTGCCGGTGGCGGGCCATCCCTTGGGCGCGACGCGGAGCCCTTCGCGCGTGTAGAGCTGGGTGAGGGCGTGCAGCCACTCGGACGACGTCATCCGCACGTCCGCGCCCGGCTCGATGCCGGCGGCGTGCTCGAGGACGGTCTGTGCGAGCACGTCGCCTTCGATGACGTCGTCGTTGAGGTCGTCCAGGCTGGCCCGGTAGGCGTCCAGCGCCCCGAACCCGGTGGCGGTGTCGAGTTGGGCGCAGAGGTGGGCGAAGTCGGCCATGCGCAGGTCGGTGGGGATCTGGGCCTGGGATGCGCGGACCTTGACGGTGAGGTCGAGCAGGGAGCCAAGGATGATCGGGAGGATCTCCTCGAACTCCGCCCACAGTTCCGCCTCGGTGCGCCGGATGCGGGGGCGCTCCAGGCGGAGGGGGAGGAGGCGTTCGGCGAGGTCGGGGCGGATGACGCCGACGTCGATGCCGGTCAGGAGCAGGGGCTTGCGGTAGCGGGAGCGGACGACGTCGCCGTCGGTGAACAGGGCCCGCTTGATGGTCTCGGCGCCGGTGACGATGCAGCACATCAGGTCCGAGAGGTCCGGTCCGAGGTGGGAGAGGTTGTCCAGGGCGGTGACCCATCCGGCGGCGACGGCGGCGATGAGGTTCTCCTCGTCCTTCGGGGCGCGGCGCAGGTCGCTGCTCATGCCCTCGATGATCCGCAGGAGCATCCGGGCGCCGGTGGACTTGCCCGCGCCCTGGGGGCCGGTGAGGAACGGGGCGGGGACGGGCACGGACGGGCCCAGGCAGCCGATGAGCCAGGCGATGGCCAGGCTCTCCGTCTGAGCGTTGGCGAAGTTGCACAGCCTCATCAGGAGGTCGATGCCCTTGCCGTTGGTGTCCTTGGCCGGCAAGGGCAGTTCCCCGGTGAGCTGGGTGCGGCGCCAGCACACTTCCTGCGGGTCGGGGGTGAGGATGTCCCAGCCGGTGGGGTGGATGCGGACGGACTTGCCGTCGTCGCGGCCGAGGTCGAGCCAAGTGGCGCCGTCGAAGCCGGGGGCGACGCGGATGTGGACGGGCTGTACCTGCTCGGTGATGGCCAGTGCCTCGATCAAGTCGAGTGCCTCCTTGAGTGCGGTTCCGTTGAAGACGCCGTAGCCGTCCTTGAACAGGCCGACCATGAGTTCCTGGCGGTGGCTCCCGGTCGTGCCCTGGGAGCGGATGGGGCGGGCGACGGGGTGGCTGTTGCGCTGGGCGTAGACGGTGCCGTCGGCGGTGCGGAAGTACCGGAAGTGCTCTTGCGCGTAGATGGAGATGACTTCGCGGGCGGGGTTCTTCTCGTCCTCGGACATCGCTACATCCCCAGAGCCGTGCGGGCGTTGGACCAGGCGACCTCGCAGTGCCGCGGGGACTCCCCCTTGGCCTGCGCGGCGGTGAACAGGCGCCCGATGTGGGTCTCGGTGAGGCAGCCGCACCGGCCGTGTACGGAGAGCACCGCGAGGAACGTCCGGTACACGGTGGCGTGGACAGTGCTGGGCGCGTCGGTGATGCGCTGCTCGGCCATCGTGATGCCGCGTTCCAGGTAGGCGGGCGTCCGGTGGCGACACTCCCCGCCCCCGCCGGGCGCCGGCACGGTGACGGTTCGGGGCGTCGGCCGGACGGTCGTGGGCTTCTTCTCAGCGAGTGCGCGGACGGCTTGCGTGAGTACGGCGAGGGTGCCGGTGCCGGGGCCGAGCCAGCGGGCGTAGGACATCGAGGACTTGATGTCGACGCCGGGCCGGACGGCGTTCACGGAGCGCATAGTGCCCCTGTAGATCCAGTGTTCGCCTCGTGTCGTGGGGACCGTCGTCGTGGGCGGGAGGTTGATGCGGGCCCAGGCAACCGCCTCAGCGTTGTCGAGGTCGACGACGGTGACGTGGGCGCCGCCGGGGTGGTAGCCGATGGTTCGGGCGCGGCGCCACGTCGCCGTCCACTGCGGTGAGGCGAGGATGGCGGGGTCGGTGGTGGCGGCGGCCCAGCCGTGGCACGGCCACGGGCAGACGCACGGCCCGGAGACGGCCATATTCGGCCGTCCGCCACAGGCGAGGTCGTTGCAGACGCGGCAGTTGCCGAAGGGGCGCTTGTCGGCTCGCAGGGGCAGGACCGGCAGTCCCATCTCGGCGAGGCCGAGGGCGGTGGTGGGGATCGTGTTCACGCGGTCCCCACGTGCTCTCGTCGGATGCGGTTCGCATGGGTCATGCTGGGTGTCTCCAGTTCGTCGTGAGCGGTCTGGACGTGAGGGCGGCCCCGGTCTTTGGCGAGATGGGGGGCCGCCCTTCTTGCTGTGGTGGGTCAGAGGTTGGAGAGGGCGTCGGCGAGGGAGGCGGTGAGGCGGTTGATGGGTTCGGCGGCGCCGGTGGAGGCGAGGAGGAAGCCGAACATGGCGGCCGTGAAGGCGGAGCCGGGGCCGAGTTCCTTGGACCGCAGGAGGAAGAACAGGGCGATGCCGAACAGCAGGATGAGCGAGACCGTGACGACCATCGGGTGGTGTCTCCCCGGGAGGCTGTAGGCCCTAGATCCGGGCCTGAGAGGGTCCGGAAGGAGGCCGGGCAGGCCCCCTTTACCGGCATTACCTTGCAGGTCAGAGGCCCTTACCGCCCCCATGACCGGGGTAAAGGGCCCCCTCTACTTCACGGCCCCTCCAGGCATGTGCCGGAGGGGCCGTTCGTGGGGTGGTGATCGGGGGGTGGGTAGAGGGGGACCCCTCTACCTGCCGGCCGACAGGAGGATCTCGGCGGGCACGGCGGCTTCGATGTCACGGCGCTGATAGCCCGCGCCGTTGGAGCCGCTGATCTTGACCTGCTTGCTGGTCCGCTTCACCCCGGCGGCCTCCAGCGCGGAGGCGAGGGCTTCGGCGTTGAAGTCGCCGTAGGTGTCCTCGTCGATGTTGACGAGTCCGGCGAGCAGGTCGGGGGTGAACATGCGCGGGGAGTGCCGCATGACCTCCAGGACGTCGGAGACGATCGGCGCCACGGACACGCCGGCCGCGTCAGCAGCCGCCGTCACGTCCCCGGCCGCGTCGCCGGTCAGCTGCCCGGCCGCCTCCCGCAGCGCACGGCCCTTGCGGCACAGGGCTGCGAAGGCGGGGCCGTCGAGGTAGTCGGCCCGCACCGTCACGTAGGAGGCCGGACCGGTCACCAGGACGCCGACACCCATGTGCTCCTCGGAGAGCACCGACGCGTCGGCGCCCTGCGCTGCCTTGCCCTTGCCCAGCACCATGTCGCTGGACGCGCGGTCGACGACCTGGGTGGAGTAGCGGATGGTGATGATCTCCCGCAGCTTGGTCGGCACGGAGTCGGCGTCGGGGCGCTGGGAGGCGTAGTTGGAGACCATCCCGGCCGCAGGGCCGCGGCGGGCGATGCGGCACAGGTCGTTGAGGACCTGCTCGCGGTCCTCCCGGTCCATGGCGGTGAAGTACTCCTGCAGTTCGTCGATGGTCAGGAAGATGACGGGCAGGTTGTACTTGACCATGATGTCCGGGGTGAGCTTGCCCTCCGGGCATACCGACGGCGGCAGGTCCCGCAGTAGCGCGAAGCGCCGTTCCATCTCCGCGAGCAGCTCGGCGAGCATGGCTTTGAGGGCGGTGATGGCGTCGTCCTCGGCGCCCATCACCAGGCGGTGGGCGACGGCCTTCATGGGCATCCAGTCAGCCCCGCCCTTGCCGTCGGCAACGTAGTGCCGCACGTAGGCGTCGAGGAGGCCGGCCGCCGTGAGGAGGCGCTGGGAGAACGTCTTGCCCCGGCGCGGGAGGCCGCCGAAGAACATCGACTGCCACATCACCGGCACGCTGATCCGGATGCCCCGAGCGTCCTGCCCGAAGGGGACCGGCTCCCAGATGGAGAACTTCTCCGCCTTCTCCAGCGGCGACGGGTTCGGGGTGCCAAGGTAGGGGTCGTCGTCGGAGACCCACATGGAGACGCGGCCGGCGTTGCCGCCGTTGACGGCGCGGACGCGGGACATGATGACCTGGATCTCGTCCACGCCGAGTTCCTGCGCGATGACCTCCCGCTTGGCCAGGACGTCGGAGGCGGTCTTGCCGCCGCCGCGGGGCATGTCGAAGATCACCGACCATCCGCGGCCGTCGCGGACGGGGCCCATCGTGCACGACACACGCGGCAGGTCCTTCTCGTCCTTGCCACCGCCGCTTTTCAGGAGGCCGGCGGCCCGCAGCGCATCGTTGAGCTGCTGCGCGGACATGTCCACCCGGATCGGCGGCGCCGCCTGATCCAGCAGCCGCGTCTCCTCGCCCCGGCCGAGGTGGGCGAGAGGGATGGTGACGGCTCCCGCGATCGCGGCCTGCAAGAGCGGGTCGGCCAGCATGATGCCGGTCGCGGCCGCCGCGACGCCGATCGCGGCGAGGCCGAAGCGCCAGCGGCGGCTCTGGGTGCGCTCCGCGTACGCGGCCTGGTGACGGGCCGCCAGGTCGATGTCCTCCGGCCGCAACTTCGACTGGGCCCTCAGGGCCTTCACGGTCGCGGACTGCTCCTGCGCCGTCAGCGTCGGCCACAGGCCCTTCGCGGCGCGGTAGAAGCCGCGGGCGGCCAGCAGCACGGTCTTGAGCAGGTACTTCGGGGTGCGTACGCCGTGGTAGCGGAAGTGCCACCACGCCAGACGCCCCAGGGCGGCAGCGTTACCGCGGAGGGACTTCACCGACCGCGCCCACACCGGGAGGACCGGGGTGTCGGGGACGGTCAGCCAGTCCGCGAGGGGGTTGCCGGGCAGGTCGACCACGTCCACCCCTGCGGTTTCCTCAACGTCCTCGGTGGGCTCGGTGGGGGCGGTGGTCTTGTCGAGGACTATCGGCGTCGTCGGGTCGGTACGGGTGGCGCGGTGGTCGTCGAGGCTGACCACGGTCGCCTCGGGCACGGGCTCGGTCATGATGGGGGTCTCCCACTGCTCGAAAGGGTGGAGGGATGGGCCCGGGGACGGCGCGGTTTCCTTGGCCGGGACGGCCGTCCCCGGGGCACAGCTACTTCTTGGCGTTCTTCTCGGCGCGCTCGCGGGCGCGGTCGATGACGCGGTCGACCTTCTTCTCCAGGTCGCCCTGGTAGACGGTTTCGCCGGCGATGCCTCGCTTGCACATGCGGGCGACGTACCAGGCGACCTTCGCGGTCTCCCCGGCGGTGAGCTTCGGGGTGTCGGGCATGGCTACTTCCCCCCGCTGGACTTGGTGGACTGGGCGGCTTCGGTCGTGGCGGCGGCCTGCGCGAGGCGGGCCCACACAGCGGCCTCCTCGATCGCGACCGGGCTGGGGTGCCCGCCGTAGATGGTGTTGCGGAGCAGCCGTTCGGCCTGCTCGCGGTACTCGTGGCTGGTCACGGGGTCCTTCCCGGCGCCGGGTCTGTCCCGACTCCCCACGACCCCCACATGGGGTGGGGACCGCAGGCAGCCGTCAGCCGCGGCGCTTACGGGACTTGGCCAGGGTCTTGGCGGCGGCCTTGCCGTCCGGGCCGCCGACCGAGTGCACGACGCTCACGACACCCCAGGACAGGACTGCGGCCAGGAACGCGAGCAGGGCCAGGTTCGCCGCGATCGCGGTGAGCGCGCCGACCAGCAGCGGACCGAAGTAGACCCCGGCCGCGACCATGCCCGCCCCGACCCCGGAGCCCAGCGCGATCCGCTGAACGGCGCGGTCGGGCGGTGCCTGGTGAATGTGCTGGTGAACCACCTGAGGGGTGGCGGTCGGCTGCAAGGCGGGGAGGTGGTCGGCGTAGGTGTAGGTGCCGTCCGGGAGCTGGACGACCCGGGCGGGTTCGGGGAGGTGGTTCACGACAGGTCACGTCCTCTCGTGGCCGCTCAGGCGGCGGTGGTGTCGGGGTAGGCGCAGGGCGTGCACATGCCGAGCGAGGTGGGGATGCGGTATCCGGCGTCCCGCCCGCACTCCGGGCAGACCCGCCGGGCGGCGTTCGCCCGCTCCAGGGCCGCCCACCGGGCCGGCGTCATCGGCCGGACCGGGCGGGCGAGGTCGACGCGGTAGAGGTATGCGATGAGGGGTTCGCGTCGGCGGCGGGGGCGTTCGAGCTGGGCCACGATCGGCTGGCCGCCGGGCCGCAGTCCGATCGCCCGGAGCTGCCGGAACGTCGCCAGCCCTTCCGGGGCGAGCCGCCAGCGGTAGACCGGGAGCGCGCTCACGGGGCTGTTGCGGTGCTGGTGGTGACGCGTCGCCAGGCGGCCCGCAGGCGGGTCTCGCTCGCCTGGTGGCCGGCGGCGCGGAAGCGGAGGGAGAGTTCGCGGTAGGACAGGGGCGGGGTCTGGCTGGTGTGGAGTTCGGTGACCACGCGATCCAGTTCGGCATCACTCAAAGCAGGCGCGTCCAGGGCGGGGACTGGCTCGTAGGGGCCCCAGACGGGGAGTTCCCAGCGGGGCTGTGCCCCGGGTGTGACGCGGTCGGTCACGCAGGTCAGAGCCCGTGCGGTGCCCTCGCCCTGCCGGGCCGCCTCCAGCGTCGACCACGCCCCGGACAGCCGTTCGGCGGTCCGTGCCTGGACGCGTGCGACGCGTGACCCGGCCTCCGTGACGGCCGTCAGCCGCGTCTCCTCCGTGCCCGCCTGCGCCCGCAGCCGAGCACGGGCCACGGCCGCCTCGTCCCGGGCCTCCTGCTGGATGCCGCGGATCGCGTCGAGCGCGACCGGGGTGAGGGCTGTGCGCTCCCACATGCCGTGCACGAGCCACAGGGCCTTGGCCCCGAGCGGGAGCCAGGACACCGCGAGCCATGCGCCGGTGGCGTCCTCGGTTAGCGCGTGGGCGATCAGGACGCCGGTGGCGGCGAGGCCGAACGCCCAGCCGACCGCGGTGACCGGGGTGGAGTGGTCGCCCTGTGCGGCGAGGCGGCGTTCGTAGGCGAGGGTGGCCAGCCAGCCGCCGTCCAGCCCGAGCCCGACCACGAGGGCGATCTGCCACGGCATCGAGCCGCCGAGCCACATCACCACCACGGCCAGGGTCAGGACCATGGACACGATCGTCATGGCGACCGCCGGGGCGGCGGTCGCGGCCTGCTTCCTCATCCCGCCACCGCCTCAGGCAGGTGCGGGTTGGCGGGGCGGGTCATCGCTCCTCACCCGCCTCGGCGAACCCCCCGCAGCGGTCCGCGCGGTACAGGAGGCGGGCGATGGCGACCACGCCGAACCCGGCGATCGCACCGACCAAGACGATGTCCCGGTTGCCGATGACCTGGCCCCAGACCTCCACCGCGGCGCACAGGACGATCAGGAGCCAGTAGGTGAGGCGGTTCACGCGGCACCGCCCGACTGCGCCAGGCCGGCGCGGTTGGTCAGGTCGCGGCGCTCCGCCAGGACCCGGTTACGGGCCCTCCGGATGCGCCGCTCGTCCAGCACGGTGGCCGGACGGTCGAGCGTCATGATCTCCGCGTCGAGCAGGTCGACCTCCGCCAGGATCAGCGGCATCTCCATCTCGACCGCGTCCAGCTCGACGTCCGACGGCTCACCGTCGAACGCCAGGGCCCCGCTCGTGGCGGGGAGTGTGATGATGGACTGCATTGGGTGTGTTCCTCTCAGACAGGAACGGCCCGAACCGAAGCCCCGGTGTTCGAGCACCGGGGCTTCTTGCCGTTTGGAACCATCCGGCTCCCCTCAACCCCGCCCGTACGGCGACCCGCGAACGGGCCCGGACGGGCGGAGGAGGCAACCGGCCGCAGCCGCTTAGCGGCTGCGGAGGGGCTGCATAGCGCTGTTCCGTAGGCGAGGACAGGACTCCCCTACGCCGCCCGCTTGTCGCTGGAGGGGGGCGGATGCCTCGAAGCACGCTGTTCAGTTCTCAAAGGGCCGTCGCTTCCATCGAGCCGTTTCACGGGCTCTCCGGGCGCCGGGGCAGCCCAAATAGGGGCCTCCCCGCTCGCCGGTCGGTTGAGATAACCGCCCGGCGGGCACGTCCCTAAGGTTCCCTAGGGTTCCCTGCGGTGTCAAGCAGTAAGCTAGGGAACCTCAGGGATGTCACGACAGGGAGCGAGCGACATGGCAGGCCAGGCCGACAATCGGGCCCCTTACGCGAAGATTGCTGCCCACTACGCTGAGCACATTGCGTCTGGTCAGCTCCCGCCGGGAACCCTCATGCCGAGCATCAAGAACCTCTCGGAGGAGTGGGGGGTAAGTACCGCCACGGTCGAGAAGGCCCTGCGCAAACTGCGCAATGACGGACTCATCCGCGGCATCCATGGCATTGGTACCGAGGTCCTAGACCAGCCCTCCTCGATGTCTTCCGGTTCCCAGAGGCAGGACCGAGGGCGCCGCACAGGGTCCAGCTGGGGGGAGGGAGAGCGGTCCGACTCGCACCGGGCGGCCGTGGTGCCGGCGCCAGAGGATGTGGCACAGGCGCTGGACATCCAGCCTGGCGCCGAAGTAGTTCGTCGGAGCCGCGTCTATCGGGACAGGCACGGCATCGTCGCGCACAGCACATCGTGGATTCCCGCGCGCTACGCTCGGCTGATTCCGCAGTTGGCGACGAGCGAGCGGCTGACGGGGGGTACCTCCCTCCAGCTCATCGCTGAGGCGACTGGGCACCCGATCAGCCATCGCGTCGACACGGCCTCCGCTTCACTCCTCACCCTGGAGTACGCGCGCCTCCTGGAGCTGGACCCCGATGATGCGCCCGCCGACCCGGTAGTCGTCATGACGGCCAAGTTCGTCGATAGCGAGGGCAACGTCGTGGAGTACGGCGTGGACCTTGGTGGGCCCGGCCGGACGTGGCGGACGCAATCAGAGGTCGTTGCGTGAGCGACGTGCACGACACGCAGACGAGCCTTTCGCCGGTCCGGCCGCCGTTCTGCGTCCTCATGGTCGGGCTTCCGGGCTCAGGCAAGACGACCCTGTCCCGCGCTCTTACAGATCGAGGGTTCGTCCGACTGTGCCCGGATGAGGAGATGTTCCGCCGGCACGGCGTCTACGGCGTGGACTTCCCGCGAGGTCTCTTTCCGTCCCTGGAGCGCCCCGTGCTCGAAGACGTGGCAGTTGAGCTCAGGGAACATCTGAAAGCTGGGCGGGACGTCGTTGTTGACCACGGCTTCTGGACCCCGGATGAGCGGTCGAAGTGGCGGTCAATCGCCGCCGACTCGGGCGCAACCCCTCTCCTCGTCTATCTTGCGGCAAGTCATGAGGAGTTGTGGGACCGGGTAAGCCGGCGCAATGAGTTCCATGCGAACGACCCAAACGCGATCTACTTCTCGGAGAGTGATCTCCAGCGGTATCGCACCCGCTTCTACCCTCCCCAGGCAGGAGAAACGCACGTGGTGTACGAGGGCGATCCCGCGACTGTGTTCGTCGCCCTTGAAGACCTCAGCTGAGGTGCTGGCGATCTGCGCCATAGGCGACGCGCATCTGCGCCTCAAACGCTGCAGGGTCGAGCCATGCGGAGCACGCACCGCCTCGAGGTCTGAAGGCTAGTCAGGGCTCTCTGTATCACTGCCGACCGACCCACCATATACAGGAAGCCACCTTACGGTCGGGGCTCGGGCAGCCGCTTCTGTCTTCGTCAACGGCTGCCCGAGCGCTGACCGCGGGCCCGACAGTTTGGGTTGGTGGGTGGTGGACGCACCTTTGGCTGAGACGGTCGGCTTTAGCGAGCTAAGTAGGCCTGTTGAGCCCAGACTTCATGTTCAAAACGAGGTGCCTTACCGGCAGGTCCGCAGAGTGTCCGTCGCTCCAGGAGCTTACGGAACCATGATCACTCGCCAGAGCAGATCCAGCCCAAGCACCACCGCCCCGGAATCCTTTGACGCGACTAGGGGCCCTGAATGTCTTGCACCACCCCAGTGATCTCCTTCACGATGGAAGTGCCTGAGTCGATTGATTCCTGCACCACTGCCACGCCACCGTTAAATGCTACACATACAGCGATTAGAGCAAGCCAACCCTTTTTCCAACGGTTAACCGTTCCGGGATTGGCGTTCTCCATCGTAGCTGAGGCTTCTGCTAGTGAGCCGATTACGCGACTTGCTTCAGAAGCAACGCGGGCGCCACCGAACAGTTCAACATTTTCAATCAACCAGATCAGGTGCTCGATTTGCGAGATCAACCCATCGCGAACCGGCCCTGAGATTTCACCATCCTCCATTCCACGAAGGAGGTCAAGCCACTCTCGGCACTGCTGTTCCATTCCTTCGATATCGATCCCGCGTGGAGCAGCAATGGACCCCACGAGGTTTCCAGCAATAAGGTCCGCAGTGGCCTCTAGATGGTCAAGCATGTCTTGCTTGATGATGGTGCTTGCCGGCCTTGACGCGTCGGTCCAGTTTGCCTGAGGTTGAACCAGGGAGTGCCACCACGAGTTGACGTATCGGAGGGTCCGATCCCGAGCTCGTTCAGGCAGTGCGTTTAGCTGTTCGATTGTCGTAACCATAAGGTGGACGACTTCCGCATGCCTCTTTGTGAACTCTGCAGAATCCCACGGGGCATCAAGAGCAAAGGACCAGCCGTCTGCCAGAGTGTTTTTTCCCGAACCCTGCACCTGGGAAAGTAGAGTGTGCAGATGATGTGCCGCAGTGTTTTCGCTAGAAAAGCTCATTTCTTCCCTCGTGCATGCCTGTTAGAACCCGGGCGTCGGGCGAGTGCTGTGACGATAGCACTCAATCAGTACCTCTGGCGGGGGAACCGTGGACTTCCTTGTAGGTAGAACGCGGCGTAGCCCACTAGGCGGGAGAGTGCGGTGTCACCCAGCCCATCTCGCTGATGAGCTTTCTGCCTTGCCGTCATCGCGGTAGCATCAGCCAGCCGCCGTCGTAGCCACTTCCCGGAGATATCTATGGCCATCATCAAGCATGCAATGCGCCAAACGCTCGGTCAGCTAATTGGAGCCAATAATCCGGTGGTCACAGTTCCGGACGACAGCCAACGTCAGTATGCGTGGTCCAAGAAGGAGGTGGACACGTACTGGGCGGATATCCAGAAGTTTAGGACTGCCAGGGCCACCGGAAGGGAGGCAGACTCCGAGTATTTCATCGGCCCCATCGTTACGATCGTGGACGAGCACAAGAAGGGGAGGTCTCTGCTCGACGGGCAGCAGCGTCTAACTACCTCCACGATTCTGATCGCAGTAATTCGAGACATCCTTTGGAGGATGGGTTCTCCCGAATCTCGCGCGACGGCGAATAATATGCAGCGAGACTACATTGCTAGGAAGGCTGGCCGTCGGGAGCCTATGGAGTATTTTTTGGCGCTATCTTTGTTTGATCGAGATTTTTTCCGTGATTTCATTCAAGATTGGAATGAAACATCGGGAAGCGCTAGGGGATCCGAGGAGCGTAAGCGCCCATCGCATAAGCTTATCCAGGAGGCCTACTCTAACTTTGAAAGCAAAGTGACTGGAGAGCTTGCTGTATTCCCGGACGAAGACTCTCGCCTGGATTGGCTCGACTCTTTGTATGAATGCCTAATTCAAGGCTTGGTATTCGTCGAAATCCAGACACCCACATCGAGTGACGCTAACGAGGTTTTCGAAACAATCAATTCGCGCGGCAAGGACCTCTCTACTGTGGACCTAGTGCGAAACTTTCTGATGGAGAAAAGCTCTGAGGAGTCATCTAAGCAGCGAGTGAATGATACATGGAGAGTGCTCCTAGATAACTTTGAGAAGCGGGAAGAAATTGAAAGATTCTTGCGGCATTTTTGGGTCGCTCGGCACGGAGATGTTAAGTCTCACAGTCTCTATGCTGCAATTCGGGGGGAGTTGAGTAGGGATTTCTCTAAAATTCCGCAGGTCTACTCCCCTAAAGCATTTGCTGCCGAGCTGGAAAGCGCGTCCCTGCGCTATGTTGACCTGATTCATTGCTCAACAGGCGTTGAGGAATTCGATAGTGCCTTGTTGGACATTAAGGCACTAGGTGCAGATGCGTTGCATCCATTGCTTTTGGCGGCCTCGGAGCGTAACGACTATGCCCAATTGCAGGATCTTATTGAGGCGTGCTTGAGCTACTACGTTCGCTGGACCGTAATTGGGACGCGGGAATCAACTGTGCTCGAAGAGAATATCTTTGGAGTGGCCAAAGAGTTTTCGGGAGGTGCGGGATGTTCTTCGATCATGCGCCGCGTCTGTAGCTGGATCCCCGACAATGATACTTTTCAGTCAGCGTTCGAGGAAGCCAGTCTTTCGAAGCCTTCGCAAGCTAGATATATCCTTACAAAGATCGAGGGGAAGCTGCGTGCCGAGGCTGACATTGACGATGTTTTCCCAGTGGGGTCGGCGAGGGTTCACATCGAAAGTATCTACCCTCCGCAGCCCGCCCCGCAGATCCGACTGGACGAACACGAGGCATGGGTTCATCGACTCGGAAACCTGACTCTGCTGAGCGGTAGAAGAAATCCGGAACTGATGAATCTGACTTATCCCGAGAAATCGCATCAGTATGAAGGGTCCACCCTGCTTGTCGCCGCTAGCACTGGAATCGAGCGGTTGTGGGACTCGGAGCGGGAGCAGTGGAGTCGTCAAGGTATTCGTGCGCGGCAGGCTGAAATGGCAAAGATTGCTCTTGAGCTGTGGCCCGATGCGGGGGCATGGTCCTAGTTCCACAAGGACAGCAACGGGCTGGAGGGCGGGTCTGTCGGTCTGGTGCTGGAGCGGGACGGCGAGAAGTAGTGCCGCTGTTGGCGAGACCGACGAGCAGCGGAGAGCCGGGCCGTCTCCGGGCCGTCCGAGGGCGGCCCAGGGTCGCCAACACCCACCGCTAGTCACCGGTCCCTGGTCACTGCGACCTGGATCAACAGGACTTGCCTGAGATCGGCGGCGCCTCTCGTCACTTCCTCCGCAACAAGAAGCAGGAGTGGGAGGAGTACCGCTCCGAGGTCACGGCCTTCGAGCTGCGGAAGAACCTGCCGGTGCTGTGAGCACCCTGCGCGCCCGGGGCCGACGGCACACCCGTCGGCCCCGGGTCTTTTCCCCGTACGCGCCTCTAGGGCCCGGCCCGGCTCCGGATGAAATGCGTTGCCGGGGAGTGCCGGGCCGTTCAGACTGCACCGGTGAAGATCCCTTCCGTCGCCACCGCGCGGCTTCTGTTGCATCCGTTGAGCGTGGACGGCGCCGAGCGTGTCGTCGCCCGGGAGCCGGGGGCCGGTGACCGGTGGGCCGAGGGGTATCCGCAGGACGGGGACGTCCGCGGGTGCACCGGGTTCCTGCGGGGGGTCGCCGATCGCGGTGATCCCGGGGTGTACCGGGCGTACGAGATACGGCTCCCGGAGAGCGCCGTCGTCGTCGGCGGGATCGGGTTCCACGGGCCGCCGGACGACCTCGGGGTCGTGACCGTCGGGTACGGGGTCGTGCCGGGGGAGCGGGGCAAGGGGTACGCCTCCGAGGCGCTGCGGGCGCTCGTCGAGATCGCCCGCGTGGCCGGCGCCGCCGGGGTGAGGGGTGACGCCCACCTGGACAACCCGGCCTCGCACAAGGTCATGGAGGCCGCGGGGATGCCGTGCGTGGCGGAGGACGAGAAGCTCCGCCACTTCTACCTGGCGCTCTGAGGCGCCGGCCTCAGCGTTCCGACAGCTCCGACGGGGCCTCCTGGACGACCCAGCCGTTGCCGTCCGGGTCCTCGAAGGCCATGAACGAGTTCCAGGTGTCGCCCTTGCCGTCCTCCCAGCCCGTCGCGCCGACGTGCCGGATCGGGGTGACGTCGACGCCCCGGTCCACGAGCTCCCGGCGGGCCGCCTCGATGTCGGTGACGCAGAGCTGGAGGCCCTGGAGGCTGCCCGGCGCCATGTTCTTCGTGCCCGGCATCGACGGCATCCCGCTGATCATCGCGATCGAACAGCGCGAGCCCGGCGGGGTCGCCTGGATGATGCGGATGCCCGGCGCCACCTCGTCGTCCAGGTCGATCTTGAAGCCGCACCTGTCGCCGTAGAACTCCTTTGCCCGGTCCATGTCGGTGACGGGTACGGGCACGACTTCCAGGGTCCAGTTCATGGGTTCTCCTCAGAAACGCCAGCGGGTCTGGCCGAAGGGGTCGCCCTTGGCGAAGCCGAAGACCGTGCGGGGCACGACCGCGAACACCAGGGCCGTACCACCGTCGCCCACGAACGCGCCCTCGCGCACCTCGAACCGCCAGTCCGGCCCGTACTTCCCCACGTACGCCTCCGCGAGCACCGCCAGCCGGCCCTCATCCGTCACCCGCTCCGCCTCGCCCTCCACCACCAGGTCGAAGCCCTCGCCGAGCGTGGGCGTGCCCGTGGTGAGGACGACCGACGGGTTGCCCGCCAGGTTGTGGGCCTTGCGTTCGTCGGGGCCGGTGCAGAAGTGGAGCGCGCCGTCCGACCACACCGCGATCAGCGGCGTGACGTGGGGGCGGCCGTCGGGACGTACGGTCGTCAGCCAGAAGACCTCGGCCGATGCGAGCCGGGCGGCGGCGTCCGGCCAGGACGCCGGGGCGGCCTCCGGGTCGCTGAAGCGGGGGTCCAGGGAAGTCCGCGGGTTCATCGCCGTTCCTTTCGCCGGGCCGGTCGCGCACCGGCAGGCGTACCGGGAGGTGCGCCTGGGTGCCTCTCTCCCTACGACCCGTCGGCGCCCACCAACTCATCGGTCCGCCGGAGTCCAGTGCAGCCTGCCGTCCAGGCCGATCGCCGCCACCCCGTCCGTCCCCGCGTCCGGCGCCCCCGCGAACAGGAACCGCTCCAGCCGCCACACCGGCCGGGCCCCCGCCCTGCCGTGCGGCGCCGTCGCCAGGAAACCGGTCCGCGACCGGACCGCGAGCAGGCCGTCGCCGCCGCTCACCGGCCCGAAGCCGGCGACTCCCGCGCCCGGCAGCTCGGTGACCGGGGAGACCGGGCCCGCGCCCGAGAAGTCGGCGCTCCGGAGGTCCCCGGAGGCCGGCTTGCGGAACCAGAGCCGTACGCCGTCGCCGTCCGGAGCCGCGCTCGCGCTCAGCGCCAGCGTCGTCGGCGGCAGCCCCGTCCGGGTCGGTCCGGTGAACCGCCCGCCGGGGTGGCGCTGCGCCCACGTCAGGACGGTGCTCGGGGTGCTCGCGAAGACATAGCCGCGCCCGGCCGCGTCCGTCGCCGCGACCGGGTCGCCGTACACGTCCGTGCCGCCGAGCGTCCGCCACGGACCCCAGCCGCCGTCCGCGCGCTGCTCGCGGACCGCCAGACGGTGGAGGCTGTCCCGCAGCAGCAGGGTCGCCCGGCCGTCGGCGGCCACGGTCACGGCGGGCGCGCTGATGTCCGAGGTGCCCCGGGCGTCCTCCCGCTCGGGCGTGCCGAGCGAGGACCACGGGCCGAAGGCGCCGCCCGGCGCCGCCTGCGCGGTGGTCACCACCTCGCGGCGGTAGTCGGCGGGCCCGCCCGCGAGCACCGTCCGGGTGCCGAACACCGCGATACGGCCGTCGGGCAGCGTCACCGAGGTGACCCCGCTGTCCAGGCCGCCGCCGGGCAGCAGAGTCGGGCCGCGCCAGGCGGTGCCGGTCGCCGGCTTGCGCCAGGCGGCGAGGTGTCCGTCGAGCACGGAGAACGCGTGGAGGCCGCCGTCCCGGTCCCGCTGCACCCAGGAGGTGGAGGTGCCGCGGGCGTACCGCACGGTCTGGGTCCAGCCCCGCCCGGCGGGCCGCGCCGCCACCTTCAGGTCCCCGCAGCCGGCGGGCGTCCCGCAGTCGTTGACGCCGTCCAGCCAGGCGTACGTCTCCATCGTCTTCAGCTTCGCGCCCGCCGTCTCGGGGTCGAGCGTGTGCGGCAGGACGCTGGTGGGGTAGCCGAGGTAGTTCTGCACGCCGACGCGCGGATGCCCGGGGACGTCGGCGTACCGGGCGAGCGCGGCCTGGGTGAACCTCGCCCCGTACAGGTGGTCCTGGTGGTCCCTGAGCTTCCCGCTCTTCGGGTCCTTGCCGGGGCTCGGGTCCTGCATCCGTACGAACGTCGGCCGGAAGCGGTCGAGCAGCCCCGTGATCGTGGCGACGACCTGGTCCTTCGTGTACGTGAAGTCGGCGCCGACCGGGGTGCCGGAGGAGCGCTGGGACTCCAGGGCGGTGACGCGGCCGTTCCAGAGGCCGTTGAGGCTGTGCGGACGGTCGGCGTTGATCGAACCGGCCTCGCGCAGCTGCAGCCACACCAGCGTGACCTGCGGCTGTGCGCGCAGGATGTCCAGTTCGGCCGTCGCGCCGCCGGCCGTGGGTATCGCGACCCGCTCCCAGGGGCTGGTGCGGCTGCCGGTCGCCATCTCGGCGTACGCGGCGCGGATGCCGTTCTGCCGGGCCTCGGCGTACTCCGCCTTGTCGGGCTCGGCCGCCGCGGCGTCGCGCGGGCGCGCGTTGACACCGTCCGACTCACCTGCCGTGAGGTAGACCGAGGTCAGGGGGTGGCCGGAGCGGATCGACTGGGATATGTCCGGGTTCATGAAGAACAGGTCGTCGTCCGGGTGCGCCACGATCTGCACCACGGAGGCGGGCGCCTTCCGGGGCCGGGCGGGCTCGGAAGGCGTCGGGGACGGCGGCGCGGGCGCCTCCGCCCCCGGCTGTGCCGCTCGGGCCTGAGGTCGGTCCGCCTCCGCCGTCGTCCTCGGCTCCGCCGCCTGTGCCGTCGGCGTCCGTGGCGCTCCCGTCACCGACAGCAGTCCGGCGAAGGTGCCGCCCACCAGGGCGGCCGTCACCACCACGGAGGCGGTCCTGCGGCGGGACGGGAGGAGACGACGGCGGGGGCGGACAGACATGTTCGGCGGCGCGCTTTCGAGCAAGGGGCGGACAGGCGACGGGTAACGGACGGGCGGCGAGGGTCGGGTGGGCGACCGGGACGGACAGGTGGAAGAGGCCCGTCCCGGTGGGACGGGCCTTCTCCCCGCCAAGACGGACTTTCAAGAAATACGGTTCATCGGCCCCGAAAAGCGATCAATGTGCGAGACGTCACGTGTGATCCTCTGCGAACCGAAGGCCCCGACGCTCCCGTCCCCCACTCCGGATAGGCTCGATCCGCCCGGCCCCACCCCGGGGCTGACCTGCTCGGAGGGAGCGGCGGAATGACGGTGCCCGGACGTAGAAGCAGCACCTTCTCCCGTCTGCTGCGGCACGGCTTCACCGCCCCCTCCGCCGCCGAGCGGCTCCTGGACCTGCCCGAGCTCTCCGCCCTGCGCGGCGACCCCGTCCTTCTCGACGCCCTGGGCGCCACCGCCGACCCCGACCTCGCCCTGCGCGGCCTGGTGCGCCTGGTCGAGGCGCAGCCCGAGGCCGAGCGGCAGAGGTTCACGACCACGCTGCTCTCCGCCAAGCCGTTCCGGGACCGGCTCCTCGGGGTGCTCGGCGCCTCGGAGGCGCTCGCCGACCACCTGGCCCGTCACCCCCGCGACTGGGAGTCCCTCGTCACGTACGAGGCGGTGGACCTGCACCCGGGGATCGCGGAGTTCGAGCGGGGGCTCGCCGACGCCGTCGACGCGGTCTCGCTGCGGGTCGCCTACCGCCGCTGCCTCCTCGCCATCGCGGCCCGTGACGTGTGCGGCACCATCGACGTCGCCGAGACCGCCGCCGAACTCGCCGACCTGGCCACGGCGACCCTGCGCGCCGCGCTCAGCCTCGCCCGTACCGCCGCGCCCGACGACGCCGCCCTGTGCCGGCTGGCCGTGATCGCGATGGGCAAGTGCGGCGGCCACGAGCTGAACTACGTCTCCGACGTCGACGTGATCTTCGTCGGGGAGCCGGCGGAGGGCGCCGACGAGGGCAAGGCCATCCAGGCGGCGAGCAGGCTCGCCGCGCATCTGATGCGGATCTGCTCGGAGACCACCGTCGAGGGCACCATCTGGCCGGTCGACGCCAATCTGCGCCCCGAGGGCCGCAACGGCCCCCTCGTCCGCACCCTCTCGTCCCATCTCGCCTACTACCAGCGCTGGGCGAAGACCTGGGAGTTCCAGGCGCTGCTGAAGGCGCGCGCCGTCGCGGGCGACGCCGAGCTCGGCGCCCAGTACATCGACGCCGTCTCCCCGCTGGTCTGGCAGGCCACCGAGCGGGAGAACTTCGTCCCCGACGTGCAGAAGATGCGCCGCCGGGTCGTCGACAACATCCCGGCCGCCCAGGTCGACCGCGAGCTGAAGCTCGGCCCCGGCGGTCTGCGGGACGTCGAGTTCGCCGTCCAGCTCCTCCAGCTCGTGCACGGCCGCAGCGACGCCGGACTGCACAGCGGCACCACCCTCGACGCGCTCGCCGCCCTCGCCGCCGGCGGATACGTCGGCCGGGCCGACGCGGCGCAGCTCGACGAGGCGTACCGCTTCCTTCGGGCCATGGAGCACCGCATCCAGCTGTACCGGCTGCGCCGCACCCACCTCGTCCCCGAGGACGAGGCCGACCTGCGGCGCCTCGCCCGCTCGCTCGGCCTGCGCACCGACCCGGTCGCCGCGCTGAACAAGGAGTGGAAGCGGCACGCGGCGGTCGTCCGCCGCCTCCACGAGAAGATCTTCTACCGGCCGCTGCTCGACGCGGTGGCCCAGCTCGCCCCCGGCGAGATCCGGCTCAGCCCGAAGGCGGCCGGACAACGGCTCGAAGCGCTGGGGTACGAGGACCCCGCCGCCGCCCTGCGTCACCTGGAGGCACTGGCCTCCGGGGTGAGCCGGAAGGCCGCGATCCAGCGGACGCTGCTCCCGGTGCTGCTCGGCTGGTTCGCGGACTCGGCGGACCCGGACGCCGGCCTGCTCGGCTTCCGCAAGGTGTCGGACGCCCTCGGCAAGACGCCCTGGTACCTGCGGCTGCTCCGCGACGAGGGCGCCGCCGCCGAGAACCTCGCCCGGGTCCTCTCCGCCGGGCGGCTCGCCCCCGACCTGCTGCTCCGCGCCCCCGAGGCGGTCGCGCTGCTCGGTGACCCGGAGGGCCTGAAGCCGCGCGGCCGGGACCATCTGGAGCAGGAGGTTTTGGCGGCGGTGGGCCGCGCGGGCGACGCCGAGCAGGCCGTGGCGGCGGCCCGCGGGGTGCGCCGCAGGGAGCTGTTCCGTACCGCCGCGGCCGACCTCATCGGCTCGTACGGCACGGAGGACAGCCCCCGGGAGATCGATCCGGGGGCGCTGGTCGACCGGGTGGGGGAGTCCGTCACGGATCTCAACGCGGTGACGATCGCCGGGGCCCTGCGGGCCGCCGTGCGGGCCGAGTGGGGCGGGGAGCTGCCGACCCGGTTCGCGGTCATCGGCATGGGCCGCTTCGGGGGGCACGAGCTCGGGTACGGCTCCGACGCCGACGTCCTGTTCGTGCACGAGCCGCGTGAGGGGGTCGACGAGCAGGAGGCCGCGCGGGCCGCGAACCGGGTGGTCGCGGAGATGCGCCGGCTCCTCCAGGTGCCGACGGCCGACCCGCCGTTGCTGATCGACGCGGACCTCAGGCCGGAGGGCAAGAGCGGCCCGATGGTCCGCACCCTGAAGTCGTACGCGGCCTACTACCGCCGCTGGTCGCTCGTCTGGGAGAGCCAGGCGCTGCTACGGGCCGAGCCCATGGCGGGAGACCGGGAGCTGGCGGACCGGTTCATCGAGCTCGTCGACCCGCTGCGCTATCCGGCCGAGGGCCTCGGTGAGGACGCGGTCCGCGAGATCCGCCGGCTCAAGGCCCGCATGGAGTCGGAGCGGCTGCCGCGCGGCGCCGACCCCACGCTCCACGCGAAGCTGGGGCGCGGCGGCCTCAGTGACGTCGAGTGGACGGTCCAGCTGTTCCAGATGCGGCACGGCTGGGCGGAGCCGGGGCTGCGGACCCCCCGTACCCGTGAGGCGCTCAGGGCGGCGAACGCGGCCGGTCTGATCGCGACGGAGGAGGCGCAGACCCTGGACGAGGCGTGGGTCCTGGCCACCCGGGTCCGTAACGCGGTCATGCTGGTGCGCGGCCGGCCCGGCGACACCTTCCCCTCGGAGCCGCGCGAACTCGCGGCGGTGGGGCGCTACCTGGGGTACGGGCCGGGGCGCGTCGGCGAGATGGTCGACGACTACCGGCGGATCACGCGCAGGGCCAGGGCGGTCGTGGAGGAGCTGTTCTACGGGGCGTGACAGCGCTCACCGCAGGTGAGGGCCCTGGAGGGGACGACCACGCACACGGCGGTCGCGCCGGGCCGGCCAGCCGTCACCGGCCGCCGGGTCACCTGCCGGAGCCGACCCGCGGCTGCTCCGCCGTCCCGTCGGCCGACTCGGTCTCGCGGGCGGGATCCGCCGCCGGGGCCGGGGCCCTCCGCGGCACCGCCCCGGGGGCCGGTTCCACCAGCTTGGGCAGGTGGTGCGGCCGGGAGCCGTACCAGAAGTACGAGACGAGGAAGCCGAAGGCCAGGCAGACCAGGCCGCCGACCGCGTCCAGCCAGAAGTGGTTCGCGGTGGCGACGATCACGACCAGCGTCGCCACCGGGTAGAGCACGCCCAGGATCTTCGCCCACGGCGCCTTGGCGAGCAGGAAGATCGTCAGACCGCACCAGAGCGACCAGCCGATGTGCATCGACGGCATGGCCGCGTACTGGTTCGACACGTGCTTGAGGTTGCCCGAGGCCATCGAGCCCCAGGTCTGGTGCACGAGCACCGTGTCGATGAAGTTCTGGCCGTTCATGAGCCGGGGCGGTGCGAGCGGGTACAGGTAGTAACCGACCAGGGCCACACCGGTGGTGGCGAAGAGGACCGTGCGGAACGCCGCGTAACGGCCCGGGTGCCATCGGTACAGCCACACGAGCACGCCGATGGTCACGACGAAGTGCAGGGTGGCGTAGTAGTAGTTCATCGACACGATCAGCCAGGTCACCGAGTTCACGGCGTGGTTGACGGCGTGCTCGAAGGCGAGACCGACGGACTCCTCGGCCCGCCAGATCCAGTCGGCGTTCTTCAGCGCCTGGGTCTTCTGCTCCGGCACCGCGTTGCGGATGAGGGAGTACGTCCAGTAGCTCACCGCGATGAGCAGGATCTCGAACCAGATCGTGGGGCGCCGGGGCGTGCTCGCGCGCAGGCGCGCGAACCTGCCGTCGGCCACGATGGGTGACGACGGGGTCGTCCGGTTTTCCAAACTCTTCACGGTCGTTTCACCCATAGGGAGAGAGTCTGCCAGATCCCTTCCCCCCGACCGATCATCCCCCGGACGGGTTCGGGGCGCACCCGGTCCTCCTCGGGAAGGACGTCCGAGGGCGGATGCGCAGGGGTCAGACGGAGGGACGGACGGCGGTCGGGGCCGAGGCGGTGGACCCGCGGACGACCAGCTCGGGCATGAACACGAACTCGGAGTGCGGGGCCGGAGTGCCGCCCACCTCTTCGAGCAGCGCGCGGACCGCGGCCTGTCCCATCGCCTGCACGGGCTGCCGGATGGTGGTCAGCGGCGGATCGGTGAAGGCTATGAGGGGCGAGTCGTCGAAGCCGACGACGGAGACGTCCCGGGGGACGTCGAGCCCTTGCTGCCGGGCGGCCCGGATCGCGCCGAGCGCCATCATGTCGCTCGCGCAGACGACCGCCGTGCAGCCCCGGGAGATCAGCGCCCCGGCCGCGGCCTGGCCGCCCTCCAGGGTGTAGAGGGAGTGCTGGATCAGCTCCTCCGACTCCTCCGGTCCGAGACCGAGCCGCTCCTCCATGCCCTTCTGGAAGCCCTCTATCTTGCGGAGCACCGGCACGAACCGCTTCGGTCCGACGGCGAGCCCGATCCGGGTGTGCCCGAGCGCGGCCAGGTGCGTCACCGCGAGCCGCATCGCCGCCCGGTCGTCGGGGGAGACGAAGGGCGCCTGGACCTTGGGGGAGAAGCCGTTGAGCAGGACGTACGGGACGCCCTTGCCGCGCAGCTGGTCGTAGCGCGTCATGTCGGCGGTGGTGTCGGCGTGCAGTCCGGAGACGAAGATGATGCCGGCGACACCGCGCTCCACCAGCATGTCGGTGAGCTCGTCCTCGGTGGACCCGCCGGGGGTCTGGGTGGCGAGGACCGGCGTGTAGCCCTGCCGGGTCAGGGCCTGCCCGATGACCTGCGCGAGCGCGGGGAAGATCGGGTTGTCGAGTTCGGGGGTGATGAGGCCGACGAGCCCCGCGCTGCGCTGGCGCAGTCGTACGGGCCGCTCGTAGCCGAGCACGTCGAGCGCGGCAAGGACGGACTCGCGGGTGGCGGTGGCCACGCCCGGCTTGCCGTTGAGCACGCGGCTGACTGTGGCCTCACTGACCCCCGCCTGGGCTGCGATGTCGGAGAGCCGCGCGGTCATGAGGATGGACTGTACCGGTCACCGGGCGTATTGCCCACCGACCGGGTGATGCAAGCCACCTCGCAAGGTCTTGCAGGAATTGCGGGGCGCGTAGGCGACGCCCGGGGGCGCGCGTGGCGGCCTGTGCGCCCCGCTGGAGCCCTCTTCCAGCTGCTGTCAAGCGATCCGATGGCAACCTTAGGGACACGCGGATGTAACGATCCCCGGTCCTTGCAGAAAGTTCCCGCAAGGTCTTTCGGCGCGTTTTCATCCCTGTTACGTTCCTGGCAACCCGGAGCGCCGCGAGGGAGCGGTCGCATGAGGAAGGTTCCAGCCCCTCGTCCCCCCGGGATCAGTTGAAGGAGTTCACATGCGGCGTGGCATAGCGGCCACCGCGCTGGTCGCGGCACTGGGCGTGACCCTGGCGGCGTGCGGGAGCGACAGCGGTTCGAACGGCGGCGGCTCGACGAGTTCGGGCGAGCTCTCCGGAACCGTGACCTGGTGGGACACCTCCACGGTCGGCTCCGAGGACAAGGTCTTCAAGAAGGTCGCCGAGGACTTCAAGAAGAAGCACCCGAAGGTCACCGTCAAGTACGTGAACGTGCCGTTCGGTGAGGCGCAGAACAAGTTCAAGAACGCCGCCCAGTCCGGCTCCGGCGCACCCGACGTCATCCGCTCCGAGGTCGCCTGGACCCCCGAGTTCGCGGACCTCGGCTACCTGGCCCCGCTCGACGGCACCCCGGCCCTGAAGGAGTCGGACGACTTCCTGGAGCAGGCCGCGGCCTCCACCAAGTACAACGGCAAGACGTACGCGGTGCCGCAGGTCATCGACTCCATGGGCATCTTCTACAACAAGAAGATCTTCAAGGAGGCCGGTGTCGCGGTCCCCAAGACCATCGACGAGCTCAAGACCGTCTCCGCCAAGATCAAGCAGAAGACCGGCAACCCCGGCCTGTACCTGCGCGGCGACGACGCCTACTGGTTCCTCTCCTTCCTGTACGGCGAGGGCGGCGACCTCGTCGACGCCGAGAAGAAGACGATCACCGTCGACAACGCCGCCGGTGTGAAGGCCTTCAAGGTCGTCAAGGACCTGGTCGACTCGGGCGCGGCCAAGACCGACGCGACCGACGGCTGGAACAACATGCAGACGGCCTTCAAGGACGGCAAGGTCGCCATGATCATCAACGGCCCCTGGGCCGTCTCCGACACCCACGCCGGCAAGGAGTTCACCGACAAGGCCAACCTGGGCATCGCCCCGGTCCCGGCCGGTTCGGCCGGTCAGGGCGCCCCGCAGGGCGGTCACAACCTCGCCGTCTACGCGGGCTCCAAGAACCTCGCCGCCTCCTACGCCTTCACCGAGTACATGACCTCGGCCGAGACGCAGGCGACGGTCGCGAAGGAGCTCAGCCTCCTCCCGACCCGGCAGTCCGTCTACATCAAGCCGGACGTGGCGACCAACGAGATGATCACCTTCTTCAAGCCGGTCGTCGACAAGGCCGTCGAGCGCCCCTGGATCCCGGAGACCGGCAGCCTCTTCGCGCCGCTCGTCACCGAGTACACCAAGGTCCTCACCGGCCAGACCACCCCGGACGCGGGAGCCAAGGCGACGGGTGACTCCTACCGCAAGCTCCTGAAGGACTGGAAGTAACAGGAAGGCAGGCCGGCTGATGGCTGTGGACACCCCCAGCCAGTCGGTGGTGAAGGCCGCGGGCGACAGCGTCGCCCGCGGCCGGAGCCGCGGAACTGGAAAGCCCCGGAGCGGGCCCAAGCGCTCCCTCTCCACCCACTGGTACGCCTGGGCGATGATCGCCCCGGTCACCGTCGTGATCGCCGTGATCATCGGCTACCCGCTGGTCCGCGGTGTCTACCTGTCCCTGACGAACGCCAACGAGCGGAACGTCGCACGGTCGATCGGGGTCAACGAGATCCCGGCCACCTACGAGTTCGTCGGTCTCGACAACTACGCCGACGCGCTCTCCGGCGGGCAGTTCCTCGGGACGCTCGGCTGGACGATCGTGTGGACCGTGTCCTGCGTGGCGATCACCTTCGCCCTCGGCCTGAGCCTCGCCAACGTCCTCAACCGCAGGATCGCCGGCCGCTCCGTCTACCGGATGCTGCTGATCCTGCCCTGGGCGGTGCCCGGCTTCGTCTCCGTCTTCGCCTGGCGCTTCCTCTACAACCAGGACAACGGTCTGCTCAACAAGCTCCTCGCGGGCGGCGGCATCGACGCGGTCCCGTGGCTGAACGACCCCACCTGGGCCAAGTTCTCGGTCATCCTCGTCAACGTCTGGCTCGGCGTCCCGTTCATGATGGTCGCCCTCCTCGGCGGGCTCCAGTCCATCCCCGGCGAGCTGTACGAGGCCGCCGAGATGGACGGCGCCAACGCCTGGCAGCGCTTCCGGCACATCACCATGCCCGGCCTCAGCGCGGTGTCGACGACGGTGATCCTGCTCTCCACCATCTGGACCTTCAACATGTTCCCGGTGATCTTCCTGCTCACCCGGGGCGGACCCGGCGAGGCCACCCAGATCCTCGTCACCCAGGCGTACAAGTTCTCCTTCGAGATCAGCCCGCGCGACTTCGCCCAGTCGTCCACGTGGGGCGTCCTCATCCTGGTCCTCCTGATGATCTTCGCCGCGATCTACCAGCGCGTCCTCCGCAAGCAGGGAGAAGTCTGGTGACCACCACGACCCCCACCCCGCAGACCGCGAACCTCCCGGTCCGCGGCCGCCGTTCGCCGCTCGCCTCGGTCGCGCTGCACGTCACGCTCGTCGTGGCGTCGGTGATCGCCGTCTTCCCGGTCCTCTGGGTGCTGCTGACCTCGCTGAAGCCCGCGAAGTACGCCATCACCACGGACTTCTTCAAAGAGACGACGTTCGAGAACTACACGAACCTGCTGAACGACACCCCGTTCCTCACCTGGTTCGGGAACTCGCTGCTCGTCGCCGGACTCACCACCGTCGTCGGCGTCTTCATCTCCGCCACCACGGGCTACGCCGTCAGCCGCTTCCGCTTCCCCGGCAAGCGCGGCCTGATGTGGACGCTGCTCATCACCCAGATGTTCCCGGTCGCCGTCCTCATCGTGCCGATCTACAACATCATGGCGTCGATGGGCCTGCTCAACCAGCCGGTCGGCCTGGTCGTCACGTACCTGACGATCGCCGTCCCCTTCTGCGCGTGGATGATGAAGGGCTTCTTCGACACCATCCCGCGTGAGATCGACGAGTCCGGCTACGTCGACGGGCTCACCCCGTTCGGCACGTTCTGGCGGCTGATCCTGCCGCTCGCCAAGCCGGGCATCGCCGTCACCGCCTTCTACTCCTTCATCACCGCCTGGGGCGAGGTCGCCTACGCCTCCGCCTTCATGGTCGGCGACGAGAACCTCACCCTGGCCGGCGGACTGCAGAAGTTCGTCAACCAGTACGGCGCCCAGTGGGGCCCGATGGCAGCGGCCTCCGTGCTGATCGCCGTCCCCGCCGCCCTGGTGTTCCTCTTCGCCCAGCGGCACCTGGTCACCGGCATGTCCGCCGGTGCCGTCAAGGGCTGACGGCCCTGAGCGCCCCTCCTGTACGCACCTCCTTACCTCCCAGGGAAGCCATGACCCAGCATCTCGCCACCCCGGCCGACGCCCCGACCACCGGCACGCACACGGGCTGGTGGAGAGACGCCGTGATCTACCAGGTCTACCCGCGCAGCTTCGCCGACGGCAACGGCGACGGCATGGGCGACCTGGAGGGCGTCCGGCGCCGGCTGCCGTACCTCAAGGACCTCGGCGTCGACGCCGTCTGGCTCTCGCCGTTCTACGCCTCGCCGCAGGCCGACGCGGGGTACGACGTCGCCGACTACCGGGCCATCGACCCCATGTTCGGCTCGCTCCTCGACGCCGACGCGATGATCCGCGAGGCCCACGACCTGGGCCTGCGCGTCATCGTCGACCTGGTGCCCAACCACTCCTCCGACCAGCACGAGTGGTTCCAGCGCGCGCTGCGCGAGGGCCCCGGGTCACCGCTGCGCGAGCGCTACCACTTCCGCCCCGGCAAGGGATCGAGCGGCGAACTGCCGCCCAACGACTGGGAGTCCATCTTCGGCGGCCCGGCCTGGACCCGCACCGTGGACCCGGACGGCACCCCCGGCGACTGGTACCTGCACCTGTTCGCCCCGGAGCAGCCCGACTTCAACTGGGAACACCCCGCCGTACGCGACGAGTTCCGCTCCATCCTCCGCTTCTGGCTCGACATGGGCGTCGACGGCTTCCGCGTCGACGTCGCCCACGGCCTCGTCAAGGCCGAGGGCCTGCCCGACCTCGGCGCCCACGACCAGCTGAAGCTGCTCGGCAACGACGTCATGCCCTTCTTCGACCAGGACGGCGTCCACGAGGTCTACCGCTCCTGGCGGCAGGTCCTCTCCGAGTACGACGGCGAGCGCATCCTCGTCGCCGAGGCCTGGACGCCCACCGTCGCGCGCACCGCGAACTACGTGCGCCCCGACGAGATGCACCAGGCCTTCAACTTCCAGTACCTGGGCACCCACTGGGACGCGGCCGAGCTGCGACGCGTCATCGACGAGTCGCTGGAGGCGATGCGCCCGGTCGGCGCCCCCACCACCTGGGTGCTGTCCAACCACGACGTCACCCGGCACGCCACCCGCTTCGCCAACCCGGCGGGCCTCGGCACCCAGCTGCGCACCGCCGGCGACCGCGAACTCGGCCTGCGCCGGGCCCGCGCCGCGACCCTGCTGATGCTGGCCCTGCCCGGCTCGGCCTACGTCTACCAGGGCGAGGAGCTCGGTCTGCCGGACGTCACCGACCTGCCCGACGAGGTGCGGCAGGACCCGTCGTTCTGGCGGGCCAGCGGCCAGGACGGCTTCCGCGACGGCTGCCGGGTCCCGATCCCGTGGACCGTCGAGGGCTCCTCCTACGGCTTCGGTGACGGGGGTTCCTGGCTGCCGCAGCCCGCGACCTGGGGCGCGCTGAGCGTCGAGGCGCAGACCGGCGACCCCGGCTCCACCCTGGAGCTGTACCGCAGCGCGCTCGCCGTCCGTCGCGAGCGCCCCGGACTCGGTGCGGGCGAGTCCGTCGAGTGGCTGGAGGCACCCGAGGGTGTGCTCTCCTTCCGCCGTGACGGATTCGTCTGCACCGCCAACACCACCGGCCGGGCCATCTCCGTCCCGCTGCCCGGCCGGTACCTCCTCTCCAACGAGGAGGTCGAGATCGTCGACGACGCGGCCGAAGTGCCCGCCGACACCACCGTCTGGTGGGCGGTGTGACGATTCCCCTGCCGCGGGGGGCCGGGGACGGCGCCCCCCGGCGCGCGGACCACGCCGCCCCCGCCGGGGGGGGCGCGGCCCCCCGCAGCCCGGGCCGCCACGGGAAGGCGGGCG
>NZ_JBHXSA010000006.1:0-45536 GCF_042716475.1 Streptomyces sp. NPDC058671 | reverse complement strand
CCGTACTCACACCCTACCCCGGGGGGTTGTTTCTGGTAATTATAAAAAAAAAACACACACACTGTGGTTTTCGCCCCCCCCCCCCGTGGGGGGGGGGGGTGTCACTCACCCCCCCCGGGGGGGCCGGGGCCCCGCCCCCCCGCGGCTCGCGGACATCGCCGCCCAGTCCGGTGTCAGCGAGGCCACCGTCAGCCGGGTCCTCAACGGCAAGGCGGGCGTGGCCGGGGCGACCCGGCACAGGGTGCTCGCGGCGCTCGACGTCCTCGGGTACGAGCGTCCCGTACGCCTCAAACGCCGCAGCGCGGGCCTCGTCGGGCTCGTCGTGCCCGAGCTGACCAATCCGATCTTCCCGGCGTTCGCCCAGGTCGTCGAGCAGGTCCTCGCCGGGCACGGCTACACCCCGGTGCTCTGCACCCAGATGCCCGGCGGCGCCACCGAGGACGAACTCGTCGAGCAGCTCGTGGAGCGCGGGGTGGCCGGCATCGTCTTCCTCTCCGGGCTGCACGCGGACGCCTCCGCCGACCCGGCCCGCTACGCCCGGCTGTCCGCCCGGGGCGTGCCATACGTCCTCATCAACGGCTACAACGAGCACATCGACGCCAACTTCGTCTCCCCGGACGACCGGGCCGCGGCCCGCATGGCCGTGCGGCACCTGGTCGAGCTGGGCCACGAGCGGATCGGGCTGGCCATCGGCCCCACCCGCTACGTCCCCTCGCGCCGCAAGGCCGAGGGCTTCACGGCCGAGCTGTACGAGCTCCTCGGCGTCGAACGGGCCGACGCGGAACGGTTCATCAGGCCCACGCTGTTCGGCGTCGAGGGCGGCCACGCCGCCGCCGACATCCTGCTCCGCGAGGGCTGTACGGGCATCGTCTGCGGCTCCGACCTGATGGCGCTCGGCGTGATCCGTGCCGTCCGCGCCCGCGGCCTCGACGTGCCCGGGGACGTCTCCGTCGTCGGCTTCGACGACTCGCCGCTGATCGCCTTCACCAGCCCGCCGCTCTCCACCGTGCGCCAGCCCGTACAGGCCATGGCGACGGCGGCGGTCGGCGCGCTCCTGGAGGAGATCGAGGGCAATCCCGTGCAGCGCACGGAGTTCGTCTTCCAGCCGGAGCTGGTGGTGCGCGGCTCCACGGCGCAGCCTCCCGCGGGCGCTCACCGCGAACCGCAAGTCCTTTCGTAACAAGTTGCGTCGGGGTGTCCGGAGGGTTGACCGGGCGCCGGGGCACTCGTACGGTCACGGCTGAAAACAGTTGCTGAAGTTTTCGGCAACTTCTTGCGACATCGACGTCGTACAGGAGGAAGCATGGCCAGGAGAACCGTGGCCGCTGCACTCGCCCTCGTGGCGGGAGCCGCCGCTGTGGCCGTCACGGGAAACGCCCCGGCGCAGGCCGCCCCGCCCGGCGAGAAGGACGTCACCGCGGTGATGTTCGAATGGAACTTCGCCTCGGTCGGCCGTGAGTGCACCGACCGCCTCGGCCCCGCCGGATACGGATACGTCCAGGTCTCCCCGCCCCAGGAACACGTGCGGGGCGGCCAGTGGTGGACCTCGTACCAGCCGGTCAGTTACAAGATCGCCGGACGTCTCGGCGACCGCACCGCCTTCAAGAGGATGATCGACACCTGCCACGCGGCCGGCGTCAAGGTCGTCGCCGACTCCGTCATCAACCACATGGCGAACGGCTCCGGCACGGGAACGGGCGGGACCCCGTTCTCCAAGTACGACTACCCGGGCCTCTACTCCGGCTCCGACATGGACGACTGCCGGTCCACGATCACCAACTACCAGGACCGCGGCAACGTCCAGAACTGCGAACTGGTCCAGCTCCCCGACCTCGACACCGGCGAGGAGTACGTCCGCGGCCGCATAGCCGGCTACCTCAACGACCTCCTCTCGCTCGGCGTCGACGGCTTCCGCATCGACGCCGCCAAGCACATGCCGGCCGCCGACCTCGCGAACATCAAGTCCCGGCTCACCAAGCCCGGCGTGTACTGGAAGCTGGAGGCCATCCACGGCGCCGGCGAGGCCGTCTCCCCGAGCGAGTACCTCGGCAGCGGAGACGTCCAGGAGTTCCGCTACGCCCGCGACCTCAAGCGTGTCCTGCAGAACGAGAAGCTCGCCTACCTGAAGAACTTCGGCGAGGCCTGGGGCCACATGCCCTCCGGCCAGTCCAACGTCTTCGTGGACAACCACGACACCGAGCGCGGCGGAGACACCCTCTCCTACAAGGACGGCGCGAACTACACCCTCGCCTCCGTCTTCGCGCTCGCCTGGCCCTACGGCTCCCCGGACGTCCACTCCGGCTACGAGTGGACCGACAAGGACGCGGGCCCGCCCAACGGCGGCCAGGTCGACGCCTGCTACACCGACGGCTGGAAGTGCCAGCACGCCTGGCGCGAGATCTCGTCCATGGTCGCCTTCCGCAACACCGCGCGCGGCCAGGCCGTCACCCAGTGGTGGGACAACGGCAACAACGCCATCGCGTTCGGCCGCGGCTCCAAGGCGTACGTGGCGATCAACCACGAGCCCTGGGCGCTCACCCGCACCTTCCAGACCTCGCTGCCCGCCGGCGGCTACTGCGACGTCCAGTCGAACACGCCCGTGACGGTGAACTCGTCCGGCCAGTTCACGGCCACCCTCCGCGCCGACACCGCGCTGGCCCTGCACGTCAACGCCACCGGCTGCGGCGGCACCACCCCGACCGCGCCGCCGACGACGACCCCGCCCGCCACCGCGGGGGCCTCGTTCGAGGTCACCGCCACCACCACGGTCGGCCAGAACATCTACGTCACCGGCAACCGCGCCGAACTCGGCAACTGGTCCCCGGCCGCCGCCCTGAAGCTCGACCCGGCCACGTACCCCGTCTGGAAGCTCACCCTCGGCCTCCCCGCCGGAACGGCCTTCGAGTACAAGTACCTCCGCAAGGACGCCGCCGGAAACGTCACCTGGGAGTCCGGCGCCAACCGCACCGCGACCGTCCCCGCCTCCGGCCGGACCGTCCTGAACGACACCTTCCGCAGCTGAGTCCCCTCCCTCCGCAGGGCCGCCCCGTCCGGGGCGGCCCCCTCTTCCCGTCCCTCCAGGGAGCATCCCCGTGACACGCAAGAGAACGGCGGTCGCGCTCGCCGCCGCCCTGTGCGCCGCCCTCGCGCCCGCCGTCCCCGCGGCCGCCGCGCCCCGGCCCCCCGCCCCGCCGTCCGACCGGGCGCTCGCGGCCGAGCCCGCCCGCCATGACCTCACCCGCGAGCAGTTCTACTTCGTCCTGCCCGACCGCTTCGCCAACGGCGACACCTCCAACGACCGGGGCGGCCTCACCGGCAGCCGTACCCAGACCGGCTTCGACCCCACCGACAAGGGCTTCTACCAGGGCGGCGACCTCAAGGGCCTGACCCAGCGGCTCGACTACATCAAGGGCCTCGGCACCACCGCCATCTGGATGGCGCCGATCTTCAGGAACCGGCCCGTGCAGGGCACCGGCAAGGACGCGTCGGCCGGCTACCACGGCTACTGGATCACCGACTTCACCCAGGTCGACCCGCACTTCGGGACCAACGAGGACCTGGAGAGGCTGATCGCCGCCGCCCACGCCAAGGGCATGAAGGTCTTCTTCGACGTCATCACCAACCACACCGCCGACACGGTCGACTACGCCGAGCAGAAGTACGGCTACCGCCCCAAGGGCTCCCACCCCTACCTCGACGCCTCGGGCCGCCCCTTCGACGACCGGACGAAGATCGGGAAGGTGGACGCGGACTCCTTCCCGTACACCCCCGTCGAGAAGGCGAACACCAAGGTCCCGTCCTGGCTCAACGACCCCACGATGTACCACAACCGGGGCGACTCCACCTGGGCCGGAGAGTCCGCCGAGTACGGCGACTTCGTCGGCCTCGACGACCTGTGGACCGAGCGCCCCGAGGTCGTCGAGGGCATGAAGCGGATCTACGAGAAGTGGGTCCGCGACTTCAAGATCGACGGCTTCCGCATCGACACCGTCAAACACGTCGACCTGGACTTCTGGACCCAGTGGGCCACCGCCCTCGACGCCTACGCCCAGAAGCGGGGCCGCGAGGACTTCTTCATGTTCGGCGAGGTGTACTCCGCCGACCCGACCGTCACCGCCCCCTACGTGACCAGGGGCCGGCTCGACTCCACCCTCGACTTCCCCTTCCAGGACGCGGCCCGCGCCTTCGCCTCCCAGGGCGCCGGAGCCGACCGCCTCGCCAAGGTCTTCGCCGAGGACTACCGCTACACCACCGACAAGGCCAACGCCTACGAGCAGGTCACGTTCCTCGGCAACCACGACATGGGCCGCATCGGCACCTTCCTCAAGCAGGACAACCCGACCGCGTCCGACGCCGAACTCGTCCGGCGGGCCCGCCTCGCCAACGAGCTGATGTTCCTCTCCCGGGGCAACCCGGTGATCTACTCCGGCGACGAGCAGGGCTTCACCGGCGCCGGCGGCGACAAGGACGCCCGCCAGCCCCTCTTCGCCGCCCGGTCCGCCGACTACCTCGACGACGACCAGCTCGGCACCGACCGCACCCACGCCACCGACGCCTACGACACCACGCACCCGGTGTACAGCTCGGTGGCCCAGCTGTCCCGTCTCACGAAGGCACACCCGGCCCTCCGCGACGGCGTCCAGCAGGAACGGTACGCCGAGGGCTCCGTCTACGCCTTCTCCCGTACGGACGCGGCCCGGCGGACCGAGTACCTCGTCGCCTCCAACAGCGCCACCACCGCCAGGACCGTCACCGTCCCCGTCGACTCCGCGAACCTCCGCTTCCTGTACGGCGGGCAGGGCGCCGTCGCCGCGAAGGACGGCAAGGTGACCGTCACCGTCCCGGCCCTGTCCTCCCTGGTCCTCAAGGCCGACAAGCCCCTCCCGGCCCCGGCCGCGAAGCCCGCCGTGTCCCTGAAGGCCCCCGCAGCCGGAGCCACCGGCACCGTCGAACTCACCGCCGACGTCACCGGCGGCGGCCTCAACCGGGTCGTCTTCGCCGCCCAGACCGGCAACGGCCGCTGGCAGACCCTCGGCACCGCCGACCACGCCCCCTACAAGGTCACCCAGCACGTCACCGCCCCCGCCGGCACCGCCCTGCGCTACAAGGCCGTCGTCGTCGACAGCGCCGGGCGCACCGCGAGCGCCACCGCCGCCGGCACGGCGGGCCAGGCCCCGGCGCCCGAGAGGCCCGTCGCCGTCGAGCGCACCCACGCGATCGTCCACTACCGGCGTGGGGACGGGAACTACGACGGCTGGACCCTGAAGGCGGCAGGGCAGGAAGCCGCGTTCACCGGCCGCGACGCCCACGGTGCCTTCGCCTGGGTCAAGGTCCCCGAGGGCGCCTCCACCGTCACGTACACCGTCGAGAAGGACGGCACCGCCGACGGCCCCCAGCGGAGCATCACCCTCGGCCGCACCGGCGAGGTCTGGATCACGCAGGGCGCCGAAGGACAGTCCGACACGAACCCGGCCCCCGGACAGCAGGACAAGACCAAGGCCGTCATCCACTACCAGCGCCCCGACGGGAACTACGACGGCTGGGGCCTCCACACCTGGACCGGCGCCGCCCAGCCCACCGACTGGTCCAAGCCGCTCATGCCCGTCCGCACCGACGCGTACGGCGCCGTCTACGAGGTGCCGCTCACCGAGGGCGCGACCTCCCTCTCGTACATCCTCCACAAGGGCGACGAGAAGGACCTGCCCACCGACCAGTCCCTCGACCTCGCCACCCACGGCCACGAGATCTGGACGCTCTCCGGACAGCAGAAGTACCTGCTCCCCACCGTCGGCGGCGCCCCGAACCTCGACCTCGGCAAGGCCGAGGCCCAGTGGATCGACCGGAACACCGTCGTCTGGAAGGTCAAGGCGACCGACGCCACCAGCCAGCAGCTCGTGTACGCGAAGGACGGCGGGATCACCGTCACCGACGGCGCCCTGAACACCGAGGGCCAGTGGCTCCGGCTCGACCGGACCGCCCTCACCGACGCCCAGAAGACCGCGTTCCCGCACCTCAAGGAGTACCCGGCCTTCGCCGTCGACCCGCGCGACGCCGACCGCGTCCGTGACTCCCTGCGCGGCCAGCTCATCGCCACCCAACGTGCCGCCAACGGGGCGCTGCTCGCCGCCACCGGCGTGCAGACCGCGGGCGTGCTCGACGACCTGTACGCCGGGAAGGCGACCGGCGCCGCCCTCGGACCCGTCTTCCGCGGCGGCCGCCCCACCCTCTCGGTGTGGGCCCCCACCGCCCAGTCCGTCGCCCTCGAACTCGACGGCAAGGCCGTCCCCATGCGGCGCGACGACAGCTCCGGCGTCTGGTCCGTCACCGGCCCGAAGTCCTGGACGGGCAAGCCCTACCGCTACGTCGTGAAGGTCTGGGCGCCCACCGTCCAGCAGATCGTCACCAACAAGGTCACCGACCCCTACTCCACCGCCCTCACCACCGACTCCGCCCGCAGCCTCGCCGTCGACCTCACCGACACCCGGCTCGCGCCCGAGGGCTGGACGTCACTGAAGAAGCCGGCCCCCGTCCCGCTGCGGGACGCCCAGATCCAGGAGCTGCACGTCCGCGACTTCTCGATCGCGGACCCGACGGCCGAGGCCGCCCACAAGGGCACCTTCCTCGCCTTCACCGACAGGAACAGCGAGGGCTCCAAGCACCTCAAGGCCCTCGCCGACTCCGGCACCTCCTACGTCCACCTCCTCCCGGCCTTCGACATCGGCACCATCCCCGAGAAGAAGTCCGCACAGACCACCCCCGCCTGCGACCTCGCGGTCCACGCCCCCGACTCCGAGGAGCAGCAGGCCTGCGTCGCCGCCGCCGCGGCCAAGGACGCCTACAACTGGGGCTACGACCCGCTGCACTACACCGTCCCCGAGGGCTCCTACGCCACCGACCCCGACGGCACCCGCCGCACGGTCGAGTTCCGGCAGATGGTCCAGGCCCTCAACGGACAGGGCCTGCGCACGGTCATGGACGTCGTCTACAACCACACCGTCGCCGCCGGACAGTCCGACAAGTCCGTCCTCGACCGGATCGTGCCCGGCTACTACCAGCGCCTCCAGGCCGACGGCTCCGTCGCCACCTCCACCTGCTGCGCCAACACCGCGCCCGAGAACGCCATGATGGGCAAGCTCGTCGTCGACTCCGTCGTCACCTGGGCGCGCGAGTACAAGGTCGACGGCTTCCGCTTCGACCTCATGGGCCACCACCCGAAGGAGAACATCCTCGCCGTCCGCGCGGCCCTCGACGCCCTGACCGTCGAGAAGGACGGCGTCGACGGGAAGGCGATCGTCCTCTACGGCGAAGGCTGGAACTTCGGGGAGATCGCCGACGACTCCCGCTTCGTCCAGGCCACCCAGAAGAACATGGCCGGCACCGACATCGCCACCTTCTCCGACCGGGCCCGCGACGCCGTCCGCGGCGGCGGCCCCTTCGACGAGGACCCCGGCGTCCAGGGCTTCGCCTCCGGCCTGTTCACCGACCCCAACACCTCCACCGCCAACGGCACCCCGGAGCAGCAGAAGGCCCGGCTCCTCCACTACCAGGACCTGATCAAGGTCGGCCTCACCGGTAACCTCGCCGCCTACACCTTCACCGACACCTCCGGCCGTACGGTCAAGGGTTCCGAGGTCGACTACAACGGCGCCCCCGCCGGATACGCCGCCGCCCCCGGCGACGCCCTGGCCTACGCCGACGCCCATGACAACGAGACCCTGTACGACGCGCTCGCCTTCAAGCTCCCGGCGGGCACCACCCCCGCCGACCGGGCCCGCATGCAGGTCCTCGCCATGGCGACGGCAACCCTCTCCCAGGGCCCGGCGCTCTCCCAGGCGGGCTCCGACCTGCTGCGCTCCAAGTCCCTGGACCGCAACTCGTACGACAGCGGCGACTGGTTCAACGCCATCCACTGGGACTGCCGTGACGGCAACGGCTTCGGCATCGGCCTCCCGCCGGCCGCCGACAACAAGCCCAAGTGGGGCTACGGCAAGCCGCTGCTCGTCAACCCGGCCCTGACGGTCGGCTGCGCGGAGATCGACGGCACCTCCGCCGCCTACCGCGACCTCCAGAAGATCCGCACCACCGAGCCGGTGTTCTCGCTCGCCACCACCGGGCAGGTGCAGTCCGCGCTGTCCTTCCCGCTCTCCGGCCGCGACGAGACCCCCGGCGTGATCACCATGCGCCTCGGTGACCTGGTCGTCGTCCTCAACGCGACCCCGAACGGCACCTCGCAGAAGATCACCGACCTGGCGGGCATGGGCTACCGCCTCCACCCGGTCCAGGCCGCCGGCTCCGACACGGTGGTCAAGTCCGCCTCCTACGAAGCCGCTTCGGGCACCTTCACGGTCCCGTCGCGGACGGTGGCGGTGTTCAAGGCCGGGTGATCACGCGCTCCAGCAGCGTGACCCCGTAGCGCGTGCCGTCGGCGGCGAGCTTTCCCGGCTCCTCGCCGACGGCGCGGTAGCCCGCGGCCTCGTAGTACGTACGGAGCCGCGGGTTGTCCGACAGGCAGTCCAGCCGGGCCACGGCCCGCCCACCGGCCGCGATCCGCCCCTCCGCGTGCGCCAGCAACACCCGCCCGGTCCCGGCGGGAGCCGCCCCCCGGACCGTCATCAGACGGTGCACGTAACCGGCCACCGGCGGCTGCGGACCCCACGCCTCCTCGTCCTCCCACCACAGCTCGTACGCCCCGACGGCCGGGCCGCCGCCGTCCGTCGCGAGCCACACCTCACCCGCGGCGACCCGCTCCCCGAAGTGCTCCGCGCTCTTCCCGCCGGGCTTCCACTGGTCGATGCCGTTCCGCGCCATCCAGCGCGCCGCCCCGTCGTACATCCCCACCAGCAGGTCCACATCGCTCGTGTCCGCCTGCCGGAAGGTCACTTGTGCCGTCATACCGATCACCGTAAAGGTGTGGCCAGACATCCGACAGCCGTATCCCTCTGGCCGGGAGTGACCCTCATGCCGCAGATCACCGTCGACTACTCCGCGCCCCTCGACCGGCGCGGCTTCGCACGCGCCCTGCACCCGTTCGTCGTCAAGACGGTCGACACGACGCTCGACGCCTGCAAGACCCGCTTCCGCGAGATCGAGGAACTCGTCACCGGCGACGGGACGAGCGACGACGTCATCGTGCACGTCGAGATCGCCCTGCTGCCCGGCCGCACCGACGAGCTCAAGGGCCGGCTCTCGGAAGGCGTGCTCGACCTGCTGCCCGCCCACCTCAGGGCGGCGGACGGCGTACGCCTCTCCGTCGAGGTCCGCGACCTCGAACCGTCCTACCGCAAGCGCTGATCCGGCACCCGGAGAACGAACGCGGAGAGCCTGGCCACCAGTTCCCCGAACGGACCGTCCGCCGGCTCGTCCGCCAGGATCCGGACCAGGGTCTCCGCCACCTCCTCGTCGTACGCGGCGCTCACCGCGGCCAGCGCCGCGAAATCGTGCACCAGCTGCAACTCCAGCTCCGCGCGCGGCACCCGGCGCCCGTCCAGCCAGAGCAGCGCCGTCGACTCGGCGAGCGACACCCAGGAACGGACGACCAGTTCGAGCCGGGCCGACGGCCTCTCGACCTCCAGATGGGCCACGATCTGCTCGTACGCGGCCTGCCGCACCTCGTCGATCATCGCGTTCGTCGTGGAGGAACCCACCGCGGGCCCGCCCCGCATCAGCGCCGCGAAGCCCGGCCCGTGCTCGTCCACGAAGTCGAAGAACCGGCCCATCACCCGCAGCAGCCGCGCCCCGAGGGGCCCCTGCGGCGGCTCCACGAACCGCGCCGCCAACTCGTCGGCGGCCCGCCGCAGCGCCGCCTCGTAGAGGCTCTGCTTGCCGGGGAAGTAGTGGTAGACCAGCGGCCGCGAGATCCCGGCGGCGGCGGCGATCTCGTCGATGGAGACCTCGTCGGGAGAGCGATGGCTGAAGAGTTCGAGGGCGACCCCGATCAACTGCTGCTTGCGCTCCTCGACGCCCATCCTGCGGCGCACCCCGGTCGTCATACGAACAGCCTAACGGGGTCCGTTACGCTGCTGCTCCATGAGCGCTTCCGACCAGGACACCACGGCCACCGAGGCCCCGGAGACCCCCGAGGCCGAACAGAGCCGCGAAGAGACTCCCGAGAAGCCCGCGGAGGAGATCCCTGAGGACGAGGCGCACGAGGGCGAGGCGCACGAGGACGAGACCCCCGCCTCGGGGCTCACCCCCAAGCAGGCGCGACGACTGCGCGTCGCCGTCGCCTCCGTACTGCTCGTGGCGATGGCCGTGGTGCTCGTCGTCCGCCTCGCGAGCCGGACGTCGGTCCTGGTCGTCGGTGTCTACGGCCTCGCCATGATCCTCTGCGGGATCGTGATCGAGCTGTCCCGCAACGGCCGTACGCGGCTCGCCACCTGGCTCCTGGTCGGAGGCCTCCTCGCCGCGCTGGCCTTCGACTGGCTGATCCTGCCCTGACGTCCACCCGCCCCCCGGCCGGCGCCTAGAGGTCGAGCACGAGCCGCTTCCCCGAGCAGCGCGAGACGCAGATCAGCATCGAGCCGTCCCGCTCGGCGTCGGTGAGCAGATCGTCCCTGTGGTCGATCTCGCCCTCCAGGACCCGCTGCCGGCAGGTCCCGCAGAACCCCTGCCCGCACGAGTACACGAGGCCCGGGACCTCCTCGCGCACCGCCGCCAGGACGGACTGGTCGGCCGCCACCGTGACCGTACGCCCGGAGCGGCGCAGTTCGAGCTCGAAGGCCGTGCCGCCGGTCGTCGCCGCGGCCGAGAAGCGCTCGAGGCGCGGCGCCCGGCCCTCCGGCATCGCCGCCGCCACCGCGTCCATCAGACCGTCGGGTCCGCAGCAGTAGACGAGGGTCTCTGCAGGAGTCTGCGCGAGGAAGCCGAGGTCGGGGTGGCCCGACTCGTCCTCGGCGACGACCGTCACCCGCTCGCCGCGGCCCAGCGCCTCGATCTCCGCCAGATACGGCAGGGTGGCGCGGCTCCGTCCGCCGTACACGAGCCGCCAGTCCGCCCCGGCCGCCTCGGCCGCGCGCAGCATCGGCAGGACGGGCGTGATGCCGATGCCACCGGCGACGAAGACGTACGCAGGGGCCTCGGCCAGCGGGAAGCGGTTGCGGGGGCCCCGGATCTCGATCTCCACGCCCTCGTGCAGCTGCTCGTGGACCTCGCGCGAGCCGCCCCGGCCGCCCCGCTCCTCCTCGATGAGCCGGGTGGCCACGGTGTACGAGGTGGGGTCGGCCGGATCGCCGCAGAGCGAGTACTGCCGCACGAGGCCGGAGGGCAGGACGAGGTCGACATGGGCGCCCGGCCGCCAGGCGGGCAACCCGCCCCCCTCCAGGCGTAGTTCGACGACACCCTCGGCGGGCGTGGCGCGCCGGGTCACCCGGACCCTGCGGGGGACGGTGCTGCCCCGGCCGTGTCCGGACACGGGCTCGTCGAGGGCGGGCATCGGCCACAGGGGGGCGGTGGACATGCGGTCGCGGACGGCGCGGCGGGCGAGCAGGGCGGCGCCGACGACGAGGGCGACGGTGGCGAACCGGGGCATCAGCGGCCTCCCCCGGCGCCGGGGGAGGAGGCCAGGTAGGCCAGGGCCTGCGCGGAGTCGCCTTCCTGGGAGGGGTGGTAGGCGCGGCTGAGGTAGCGGGGTATGGAGCGCAGCATGGCGGGGGTGGAGGGCAGCACGCCCTGCCGGCCCCTGCGGACGAACTGTCCGAGGGAGGCCTTGCCGTCGTGGAGGGTCGGGTCGTTCTCCATGAAGAAGCGGACGCCCCGCTGCCAGAGGAAGACGAGGGCGGAGAAGGCGAGCGCCCAGGTGCGGGCGCGGCGCCGGTAGCCGCCGTCGAGGTGCATGAACAGATCGAAGGCGACGGAGCGGTGCTCCACCTCCTCGGCGCCGTGCCAGCGCAGCAGGTCCAGCATCGTGGGGTCGGCGCCGGCCCGGTCGAGCGCGTCGGCGTTCAGGACCCAGTTGCCGAGGAACGCGGTGTAGTGCTCGATGGCGGCGATCATCGCGACCCGTTCCATCAGCCACCAGCGCCGGCGTCGGCCCGGAGGCAGGGTCCGGTCGCCGAGGAGCCTCTCGAAGAACCAGTCGACCTGGGCGGTGTAGGGGGTGGGGTCGAGGCCCTGCTCGCGGAGGTGGGGGAGGACGTCGTCGTGGGCCTGGGAGTGGACGGCCTCCTGGCCGATGAAGCCGATGACGTCCGCGCGCAGCCGGTCGTCGGTGATGTACGGCAGCGCCTGCTTGTAGACGTGCACGAACCAGCGCTCACCGGCCGGGAGCAGCAGGTGCAGCACGTTGATGGTGTGCGTGGTGAAGGGATCGCCGGGGACCCAGTGGAGCGGGGTCAGCGCCCAGTCGAAGGAGACCTTGCGGGCTGTGAGCTCGACGTGCTCCGACGCCACCGGTGCGGGCTGCGTATTAGACATGTCGTCAATGTACTGAGGGGTAGACGGCGGGAACAGGTGTGTGCGGGAGCTTTCTGGCGGGGGCGGGTCGGGCGCCCGGTGGCCATGCGCGGTGACGCGTGGAGGCGCGAGTGGAGATGGGCGTGAGGCGCGAGTGGCGACGTGCGTGGAGGCACGAGTGGAGGCGCGAGTGGAGATGCGCGTGGAACCATGAGCGAGGGACACCCGGATGGTCCTGCGCGGGGTCACCTCAGGGCGCTCATCCGGGTGCCGTCCCGGAGCGTCCCGTCCAGGTCCGCCCGAGCCCCCGCGGCGGCCTTCACGGCGAGGACCGGGCCGTCCGAGCGGCCCTTCACCCCGCCCGAGGTCTCCAGGGCGGTGAAGCCGGGACTGCCGGCCGCCAGGACATACCACCCGCCGCTCGGCGCCTTCCACAGCACGCCCGCCAGCACCCGGGGGTCCCGGACCCCGCAGGCCGGTGAACCCTCGGAGCTGGCCGCGAGCGCGGCCGGGACCGTCGGCGATGGGACCAGGAACTGGGCGAGGACCCGGCTGCCGGTGCCCCGCCAGGTCTCCGCGCGGGTGCACAGCCAGGTGCCGCGTCCCGCGCCCTCGGGGAGCGGCTGCGAGGCGAACCGCCAGGCGTTCACCGACCGCACGCCGTGCGCCCGTACCGCCGTCAGCCGGCAGGCCGTCCGGGCCCACGCCTCCCGCGCGGCCGGGCCCGTGGCGTCCACGGGGGCGTCCGGCGGTCCCCACAGGAGCCGGGCGGGGGCCAGCTCGCCCAGGTCGGTGAGGAGCCGCACACCCGAACCCTCGCGCACCTGGAGAGTGTTCCAGCGGGTGCAGTCCTTCGCCAGGGCGGGACTCGGGACGGGCTCGGTCGTCCCGTGCGCGTCCCGCGCCAGCGGCCAGGGCTCCTCGGCGGGTACGAGGAGATCCCGTACCGCTGTCTCCGTCACCCAGGGAGCGGTGAGATAGCGGACGTTGCCGGCCGCGCGGGAGAGGACGAGCGCGGCCGAACCGACGGCGTCGGCCCCGTCGGTCCGCGCGAAGTCGAGCGCCGCGCCCGCGGCGCCCCCGGCCGGCTCCGCGTACCGCACGGCCCGCAGCCCGTCGTGGAGGAGCACCACCCGGGCTCCGTCCACCACGCCGGCGAACAGCAGCTGCGGGGGCCCCATCGGCGGGCCCACGGGGGTCCCGGGCGTCGCGGAGGACCGCACGGAGGCGCCGGGCCTGGCCCAGACGGCCAGCGCCCGCCGCAGAAGCGCGCTGTCGCCGGTCAGAGCACCGCGCGCGGGCCACACGGAGAAGTCCCGCCGGGTCGAACCGGGCCAGGCGGCCGGGGCGACCCGCTTGAGCGCGCCGGGGTCGAGCGCTGCCTCGGCGGCGGGGTTACGGGCGTACGAGGGTGCCGCCGCACCGTTTCTGCCCCAGCCGTCCCCGGGCAGCCCGAGCAGCGTCCCGCACACGACGAGCGCGGCGAGGGCGACCCCGGCGGCCCGCGCGTGCTGCCGCCGGCGCAGAAGGTCGGTGGGCCGCGCCTGGAGCGCACACGGATCGAACTCGTCGGACTCGAGCAGAGCGGCCCCACCGACCCGCCGGACCCGAAGGGACCCGCCGCCCCCGCTCCTGACTGCACGTCCGGCCTCGCCGGTGGCACCGACGGCCCCGGGGTGTCCGGCCCCGGGACCGGCAGGGGCTGCGCGGCGCCCGCCCCCGACCACGGCCCCCGCATCCGTAGCGACGCCCGCATCCGTACCGGCCCCCGCACCAGCCCCGGCCCCCGCACCCGTACCAGCCCCGCCCCCGGCCCCCGCACCCGTACCAGCCCCGCCCCCGGCCCCCGCATCCGTACCGGCCCCCGCACCAGCCCCGGCCCCGGCACCCGTACCGATGCCCACACCCGTACCAGCCCCGGCCCCCGCGCCCGCCCCCGCACCAGCCCCCTGCCCCGCCCCCGCCCCGGACTCCTCCTCGTCCCCCTCCTCCAGCGCGTCCGCCTCCGCCAGTGCCGCCCGGGGGTTCTCGACGCCGGCCGACGCCAGTACCCGCAGCACCTCCGGGTCGCCCTGGCGTTCCAGGCCGCGGAGGACGTAGGCGGCGCGGCCGGGGCCCGAGAGGCGGGACAGCCGCTGGTCCAGGGCGAGTTCGTCGGCGCCGCCCACCCGGGGGAACAGCCGCAGCCCCCACACGTGCGGGAGCAGCGGCGGAAACTGCGCCCTGCGCGGCAGCGCGAGGCGCCGCAGCGGCAGCCCGGCGACGAGCGCCTGCCGCAGCACCTCCCCCCGCACGTACGCGTAACCGGGATCGACCGCGTCCTCCGCGAGCCACTGCTCCGGTACGGCCGGCCCCGGCACCCGCCGGCGCGGCAGCGAACGCTGGACGAGCGCGTGCGCGGTCAGCACCCGCCGGTTGCGGCCGAGCGACGGCGGCAGCACGAGGTACGCGATGCGGACGAGACGCGGATAGCGCTCGACGAGCGCGGCCTCGGCCTGTTCGACGTCGACGGGGCCCACGGGGGAGGGGACGAGATCCTGGGTGCTCACGTTCAGCAGAACGAGCGATTCTTCCGATGGTCACCCCGGTCCAGGGCGTCCCCCGGGGGCCACCCCACCGCGTGGGCCGTCACCCGCCCGTCAGCCGCTCCCGGATCACGTCCGTCACCTCGTCCGGAACGCCCAGGCCCTCCCGTACGTACGTCTCCATCGTCCCGTGCCGGACCGCCACTTCGTCCAGCCCGGCCTCCAGGTACTCCGGCAGGACCCCGATCAGGTCGAGCGCGAGGTCGGGGTCGCCGCCCTGGGCCGTGAAGCCCTCGATCATCGGCGCGAACGCCTGCCGGACCGCCGTGTTGACCGACAGGTACTCGCTCCGCACGGTCTCCTCGTCCGCGCCGAGCAGGGACAGGACGACCGCCGCCGCCCAGCCCGTCCGGTCCTTGCCCGCCGTGCAGTGGAAGAGCAGCGGCCCGGCGCCCGGCGTGCCCAGCTCGGTGAGGAGGGTGCGGTACGAGGCGCGGCCGGAGTCGCCGGCGACGAAGGTCCGGTAGGTCTGGGCGAAGGCCGCCCGGACCTTGCCCCCGCCGAGGTACTCCTCGGCGAGCGCCGGGTCGGTGAGCAGATCCTTGAGCCGGGCCGCGGGCGGCAGCCCGCTGACGGCCAGGTGGTCGGCGAGGACGTCCGCGACGATCCGCCGCGCACCGGCGGGCAGCCGGTCGGGCCGCTCGACGCGCTCGGTCTCCGTACGGAGGTCGACGACCGTACGGATGCCCAGAGCGGCCACGGCCGGTTCGGCCGGGTCGAGCCGGTCGAGCTGCGCGGAACGCAGGACGAGCCCGGGACGGACGGCCCGCCCGCCACCGAGCGGCAGACCGCCGAGATCACGGAGGTTGGCGACGGAGGCGGCGGGGATGGCGGGCATGCGGCGACTCCTCCGGTTCGTACGCTCCTCGGCGGCGCGCTCGTTTCGACGGTAAGGGATCACCCCGGTCCGGGCAGGTCCGGGCGATTCCTCCCCGTCCAGCCGTCGGCCGTGAGCTTCGCCAGCACCTCCGCCTCCCGCGCGGCGGACAGGCCCACCTCCGGCCGGTCCGGGCGGCGCGGCGCGACCCCGCCGAGCGATGCGAGCCACGCCCACGTGTCGGCGACCGTCTCCGCCGCGGGCCGGCAGCGCAGCCCCGCCGCGAGCGCCCTGGAGACGTCGGCCGTGTGCATCGCGTCGTACATCTCGCCCGGCGGCAGCCACACGGGCAGCTCCGACCACGGCTCCGCCCCGGCCGCGAGCAGCGCCTCGGGCGCGGTCCAGCGGAGCTCGGCGTCCGCGCCGGTGACCCGTACGCAGGCGTCGAGCAGCTCGCCCATGGTCGTGTGCCCGGGCGGTGAGACGAGGTTGTACGGACCGGAGAGCCCCGCGGCGACGGCGTCGAGCGTCCACTCGGCGAGGTCGCGGGCGTCGACGTACTGGATCGGGAGGTCGGCGGGCCCGGGGGCGAGGACCGGGCCGCCGCGCGCGATCCGGCCGAGCCACCAGGGGAGCCGGCCCACGTTCTCGTACGGGCCGATGATGAGGCCCGCGCGGACGAGCAGTGTCCGGTCCGCGCCGAAGGCGGCCGTGACGGCGAGTTCGCCGCCCCGCTTTGCCTCCGCGTAGGGCACGTCCCCGGCGTCCGGCGAACCCTCCACCAGCGGCCCGTCCTCCGCGAGTCCGGCGGCGGGCGGCCAGGCGTACACGGAACGGCTCGACACGTACGCGTACCGCCCGGCCCTTCCCGCGAGCAGCCGGGCCGCGTCCCGTACCGCCGAGGGTGCGGCCGACCAGGTGTCCACGACGGCGTCCCAGGAACCCTCGGCGAGGGCGGCGAGACCGTCAGGACCCGTGGTCCGGTCACCGCGCAGCGACCTGACCCCCTCCGGCGGCGCGTGCCGGCCCCGGTGGAAGACGGTCACCTCCCAGCCCCGTGCGAGCGCCGCCTCGACGATCGCGCGGCCGACGAACTCCGTACCCCCGAGCATCAGTAGCTTCATGATCCGATCCTCTCCGGCGGCACCGGGCGCGGCCAGGGCTTTCCGCTCCCGGAGGATTCCGCCGGCGGAGGAACGTGATCGGATGCGGCACGGGGCTCGTGAGCCGCGCGACGGGGTGACACCATGACGGGCGATGACGGATGCCCGGTCGCCTGTGCGCGCCTTGCGAGCCGCCCTGTTCGCGGTGGTGTGCGTGGTGTTGGCGGCCGTGGGGCATTCGTCCATGTCTGCGCATCGGCTCCCGGCGCTCACGCTGGTCGGCGCGTTCGTCGTGACGGCGGGGGCCGCCTGGACGGCGGCGGGTCGCCGCAGGGGCGCGCCGGCGATCGCGGGCGCGCTGTTCGCCCTCCAGGGCGGCCTGCACCTGATCTTCTCGGTGGCGGGATCCCACGTCGGTGACGCGGGCCACCGGCCGGGGACGCGCGCGCACGACATGACCGGCACGCACGGGACACACGGCACGGGGGCGCGTGCGGACGTGGCCACGGGCACGGGCATGCACTCCGCCCCGGCTCCCGGCACCGGCACCGGCATCGGCATCGGTACCGATGCCGGGCCTGGTGCCGGCATGGGCGTCGACCTCGGTACCGCCACCGGTTCCGGCGCCGGCATGGGCGCCGACCTCGGCACCGCCACCGCTTCCGGCGCCGGCATGGGCGCCGACCTCGGCACCGCCACCGCTTCCGGCGCCGGCATGCTCGCCGTGCACCTGCTCGCCGCGCTGCTCTGCGGACTCTGGCTGGCCCGCGGCGAGGCCGCGTTCTTCACGCTGGCCCGAGCCGCCCTCGCGTACGCCTTCACCCCGCTCCGCCTGCTGTCCGCACGCGTCCGCGTGCCCGACGCCCCGCGCCGACCGGTCCGCGGGACCCGGCGCGCCGCCCACCGGCCGCACACCGTCGTCCTCGCGCACGCCCTGTCCCGGCGCGGCCCGCCCCGGCTGTCCCTACCCCGCGCCACGGCCCTCGGAGCACACGTCTGACCCGGGGGTCCTCCCCCTGTCTGCACCGAGTCCTAGGACAGTCATGACCATCGACGATCCCGTACGCCCGGAAACGCCCGAGGCGCCACCGTCGGAGACCACCCCGACCGCGGCCCCCACCGCCCCTCCTCGCCGGGCCGGAACCTGGAGCGCCCTGCGCCCCCTCGTCCTCCGCCTCCACTTCTTCGCGGGCGTCCTCCTCGCCCCGTTCCTCCTCGTGGCCGCCGCCAGCGGTCTGCTCTACGCGCTCTCCTTCCAGGCCGAGAGGGTGGTGTACGCCCACGAGCTGGAGGTCCCCGTCGGTGACACGGCCCTGCCGCTGTCCCAGCAGGTGAACATCGCCCGCGAGGTCAACCCGAGCGGCACCGTCACCGCCGTCTGGCCCGGCGCCGAACCGGGCGCGACCACCCGGGTCCTGATGGCTGACCCCGACGTCCCCGAGGACACCTCGCTGGCCGTCTTCGTGGACCCGTACACCGGGGACGTACGCGGACAGCTGCCCAGCTACGGCAGTTCCGGCGCCCTCCCGCTGCGCACCTGGATCGACGGCCTGCACCGCGATCTGCACCTCGGCGACCTCGGCCGCAACTACAGCGAACTGGCCGCGAGCTGGCTGTGGGTCGTCGCGCTCGGCGGCCTGCTGCTCTGGCTCGGCCGGCGCCGCGGTAACCGCCGCGCCCTGTTCGTCCCCGAGGGCGGTCCGGCCTCCCGTCGTCGCACCCTGTCCTGGCACGGTTCGGTCGGCCTGTGGGCGGTCACCGGACTCGTCCTGCTGTCCGCGACGGGCCTGACCTGGTCGCGGTACGCGGGCGAGAACATCGGCGCGGTCCAGGACGGACTCGGCGGCGCGACCCCCACCCTGTCCGCGACCGTCGACGGCGCGGCCGCCGGCGGTTCCTCGGAGCACGAGGGCCACGGCGGAGCCCACACCGGGGGCGACACCACGGCCCAGGGCCCCGACATCGGCCCCGACAGGGCACTTGAGGCGGCCCGCGCCGCCGGCGTCGACAGTCCCAGGATCTCGGTGGTCCTGCCCGCCGAGGGCAAGGGCTACGTGGTCAAGGAGACCGACACGCAGTTCCCGCTCCAGCTGGACTCCGTCGCCGTGGACCCGGCCGACGGCGCGGTCCTCGACCGGCTCGCCTTCGCCGACTACCCGCTGCTCGCGAAGCTCACCCGCATAGGCATCGACGCGCACACCGGCGTCTTCCTGGGCCTGTTCAACCAGTTGGCCCTCGCGGCCCTGGCGCTCTCCCTGATCCTGCTCATCTGCTGGGGCTACCGCATGTGGTGGCTGCGCCGCCCGGGCCGCCCGGCGGCGCGCGGGGCGTGGCGGCGCGTGCCGGCGACCCTGCTGCTGCCCCTCGCCGCGGGCACGGCGCTGGTGGCCTGGTTCGTCCCGCTGCTCGGCCTCAGCCTGCTGCTGTTCCTGGCGGTGGACCTCGCCCTCGCGCTGGTGTCCAGGCTGCGGGCGAGGTCACGAACGAGCTGATCAGGGCGTGTACTTGTAGCCGACCCGCCGCACGGTCTGGATCGTGTGGCGGTGCTCGGCACCCAGCTTGCGGCGCAGCCGGGCCACGTGCACGTCGACCGTTCGCCCGTCGCCGACGTGCCCGTACCCCCATACGGTGGTGACCAACTGGTCCCGGGTGTGCACCCGGTGGGGGTTCGCCACGAGATGGGCGAGGAGCTCGAACTCCAGATAGGTCAGGTCGAGCGGCCGCCCGTCGACGACGGCGATCCGACGGGCGTCGTCGATGGCCACGGGCCCCTGTTCCGCCAGGGTGGAGGCGACGGGTGCGGGGGCGGCGACGGGCTGCGGCGGCTGCTGGTCGGCCGGCAGGAGGACCAGGTACCCGACCATCGGCGGACGTCCCGGCAACGTCGGCAGGGTGTGCGGGGGAGCGGGCAGCAGGGTGGCGCCGGGCGGGAGGAAGTCCGCGACCCGGGCGAAGTCGACGCTCTCGTCGGGGTCGACGGCGCGCAGTCGGTGCCGGCCGGGGCGGACGGCCGTGAGGGAGGCGCTCTGGGTGTGGGCCATGAGGGATCAGCTCTTTCGCGCGGAGAAACGGACGGACAGGAGTCGTTCGTCGTGCGCGTCGGCCGAAGGCCGCTGGATCGGACCGTACCGATCGGGGCTTTAGAGGGCCGACGCGTTCCTCGCGCGGCAACACACCCGGTCGAAGTCGTGATGCTGCCGGGAAGGCCAGAACGGCTCGAGGTCATGACGACCCGTCGCGCTGTCGTTCCGTGTGATGGCCATATCCCTAGTCTACTACTCGGGAATGCCGGTGAGCAGTCCCCGGCGGCCGGAAACCCGTGTTGTCCTTCCCACATGACGGAAGGGGCGTCCACCGTGTGAAACGGTGGACGCCCCTTCGGTCGGACGTGGAGCGCGGATCAGACCTGGCCGGCCTTCTCCAGGGCCTCGCAGCAGGTGTCCACCAGGAGGCGGGTCACCACGTACGGGTCGACGTTCGCGTTGGGACGGCGGTCCTCGATGTAGCCCTTCCGGTCCTGCTCGACCTGCCACGGGATGCGGACCGAGGCGCCGCGGTCCGAGACGCCGTAGGAGTACTGGTCCCACGGGGCCGTCTCGTGCAGGCCGGTGAGGCGGTCGTCGATGCCGGCGCCGTAGTTCTTGACGTGGTCGAGCGGCTTCGAGCCCTCGCCGAGGGACTCGGCGGCGGTGATGATCGCGTCGTAGCCCTCGCGCATCGCCTTGGTGGAGAAGTTGGTGTGCGCGCCCGCGCCGTTCCAGTCGCCCTTCACCGGCTTCGGGTCCAGCGTCGCCGAGATGTCGAAGTCCTCGGCCGTGCGGTACAGCAGCCAACGGGCGATCCACAGCTGGTCGGAGACCTCCAGCGGAGCCAGCGGACCGACCTGGAACTCCCACTGGCCCGGCATGACCTCGGCGTTGATGCCGGAGATGCCCAGACCCGCCGCGAGGCAGTTCTCCAGGTGCGCCTCGACGACGTCACGGCCGAAGATCTCGTCCGCGCCGACACCGCAGTAGTAGCCACCCTGCGCGGCCGGGAAGCCCGCCTCGGGGAAGCCCAGCGGGCGCGAGCCCTTGAAGAAGGTGTACTCCTGCTCGATGCCGAAGATCGGCTCCTGAGCGGCGTACTTGGCGGCGACCTCGGCCAGCGCGGCGCGCGTGTTGGAGTCGTGCGGCGTCATGTCCGTGTTGAGGACCTCGCACAGCACCAGGATGTCGTCGCCGCCGCGGATCGGGTCCGGGCAGGAGAAGACCGGCTTGAGGACACGGTCCGAGGCGTGGCCCTTGGCCTGGTTCGTGCTGGAACCGTCGAAGCCCCAGATCGGCAGCTCGTCGAGCGCGAGCGCGTCACCCACGATGATCTTCGTCTTGGAGCGAAGCTTCGCGGTCGGCTCGGTGCCGTCGATCCAGATGTACTCAGCCTTGAAGGTCACGGGCCTCATCCTTTGGGCGTGCTGCTGCGGGAATCGCATCGGCTCGCGGCGCTGCGAGAAGCTGCGGTGTCGGTGTCCGGTCGCAGCTTCGCAACACGGCATTTCCCGTCGGTTGCCCGAATGTGAACCCCGTGTTACTCAGCGATCCTGTGTTTCCCGCAGGCGCTGTGCGACCCCGTGCGCGTCCAGGAGCCCGCCGAGCCCGGCGCCCCGCACCCGCCGCACCACCTCGGCGTACGAGGTCCCGAGCGCCTCCGCGGTCCGCCCCGGGTGCCAGTCGCAGGAGGCGAGCCGCTGGAGCAGATGTCCCTTGCGGATCTGGTTCTCCGAGAGCCGGAACGTCTTCAGATAGACCGCCCGGCCCTTACGGTCGGTGATCAGCTCGCCGATGTGCTGCTCCCGCCCGCCGCGCCGGAACGGCGGAAGGAACCGGTACAGGTCGAACGGCCCCGCCCGGTACACCCGCTCGAAGGCGTACGAGGTCTCCAGGAGGTCCCGCGCCATCAGCCCGTCGTGCGCCGCCGCCCAGGCCCGTTCCTGCTCCCGCGCCGCCGCCCGCAGGTCGGCGAGGGTGCGGATCCCGCCGGCCCCGTCCCGGATCCGCGCCGTGAACTCGGGCACGGGCCCGCCGTAGTACGCGTACTGGTGCACCAGCTCCCCGAACAGGTCCTCCACGAGCGTCGGGTGCAGCAGCCGGTAGTCGTCCGGATGCGGCACCACGAACGCCGCGGCCAGCGCGTCCGCCACGTACAGGAGCATCCCGCACTGCCCCGGGTGCAGCTCGAAGACCCGCAGCGCCTCCGCGAGTCCGGGCACCGCCCACCCCGCGTACGCCGCCTCGGCGCGCGGCGTGAGCCCGTGCCGCAGCGCCTCGCGCGACCAGTCGTCCCACACCACGGACGGCCCGCCGAAGTGCAGCGCGAGATACCCCTCAAGGGCCAGGTGCAGCGGGAGGAACCGGAGCCGCCGCTCGCCCTGGCGCCGCTTGGCCAGCCGCTGGATCCGCCGCACCGGCACGCAGGCGGGCGGCCCCTCGCCGCCCAGCCGGGTCCCGTACGCGGCGGACTCGGCTCCCGTGGCCGTCCCCGTCCCCGCTCCCGTCGTCCAGTCGGCGACGAGACCGTGCGGGATGTACGAGGTGTACGTGGTGCGGTCGGGCAGGTCGACGGCGCCCCACCCGCCGGACCCCTCGTAGACCTCCCGGCGCAGCCGGAGCCCCGGCACCGGCTCGGCCCGTACGAGCGGCACCAGCCGCACCCCGCCCCACACCTGCGCGGGCCGCACGTCGAGACCGGTCAGATCGATCCGGGTCATCCTCCGGCCCCCTCTCGCGCGGCGTCCAGGAACAGCTCCACCCGCCGGTCCAGATAGGCCCGCAACTCCCCGAACCCCGTCCGCCCCTCGGCGAACTGGGCGATCTCCACGAGCGCCGCCAGATCCTCCGCGTCCCGGATCCCGGCGGCGGGCACGCCCGGGGCGAGCCGCCGTACGTCGAAGCCCTCCGCGTCGTATACGGGGTTCAGGTGCACCACACTCGTCCGCCGCCCCGGATCGAGCCGCGTCCGCCACACCCGCAGCACCTCGCCCGCGAGCCCCGGCGGCGCGTTGTCCCATCCGTCCGACACGATGACGAGCCGGTCGGGGCCGGTCTCCAGGGCGTCGAGGATCCGCAGACCCAGCGGAGTCGGCCCGTACGGCCGGACGAGCAGCGGATCGCTGCCGCCCGACGTCCACAGCGGGGTGTACGCCCCCGGCGCCGCGAACGCCTCCAGGAGGTAGTGGGAGCCGAGCGCCACGGCGAGCGGACGGCGCCGCTTCACCGCCGAACCCGACGAGGAGAAGCTGTCGTCGAGCACGGCCGCGACCCGCCCCCAGCTCCCGGCGTACGGGCCCGCCGCGCGCCGTGCCGCCGCCCGCAGCGCACCCGTCAGCTCGGCCCGCCGTGCCACCCGCTCACCGGACGACAGCGAGAGGACGTACAGGGCGAGACGGGTCAGCGGCATCACCGACAGGTCCGCGGCCCGTTCCATCCTGAGCTGTTCGAGCCGGGTCATCCGGGGGGCGATCCGGTCCAGGAACACCGCGCGCGGCACGCCGTGCTTCGCGGCGAACCCCTCCGCGACCGTGAACGGCAGCTCGTAGATCGCGCCCTGCTCGTAGCGGGCCCGGCGGAACGCGTCGAGCGTCGTGTTCTCGTACCGGACCCGGCGGCCCGGCGCGAAGAGGAAGTCACCCGTCTCGGGATCGGGCAGCCGCCCGTGGACGTGCCGCAGGGCGGACTTCAGACCGGACCGGTACTTCACCGCGTCCAGGGCGTGGTCGGGGCGGGCCGCGATCCACGCGCGCGTGATCGCGCGCGTACGCCGGTTGTTGACCCCGGCCGTGCGCAGCACGCGGAACAGCCGGTAGACCCGCTGCGGCGGGAGCAGCGCGAGGCGCGCGCCGATCAGCCGTCCCTCGGCCCGCTTCCCCTCGGGCCCGCCCGCCTCGTCGGCGGTGCGCAACAGCTGCTCGACGATGAGGGCGGCGTTGTGGTGGTTGATGTCGAGCGCGAGGGCGGCGGCGTACACGGGCCGGTAGTTGACCCGTACGTACTCGTGCACGAAGCGGAGGGAGAAGTGCTGCGCGGCCGCGGAGGAGCGGAACTCGCGCTGGCCGGTGGCGGTCACGGCGGCGTTGACGAAGAGGAGCACGTCCTCGGCGGCGACGAGCTCGGACAAGGCTCTTCCCCTCTCGTGGGCGCCGGCCGGGGAATGAGGGCACGAACAGCGAAGACGTTGCTTCATAGGCAGGTTCCGGAAGTCGCACCGGAGTCCCGCGGCCGGCCCGGAAACGCTAACACCGGGCGGGGGGAGGTCCGCCAGCGGATTTGGCCGCCCGTCACCGCGACCCGGCAGACTGGGGGCATGGCGAAGAACCCGGGCGTGAAGCCCCGTATCGGACTCCTCGGCACCGGCCCCTGGGCCGGTCGCACGCACGCGCCCGCGCTCGCCCGGCATCCGGGGATCGAGTTCAGCGGGGTCTGGGGCAGACGCGCCGAGGCGGCGGCGGCGCTCGCCGCCGATTCCGGCACGCGCGCGTACGACGACGTGGACGCCCTGTTCGCGGCCAGCGACGCCGTCGCCCTCGCGCTCCCGCCGGACGTGCAGGCCCCGCTGGCGGTCCGGGCGGCGCGGGCCGGGTGCCACGTCCTCCTCGACAAGCCGGTCGCGACGACGGTCGCCGGGGCGCGGGAGGTGGCCGAGGCGGTCGAGGCGGCGGGGGTCGCCTCGGTGGTCTTCTGCACGCTGCGGTTCGCGGAGCCGACGGCCCGCTGGATCGAGGAACAGGCGGTGAAGGGCGGCTGGTTCCTCGGCGAGGCGCACTGGCTGGGCTCGCTCTACGGGCCGGGCTCCACCAGCGCGTACGCGGCCTCCCCCTGGCGCCGGGAGAAGGGCGGCCTCTGGGACGTCGGCCCGCACGTCCTCTCGGTCTACCTGCCGGTCCTCGGCGACGTCACGGCGATCACCGCCGTACCGGGGCCGCACGACACCCACCACCTGGTCCTGCGGCACACCTCGGGGGCGAGCAGCACCGCCACGCTCACGCTCAGCGCCCCACCGGAGGCGGCGGAGGCGGCCCTCACCCTGTACGGCGCCGGGGGCAGAGCGGAACTGCCCCGCTGGGACGGGGCGGTGGACGCCTTCGGCGCGGCCGTGGACGCCCTCGTCACGGCGGCCCGCACGGGGGAACCCCACCCGTGCGACGCCCGGTTCGGCCTCCGCCTCACGGAGATCCTGACGGCGGCGGAGACGGAGGCGGCCCGTCGTCCTCAGGACGGAGCGTCGCCCGAGGGATCGCCCGACACCGCGCGCAGCGCGTCGCACAACGCGTCGAGCGACGCCCCGTACAGCCGCTCCGGCGGAGTGGCGTAACCGACCACCAGACCGTCCGGGCGGGCCGGGTCGCGGGCGTCGGGGTGGCGGTAGGAGGCCAGGCCCTCCACCGCGACCCCGTGCCGGGCCGCCGCGGCCAGGGCCGCCCGCTCCGTACCCGGCGGAAGCTCCACCACGGCGTGCAGACCGGCGGCGATGCCCGTGACCCGTACGGCGGGCACCCGCTCCGCGAGCGCCGCCGTCAGCCGGTCGCGCCGCGCCCGGTGGCGCAGGCGCATGCGCCGGACGTGCCGGTCGTACCCTCCGGTGGCGAGGAAGTCCGCGAGGGTGAGCTGCTCCGTCGCGGCGGCGTACGGCTCGCGCTCGCCCTTCGCCGTGACGACCGGGTCGACGAGGGCCGCCGGCAGGCACATCCAGCCGATCCGGAGCGCGGGGGAGAGGCTCTTGCTGACGGAGCCGATGAGGACCGTCCGTTCCGGGTCGAGACCCTGGACGGCTCCGACCGGCCGTCTGTCGTAGCGGAACTCCCCGTCGTAGTCGTCCTCGACGACCAGACCGCCGGCGGCCCGCGCCCACTCCAGGACGCCGGCCCTGCGCTCGGGGTGCAGCGGCCCACCGGTGGGGAACTGGTGGGCGGGGGTGAGCAGCACCGCGCCCGCGTGGCGGGGGATCTCCCCGACCCGCGCCCCGTCCTCGTCGACGCTCACCGGCACCGTGGTGACCCCGGCGCCGGTGAGGAGCCCGCGGTGGAAGGGCAGCCCGTAGGCCTCCACGGCCCAGGGGCCCGTCGTGCCGAGGACCCGCGCGAGCAGCCGCAGGGCGTGGGCGGCGCCCGAGCAGATCACGATCCGGTCCGGGGCGGTCCGCACGCCCCTGACTCGCGCGAGGTACTCGGTGAGTGCCCGGCGCAGTTCGATCCGGCCGTGCGGGTCGCCGATCCCGAAGGCCTCGTGCGGCGCGGCCGTCAGAGCCCGCCGGGCGGCCGCGAGCCAGGCCGCGCGCGGGAAGGCACCGGGGTCGGGCTTGCCCTGGACGAGGTCGTACGGGAGCGGGGGCGGCGCCGCCGGCCGCACGGGCCCGGGGGCGGGCGCGGCGACCCGGTCCGCGACCCGGGTCCCGGAGCCCTGACGGGAGGTGAGCCAGCCCTCGGCGACCAGTTCGGCGTACGCGTCGGCGACGGTGTTGCGGGCGATCCCGAGGTCGGCGGCGAGGGTGCGGTAGGGCGGAAGCCGGGTCCCCGGCGCGAGCCGCCCGCCGCGCACGGCGTCGCGCAGCGCCCCGATGAGCGCGGCCCGCCGCCCGCCCCCGGCTCCGAGTTCCAGATGCAGATCGTTCCCGAGCACCATGTCCTCGCTCCGTCTCAGCGGGACAGCGCGTCCCGTACGGCCTCCTCCGACCGGCCGACGACCGCGGTGCCGTCCTCGGCGGTGATGAGGGGCCGCTGGATCAGCTCGGGGTGTCCGGCGAGCGCCTCGATCCACCGGTCGCGGTTGTCGGCGTCCCGGGGCCAGTCCTGCACGCCGAGCTCCTCGGCGGTGGTCTCCCGGGTGCGGGTGATGTCCCACGGTTCGAGCCCGAGCCGTTCGAGCACCCGCGCGATCTCCTCCGGTGAGGGCACGTCCTCCAGATACCGCCGCACGGTGTAGTCGGCCCCCTCGGCGTCGAGAAGGGTGAGGGCGGCGCGGCACTTGGAACAGGCGGGGTTGATCCAGATCTCCATGCGCCCCACGGTACCCGCCGGACTTCGTTCCACCACCCCCCAAACCCCGTCTGGCCAGGGGCGATTGTCAGTGGGGGGCACTAGAATGGGGGGTGAAGGTGAGGGTCCCGGGGAGGGCCCGCACCCCGCCGTTCGCCAGGAGGTAGCCCATGGCTCTCACCGTGATCCGGACGCCGTCCATCGAACCCTGGAAGCCCCTCCAGAAGAAGCCCCTGCCCGCGGGCCGCCCCCGCGAGTGGTACGTGACGCACAACCGGCGCCTGAAGGCCATGCGCCTCGCGATCGCCCTCCTCGACGCCGGCGTCTACGTCCCGTCGAAGGCCACGAACGCGACGATACGCACCACGGCCGCCCGCCTCGACATCCACCCGCCCTCGGACACCACCTGCCGCATGGTCCGCACCTTCATCCGCTACGGCCGCTGACGGCCGCTCACCCGCGTCGCGCACGGCGAAGGCCGCCACCCGGGGTTTCCGGGGTGGCGGCCTTCGTCACGCGGGGGACGCGGCAGTCCGCGGTCTAGAGGTCGAAGTACAGCTCGAACTCGTGCGGGTGCGGGCGCAGCTGGATCGGGGCGATCTCGTTGGTGCGCTTGTAGTCGATCCACGTCTCGATCAGGTCGGAGGTGAAGACACCGCCGGCCTGGAGGTACTCGTTGTCGTCCTCCAGGGCGGAGAGGACGGCCTCCAGGTTGGTCGGGACCTGGGGGACGTTGGCGTGCTCCTCCGGAGCCAGCTCGTACAGGTCCTTGTCGATCGGCTCCATCGGCTCGATCTTGTTCTTGATGCCGTCGAGGCCCGCGAGGAGCAGCGCCGAGAAGGCGAGGTACGGGTTCGAGGACGGGTCCGGCGCGCGGAACTCGACGCGCTTGGCCTTCGGGTTCGAGCCCGTGATCGGGATGCGCATGGCGGCGGAGCGGTTGCGCTGCGAGTACACCATGTTGACCGGCGCCTCGAAGCCCGGCACCAGGCGGTGGTACGAGTTCACCGTCGGGTTGGTGAAGGCGAGCAGCGACGGCGCGTGCTTGAGGATGCCGCCGATGTAGTAGCGGGCGGTGTCCGAGAGGCCCGCGTAGCCCGTCTCGTCGTAGAACAGCGGGTCGCCGTTCGCCCACAGGGACTGGTGGACGTGCATGCCCGAGCCGTTGTCGCCGAAGATCGGCTTCGGCATGAAGGTCGCGGTCTTGCCGTTGCGCCAGGCGACGTTCTTCACGATGTACTTGAAGAGCATCAGGTCGTCGGCCGCGGCGAGCAGCGTGTTGAACTTGTAGTTGATCTCGGCCTGGCCGGCGGTGCCGACCTCGTGGTGCTGGCGCTCGACCTGGAGGCCGACGTTCTCCAGCTCCAGGGAGATCTCGGAGCGCAGGTCGGCGAAGTGGTCGACCGGCGGGGCCGGGAAGTAGCCGCCCTTGTAGCGGACCTTGTAACCGCGGTTGTTCTCCTCCGCACCGGTGTTCCAGGCGCCGGCCTCGGAGTCGATGTGGTAGAAGCCCTGGTTCGCGGAGGTCTCGAACCGGACCGAGTCGAAGACGTAGAACTCCGCCTCCGGGCCGAAGTACGCGGTGTCGGCGATGCCGGTGGAGGCGAGGTACGCCTCGGCCTTCTTCGCGATGTTCCGCGGGTCACGGCTGTACTGCTCGCCCGTGATCGGGTCGTGGATGAAGAAGTTGATGTTCAGCGTCTTGTCACGGCGGAAGGGGTCCACCCGGGCCGTCGACAGGTCGGCGCGGAGCGCCATGTCGGACTCGTGGATCGCCTGGAAGCCGCGGATCGACGAGCCGTCGAAGGCGAGCTCCTCCGCCGGGTCGAAGGCCGTCGCCGGGATCGTGAAGTGCTGCATCACGCCCGGAAGGTCACAGAAACGGACGTCGACCATCTTGACGTCGTTGTCCTTGATGAACTTCTGGACCTCGTCGGCGTTCTGGAACCCGTGCTTCTCGGACATCCAACTCCTCCTACTCCCGGCCCGGGGAGGGGCGGGCTTGCAGCTCGGTCGTGCGGCCAGTGCGGTGGCACACGCTGGACCCGACCATAGGCAGACGGGATTTCTCCAGCATGACCCATTTGTTTCGTCGAAGTTAACCGGGGTGGGTGTCGCGGCGCTGTCCGGCGCTCCGGGGCGACCGGTCCGGCCCGTCTTCGCCGACCCGGGCCGAAGTGATCAAAAGCGGGCACAGTACCGTGGTCGGGTGGACAACAGGCAAGCACTCGGATCTTGGCTCTCCGGCCCCCGCGCGGCGGCCGAGGACGCAGGCGTCGACTTCGGCTACCGCGGTCAGCAGCTGGGGCTGCCGGAGGAGGGCCCCGGTTCCATCGCCCGTCCCGGGCGGCGCCTGGGCGCCCTCGCCGTCGACTGGGCCCTCTGCACGCTGATCGCATACGGCCTGATCACCGACGGCTACAACCAGGCCACGGGCAACTGGGCCCTCGGCCTCCTGTTCGTCCTGAGCGTGCTGACCGTCGGCACCATCGGCTCGACGCCCGGCAAGCGCCTCTTCGGCCTCGCGGTCGTCTCGGTGCGCGGCGGCCGCCTCGGCCTGCCGCGCGTGGCGCTGCGCTCCCTGCTCGTCTGCCTGGCGATCCCGGCCCTCATCTGGGACCGCGACGGACGCGGCCTCCACGACCGCCTCTCCGGCGCCGTCCAGGTCCGCGTCTGACCCGTACCGACAGACGAGAGGGGCCCCGGACCGTTGTCACGGTCCGGGGCCCCTCTCGTTCGCTCCCATGAGAGCGGTCGGGCGCGTCAGCGCGTCTTTCCGCCGCGAGGCATCCGCATGCCCTTCGGCATCGGACCCTTCGGCAGCGGCATGTTGCTCATCAGGTCGCCCATCGCCCGCAGTCGGTCGTTGGCCGCCGTCACCTGCGGGCCGGTGAGCACCCGAGGCAGCTTGAGCATGGTCGTACGGACCTTCTTCAGCGGCACCTGGCCCTCGCCGTCACCGACGATGATGTCGGTCACCGGCACGTCCACCACGACGCGGTTCATCCGCTTCTTCTCGGCCGCCAGCAGCGGCTTCACCCGGTTCGGGTTGCCCTCCGCCACCAGCACGATGCCGGCCCGGCCGACCGCCCGGTGCACGACGTCCTGGCTGCGGTTCATCGCGACCGCGGGGGTCGTCGTCCAGCCGCGTCCGACGTTCTGCAGGACCGCCGCGGCCGCGCCCGGCTGGCCCTCCATCTGTCCGAAGGCCGCGCGCTCGGCACGCCGCCCGAAGACGATGGCCGCCGCCAGGAGCGCCAGGACGAATCCCAGGATGCCCAGGTAGACCGGGTGCCCGATCAGGAAGCCGATCGCGAGGAGGACACCGAGTACGACGATGCCCACGCCTGCGACGACAAGTCCGACCCGGGGGTCGGCCTTTCGGGTCATCTTGTACGTGAGGGCGATCTGCTTGAGTCGCCCCTGGTTCGCAGCGTCAGCGCTGCCCGTGTTTGCCTTCCTCGCCATGTCCTGAAGTTTACGTGGCCCGGGAAGTCCGGCCCGACGCGACCTCCATCACGTGCTGGGCCTCGACCCTGTCCTTGGCGCGGCGGCGGTCCTCCAGGACGGAGTTCCAGGCGTTGCGCCGTGCGGTGCGCTGCCCGGCGCCGAGGAGCAGTGACTCCACGGCCTTCAGGGCGTCGGTGACGGACGGGATCGGGGTGACGCGGACGTGGGTCGATGCGCCCGGCATGGCGGGTCCTCCCTCGAAGGCGGGTGAGACGAGGCGGGGGTGTGAGCAGGAGGTGGCGGTGTGTGAAACCAGGCTCACAGATTGGTGTTACCAGGGCGTGACCCGATGGTCAAACACTGATGAAAGGTTGATGCGGCCGACCGGACGTACGCGGGACGCCGACGCGGCCCGTACGTCCCCGCTGAGCTGCGGGAGCGTACGGGCCGCGCCGGATTCGGCCACTACTGGCCGGTAACTCCTTGTGCTTGGATTCACACACCCGCGACGCGGCCGCGCTGCTCCATCGCCTGCTGGTACAGCCGTCCCGCGCGGTACGAGGAACGGACCAGCGGGCCCGACATCACGCCGGAGAAGCCGATCTCGTCGGCCTCCTCCTTCAGCTCCACGAACTCCTGCGGCTTCACCCAGCGCTCCACGGGGTGGTGCCGGACCGACGGACGCAGGTACTGGGTGATCGTGATCAGCTCGCAGCCCGCGTCGTGCAGCTGCTGGAGCGCCTCGCTGACCTCCTCGCGGGTCTCGCCCATGCCGAGGATCAGGTTCGACTTCGTGATCAGACCGTAGTCCCGCGCCCGGGTGATGACGTCGAGCGAACGCTCGTAACGGAAACCGGGGCGGATCCGCTTGAAGATCCGCGGCACCGTCTCCACGTTGTGCGCGAAGACCTCGGGGCGGGAGGCGAAGACCTCGGCCAGGAGCTCCGGCACCGCGTTGAAGTCGGGCGCGAGCAGCTCGACCTTGGTGCGGCCCTCGGCCCGGTCCGCCGTCTGCTGGTGGATCTGGCGCACGGTCTCCGCGTACAGCCAGGCGCCGCCGTCCTCCAGGTCGTCGCGCGCGACGCCCGTGATGGTGGCGTAGTTCAGGTCCATCGTGACGACCGACTCGCCCACGCGGCGCGGCTCGTCACGGTCCAGGGCCTCGGGCCTGCCCGTGTCGATCTGGCAGAAGTCGCAGCGCCGGGTGCACTGGTCGCCGCCGATGAGGAAGGTCGCCTCGCGGTCCTCCCAGCACTCGAAGATGTTGGGACAGCCGGCCTCCTGGCAGACCGTGTGCAGGCCCTCGCTCTTCACGAGACCCTGCATCTTCGTGTACTCGGGCCCCATCTTCGCCCGGGTCTTGATCCACTCGGGCTTGCGCTCGATGGGGGTCTGGGCGTTCCTGACCTCCAGGCGCAGCATCTTGCGTCCGTCGGGTGCGACTGCGGACACATCGGCTCCTGTAGCTTCGATTCTTCGGCGTACACCAGCGTACGCCGTTGCTTTCATGCCTTACTACTGGCCAACCTCTGGCCGGTTCCCCGCATTCCTGGGGACGCCTCGGGACGCCTCAGGCCGACGCCGGCTCCACCGGACGCTCGATCTCGCGCGGCTTCAGCTCCGCGCCCTCCAGGACCTCCCGCAGCCGGCGCTCCACCACCGGGAGCACCTCCGCGATCGAGATGTCCCGGCCCAGCTCGTTGGCGAGCGAGGTCACCCCCGCGTCGCGGATGCCGCACGGGATGATCCGGTCGAACCAGGCGTTGTCCGGGTTCACGTTGAACGAGAAGCCGTGCATCGTGACGCCCTTGGCGACCCGGATGCCGATGGCGGCGAGCTTGCGGTCCTCGCGGCGCTGGCCGGCGTTGGACGGGGCGTACTCCGGGCCGTTCAGACGCGCGTCGAACTCCTCGTCGTGCAGCCGCGGGTCGAAGTCGAGCGACAGACCGCCCAGGGACGGCCGCTGCTCTGTCTCCTGTCGCGGGTCCCCGAGGACCCAGACGCCGCTGCGGCCCTCGACCCGGGTCGTCTCGATCCCGAACTCGGCGGCCGTGAGGATCAGCGCGTCCTCCAGGCGGCGGACGTGCGCGACGACGTCCACCGGGCGGGGCAGCTTCATGATCGGGTAGCCGACGAGCTGGCCGGGGCCGTGCCAGGTGATCTTGCCGCCGCGGTCGACGTCCACCACCGGCGTCCCGTCGAGCGGGCGCTCGCTCTCCGCCGTACGGCGTCCGGCGGTGTAGACCGGCGGGTGCTCCAGGAGCAGACAGGTGTCGTCGATCTCGTCCGCGAACCGCGCGGCGTGCACCTCGCGCTGCTTGTCCCAGGCCACCTGGTAGTCGACGGCGTCCTCGCCGAATCCAAGGCGGACGAATCGCAGCTCACTCACGGCCATGCCTCCTCCTGGGTGCCGGGACCGGGAACCGGGGATCATCCCGGGCCGACTCGGCGCCGAACGGGTCATTCGCGCCCATGCCACTGTACGGCGGCGCCCGCGACACCCCTCCGGCAGGTGGACGGGGGCGCCTACGTCAGCGGTGCCATCAATCCTCACACGATCGGATGAATGTGGGGCGAAGCTGGCGGTACGGGCCGTGAGGACCGCTAAATTCGCGCCGTTCCATGAGGGTCCGACGGGGCTGCCGCCCGGACCCGGAAGGCAGGAGACCGCACAGCTGATGACGGAACGACCACCGCAGCGCATCCCGAACCGCCAGCTCGCCGCGCTCATCGCCGAAGCCGGGTTCTCCCACGCGGGGCTCGCCAGACGGGTGGACCAGCTCGGCCTGGAACACGGTCTCGACCTGCGGTACGACAAGACCTCCGTGACCCGCTGGCTCCGCGGGCAGCAGCCGCGCGGCACCACGCCCGCGCTCATCGCCGAGGTCTTCACCCGCCGACTCGGCCGCCGCCTCTCCGCCCAGGACCTCGGCCTCGACGCCTGCGCGCCCGTCTACGCGGGCCTGGAGTTCGCCGCGACCCCCGAGGAGGCCGTCGACATCGTCAGCGGCCTGTGGCGCAAGGACTCCGGCAGCCACGCGGAACTCCGCAAGATCGCCTTCACCCCGGCGGGCCTGGTCGTCCCCAGCCGCGACTGGCTGATCGGCCGCGCGGACGACCGGGTGGCACGCGGGGACCTTCCGTCCGGCCCCGGCCCCCGCTCCTTCACCACGACGGCGAGCACGACCCTGACCGAGGCCCGGGTCCCGCACGACCCCCGGATCGGGCACGACACGCGTCTCCCGAACGACCCCCGGGTCCCGCCCCAGGGCCGCTTCTCCGTGCCACGCCAGCGCGGTACGGACCGGGGGCCCGGCCAGCGGGTCTCCAGCGGCGACATCGCCGCCCTCCGCTCGGTCGGCGAACTCTTCCGCACCCTCGACCACGCCTACGGCGGCGGCCACGCCCGCCAGGCCCTCGTCCGCTACCTGGAGCACGAGACCGAACCGATGCTGCGCGGGACCTACGGGGAGGCCGTCGGCCGGCGCCTCTTCGCCGCCGCCGCCGACCTCACCCGGCTCGCCGGCTGGACCTCGTACGACATCGCCGCCCACGGCCTCGCCCAGCGCTACTTCGTCCAGGCGCTGCGCCTGGCCCAGGCCGCGGGGGACCGGGCCTACGGCTCGTACGTGCTCCTCACCATGAGCTGCCAGGCCGTCTACCTCGGCCACGGCAGGGAGGCCGTGCAGCTCGCCCGGGTCGCCCAGCAGGGCGTCGGAGCCGCCGCGCCCCCCGTCGTCCAGGCGATGCTGCACGCGGTGGAGGCGCGGGGGCACGCGGTCCTCGGCGAGGCACGCGCGTGCAGTGCCTCCCTCGTACGGGCCGAGCGGGCCCTCGATGCGGCCCGGCCTGGCGACGAGGTGCCGTACTGGGCCCGGACCTTCGACGAGGCCCAGCTCGCCGACGAGCTGGGGCACTGCCACCGCGACCTCCAGCAGTACCGGCCCGCCGCGCAGCACGCCGAACGGGCCCTCCAGCTCCGCGCCCCCGGCTTCGCCCGCAGCCGGCTCTTCTGCCGGGTCGTCCTCGCCACGTCCCGCCTCGCCCTCGGCGAACTGGACCAGGCGTGCGCGCTCGGGGCCGAGGCGGCGCAGCAGGCCTCGGAGATGCGGTCGGCCCGGGCCGTGGAGTACGTACGCGACTTCGAGCGCCGCCTGGAGCCGTACCGGGACGCGGCGGCGGCGCGCACGTACCGCGACCGGGTGGCCGCGATCGGCTGAGGGGGCGGCGGGGGAGCCGAGCCCCGGGCCCGCGCGCTCGTGGCCCACGCCCGCGACCGTGGCCGCCGTGGCCCCTCCTCAAGCAGCCTCCCCGTGCGCCTCTCCTCGTGGGGGGACCCGGACGCCCAGGTCCGTCAGGAGGGCTCGGGCGGCTCGGGCGGCGGAGGAGAGGGCGCCCTGGGGGGTGGCCGTGGCGCGGTGGTCGCCGCAGACGTAGAGGCCCGAGAGCAGCCGGACCGGGCGGCGGGCGTCGTGCGGCGGGGTCATCGCCGGATACGCGTCCCGGGTGTGGCGCAGGCCGATCAGCTCCCATTCGTCGGTGGACGTCCCGTACAGCGTGGCCAGGTGCTTGCGGACCCGCCGTTCCGTGTCGTCCGGCGGCGTCCCCAGCACCGTCGAGGTGATCAGCGCCCGGCCCTCCGGCGCCCGGCGCGGGTCGACCGCGCTCATCACGGCCGTGTGCGCCACCGGCCCGCCCGGGTCGGACTCCAGGAGCAGCGTCGGGTCCCCCGCGGGTGCCACGGGCGCCGTGTGGTGGAGCACCGTCACCGAGTGGAAGGCAGGCGTCCGCAGGCCAGGAAGCAGCGCCGCCGCCGTCCGCGCCCCCGTCGCCAGCAGTACCGAACGGCACCGGAACACCCCGTGCTCCGCCGTCGTGACCCGGGTGACGGACGCCTCCGTCACCCGTACCCCGGTACGGACCGTGCCCGGCGGCAGCGCGGCGGCGAGCCGCTCGGGAAGCGCCCCCGAACCGCCCTCGGGGACGGCCGCCCAGCCCCGGGCGAAGGCGCGCAGCGCCAGGTCCGCGTGGCGGCTCGACGTGCCGAGGTCCGGGTCGCCGAGGAGCGCCGCGAGCAGCGGCCGCAACACCCCCTGCACGGTCCTGGCGGGCAGCCGCGCGGTGAGTGCCTCGCGCGCCGTCCGCTCGGGCCGGGTCAGGAGACGCTGCGTCGGGGTCGCGGCGAGCCGGACGAGGGAGGCGCCGAGCCGCGCCTGGTCGAGCGAGTACGCCGGATGACGGGGGGCGCTCGCGAGGGCGCGCGCGACGCTGAACGCTCCCCCCACGCTCCGGTTGCCCCCGCCCCTGGCCGCTCCGGCGACCCGGCGCGGATGCGGAGCGCCCCATCGCGCGTACCGCCCGTCGCTGTGCACGAGCACTCCCGGGGCGAAGGGGCGCAGCACGAGGCCGTCGAGCCCCGGGGTGGCCCGCAGCTCCTCCGGCGACAGGGTGAGCACGGGCCCGACCCGGTCGAGGAGGAAGCCGTCGACGGTGTCGGTCGCCATCCGGCCCCCGATCCGGGACTCCGCCTCCAGGACGGCGACGGACAGCCCCGCGCCGGTCAGCCGCTGGGCGGCCGCGAGCCCCGCGACCCCCGCTCCCACGATCACGACGTCGACGGCCTCCACGACGTCCGTACGCTGTGCGTTCCTTGCGCTGTCTGCGCTGCTGAGCACGTGCCCCTCCCCAGGTCGGCGCGGCCGGTGGGAGGCCTATGCCCCCAACGAGCCCCCGGAATGCCCGAGTTCGCGGTTCGGGTCGAGCCTAGGCAGCGCTCCCACGGGTGCCAGCCGCGCGTACCGGGGGTGCGTGCGGCACGGGGGAGCGCAGAGGCGCGGAGACCGGTGGTCCCGGGGTACGAGGGGAGCACCCCGCTCCGCCGCCCGGCGCCCTCGTCAGGCCGCCCGCCGCCGCTTTCCCGCCGCGCGCCGCCCGCCGTCAGCGCTCAGCCGGCCGCCGCCCTGATCGAGTCGTCGATCGTCGGGAACGCGAAGTCGAAACCGGTCTCCAACAGCCGCCCCGGCAGCACCCGCTGACTGCCCAGCACGTCCTGCGCGAAGTCCCCGAGGACCGCCTTCAGGGCCGGAGCGGGCACGGTGAACAGGGTCGGACGGCGCAGGACCCGGCCCATCGCCGCCGTCACCTCGCGGTTGGTGACCGGGTCGGGGGCCGTCAGGTTCACCGGGCCGGAGAGCGACGGGGTGTCGACGAGATGGCGCAGGGCGGCCACCTCGTCGTGGAGGGAGATGAACGACCAGTACTGGCGGCCGTCGCCCATCCGTCCGCCGAGCCCGGCGCGGAAGACGGGGAAGAGCCGCCCCCAGGCCCCGCCCTCGCGCGCCACCACCAGGCCGGTACGGGCGTAGGTGACCCGGATGCCCGCCTCCTCGGCGGGAGCCGCGGCGGCCTCCCACTCCACGCAGACCTCGGGCAGGAAACCCGTGCCGGAGGGGGCGCTCTCGTCGACCGCGCGGCTGCCGGTGTCCCCGTACCAGCCGAGCGCCGTGCCGCACACCAGGCTCTCCGGCGGCTGCGCCAGCGAGGCGAGGGCCTGGGAGACGGCCATCGTGCCGAGCACCCGGCTGTCCCGGATCTCCTGCTTGTACGCCTCGCTCCACCGGCGCTCGCCGACCCCGGCGCCCGCCAGGTGCACGACGGAATCGACGCCGACGAGCCCGGCGGCGTCGACGTACAGCCGCTTGGGATCCCATTCGACCTCGTCGGCCGCCCGGGCCGGGCGGCGGACGAGCCGGAGGACGTCATGGCCGTCGGCGCGCAGGGAGCGGACGAGGGCCGAGCCGATGAGCCCGGAGGCGCCGGTGACGGCGACACGCTTGCGGGTGGCGGAACGCTGCATGGGGTCATCCTGCCCTCCCCGGCCGGGCGCATGGCACAGTGGCCGTCATGAGGGTGTCGGAGACAGGGATACGCGGGGCCGCAGCCGGGGACGCGGACGCCCTCGGCGCGCTCGACCGGGCCGCCTGGTCGCCCCTCCACGCGGTGCTGCCCGCGCCCGTCCCGCCGTACGAGCCGTTCTTCGACGAGCGCCACCGGCCCGATGACTACCTGGTCGCGGTGAGCGAGGGGGCCGTCGTCGGCTATGTCCGGGTGGCGCCGCCGACCCGGCTCGCGTCCAACGCCCACGTACGCCAGATCCAGGGCCTCGTCGTGGCCGAGTCCGTCCGTGGGCGGGGTGTGGCGCGGGCGCTGCTGCGGGCCGCGATGGACAAGGCGCGCGCGGACGGCGCCGTCCGGATCACGCTCCGGGTCCTCGGGCACAACGCCCCGGCCCGAGCGCTCTACGCCTCCGAGGGCTTCGCGGTCGAGGGTGTGCTCCCGGGGGAGTTCCTCTTCGACGGCGTGCCCGTGGACGACGTGCTCATGGGCCGGTCACTCACGGAGTGACGCCGGGCGGCGGTGGTGAACCTCTCCTCCACCTCCGCGAGGTTCGCCCACCCCCACAGGGCGGCCTGCGCGGCCGGCAATCGGCGGCATCCGGTCCATGCCCCACGCGCTCGCCGCCGAGTACGCCAAGCAGGGCATCCGCTTCACCGCCGTCCAGCCCGGCTCCCTCTCCTCCGGCATGACCGACGGCACCGGCGCCGGACGCCGCAGCGTCGGCCCCGGCCTGCCCGAGGACACCGCTGGACCCTCTTCGCGAAGCTCGCCCCCGCCCTCGGCCAGGGCTTCGCGGATCCGAGACCGTCGCGGGGTTCGTCGCGATGCCGGCGAGCGAGGACGGAAGGTTCGTCACCGGCACCGAGATCCGCGTCGACGGCGGCACGCCCTTCTGACGAGCGCCCGCCGGCCCGGCCCGGCCGGCGAGGGACGCCCCGGCCGGCCTACCCGGCGCCGAAGCGCTCCCACAGCCGGGGGAAGCGGCTGGCCAGCACCTCGTCGTCCGCCAGGTCGAAGGGGGTGCCGAGCGGCTCCCCGCCCGGCATGGGGATGCCCAGATCGGGCGTCTCGGCGCCGGTCAGCCGCTCGTACGCCTCGTCCGCCGCGAAACCGATCTCCTCACCGTCCCCGTCGATCTCCACGTCGAAGTCGCCGAGCAGCTCCGCCAGCGCGTCCGGATCGTGCACCGCGCCCTCGTAGACCTCCCGGCCCTGCCCGATGAGCCAGCAACGGAACGAGTCGAAGGTCTCGTCCCCCGCCCCGTCGAACAGCACGGCCGCCGCGCCCCACAGGTCCCAGAGGTACGCGCGGTTGTAGCGGGCCTCGAAGTGGCGCGCGTAGTCGAGCACGGAGTCGGGGTCGAGGCGGGTCAGCCGCTCCACGAGCAGATCGGCCTGCTCCTCGGGGTCGCCCTCGGCTTCCTCGCGGGAGGTGTCGATGATCTGCCAGAACTCCGTCTCGTCCATCACGGGACAAGCATCCTGGTTCGCAGGACGCGACGCACCCGGAAAGGCCGAATCAATCAGGACAGAAGGTGTCGTCATTTGCTGACACGCTGGTGCCCATGACGACTGAGACGAAGCCACTGCACGGACGGATCTGCCTGGTCGCGGGCGCCACCCGAGGAGCCGGACGGGCCATCGCCGTCCAGCTCGGGGCCGCCGGCGCCACCGTGTACGTCACCGGCCGCACCACCCGCGAGAAGCTCAGCGAGGTCGGCCGGGCGACCGAGACCATCGAGGAGACCGCCGAACTGGTGACGGCCGCCGGCGGGGAGGGCGTCGCCGTCCCCACCGACCATCTGGAGGTGGAACAGGTCCGGTCCCTCGTCGACCGGATCGACCGGGAGCGGGGGCGGCTCGACGTCCTCGTCAACGACATCTGGGGCGGCGAGCACCTGGTCATCGCCGGCTTCGGCAAGAAGATCTGGGAGATGGAACTCGCCGACGGCCTGCGCATGCTGGAGCTGGGCGTGAAGAGCCACCTCGTCACCAGCGCGGCGGCCACACCGCTGCTCGTACGGCACCCCGGATGCCTCCTCGTCGAGGTCACCGACGGCACGGCCGAGTACAACAACACCCGGTACCGCGAGAACATCTACTACGACCTCGCCAAGAACGCGCCGATCCGGATGGCGTTCGGCCTCGCGCGCGAGCTGGAGCCGTCCGGCGGCACGGCGGTCGCGATCACTCCGGGCTGGCTCCGCTCGGAACAGATGCTGGACCACTTCGGCGTGACCGAGGACAACTGGCGCGACGCCGCCGAGAAGCTCCCCGACTTCGCCGTCGCCGAGTCCCCGGTGTACGTGGGCCGCGCGATCGCCGCCCTCGCCGCCGACCCCGACCGGGCCCGCTGGAACGGCCGGTCCCTCTCCAGCGGCCAAATGGCGAAGGAGTACGGCTTCACCGACGCCGACGGATCGCGGCCGGACGGCTGGGGCTTCATCATCGCGAAGGAGACGGACGAGAACGCGTCCGTGGACGACTACCGGTAGCCCCGGCCGGGCCCGCCTACCCGTACAGCTCTCCCAGGCCCCGGGCCGCCTCCGCGAACCGCTTCCGGAGCGTGTCCGGGGCCAGCACCTCCGCCTCCGGACCCAGACCCAGGAGCTGACCGAAGGCGACCTCCTCGTTCTCGACGCGCAGGCGCACCCGGAGGCGGCCGTCGGTCTCGGCGGTGCCCGCCGCGAGGGCATCCTCCGCCGCCGCCCGGTCCGTCACGTACGGAAGCCGCCGCGCTCCCGCCGCCGTCAGACGCAGGACCGCCTCGGCCCGGAGGAGGGAGCGCGTGAACTCGTGGGAGCGGTCGGACCAGAACGCGGGCAGGTCGAAGTCCGGATCCCGCTCGAAGCGGTCCTCGCCCACCGACACCGCCGTGAACCGGTCCACCCGGTACGTACGGAACGAGCCGTCCGTCCACGCGCACGCGTACCAGACGCCCGCCTTCAGGACGAGCCCGTACGGCCGCAGCTCCCGCTCCACCTCCGTACCGCCCCCGCGCCGGTAGCGGACCCGGACGCACCGGTCGTCCCAGACCGCCTCCGCGAGCGCCGGGAGCAGCTGCGGGGTCACCGGCTCCTGGTACCAGCCGGGCGCGTCCAGGTGAAAGCGCTGGGCCGCCGTGCGGGGCGCGTCCCGCAGCGAGGGCAGCAGCGCCGCCGACACCTTGAGCCGGGCCGCCGACGCCGCGTCCTCCAGGCCCATGTCCCGCAGCGCGCCCGGCAGTCCGGACAGGAACAGCGCCTCGGCCTCGCCGCGCGCCAGGCCGGTGAGACGGGTACGGTAGCCGCCGACGAGCCGGTACCCGCCGGTCCTGCCCCGGTCCGCGTACACCGGAACCCCCGCCTCGGAGAGGGCGAGGGCGTCACGGGTGACGGTCCGTTCGGACACCTCCAGCTCCTCGGCCAGTTCGGCCGCCGTCATCGAGGGACGGGACTGGAGCAGCAGGACCATCTTGATCAGCCGGGCGGCACGCATGAACCCATCATGCGTGCCCGCACCGACAGTCGGGCCTCAGAGGCCGTAGCGCTCGCGCGCCTCCTTCACGGACGTCGCCCGCACCTCGCCGCGCCGCGCGAGCTGCGCGAGCGCCGCGACGACGATCGACTGGGCGTCGACGCCGAAGTGGCGGCGGGCCGCGTCACGGGTGTCCGACAGGCCGAAGCCGTCGGCGCCCAGCGAGGACCAGTCCTGCTCGACCCACTGCGCGATCTGGTCCGGGACCTGGCGCATGTAGTCGGAGACGGCGAGGACCGGGGAGCCGACGCCCTCCAGGGCCTGGCGGATGTACGGCACCCGCTCCTCGCCGCGCAGCAGCGCAGCGTCGGCCTCCAGGGCGTCGCGCCGCAGCTCCGTCCAGGAGGTCGCGGACCACACGTCGGCGCCCACGCCCCACTCGGCGGCGAGCAGCTTCTGCGCCTCCAGGGCCCAGTGGATGGCCGTGCCGGAGGAGAGGAGCTGGATGCGCGGGGCGTTCGCCGGGAGGTCGAGACCGGCCGACTCCGCCGTGTTGAACCGGTAGAGGCCCTTGACGATGCCCTCGTCGATCCCGGCCGGCTTGGCCGGCTGCGGCATCGGCTCGTTGTAGACGGTGAGGTAGTAGAAGACGTTCTGGTCCTCGCCCTCGGCGGCCTCGCCGTACATCCGGCGCAGACCCTCCTTGACGATGACCGCGACCTCGTAGGCGAACGCCGGGTCGTACGTCAGCGCCGCCGGGTTCGTCGCCGCGATCACCGGCGAGTGGCCGTCGGCGTGCTGGAGGCCCTCACCGGTCAGGGTCGTACGGCCCGCGGTGGCGCCGACGAGGAAGCCCCGGCCGAGCTGGTCGCCGAGCTGCCACATCTGGTCGGCGGTCCGCTGCCAGCCGAACATGGAGTAGAAGATGTAGAACGGGATCATCGCCTCGCCGTGCGTGGAGTACGCGGTGGAAGCGGCGATGAAGTCGGCCATCGAACCGGCCTCGGTGATCCCCTCGTTGAGGATCTGACCGTCGACGGCCTCCTTGTAGTACATCAGCTGGTCGCGGTCGACCGGCTCGTACGTCTGTCCCTTCGGCGAGTAGATGCCGAGCGACGGGAAGAGGCTCTCCATACCGAAGGTGCGGGCCTCGTCCGGGACGATCGGGACCCAGCGCCTGCCGGTCTCCTTGTCGCGGATCAGGTCCTTGACGAGCCGTACGAACGCCATCGTCGTCGCCATCGACTGCGAGCCGGAGCCCTTGTCGAAAGCCGTGAAGGCCTTCTCGGCCGGGGCCGGAAGCGGGGCGAGCGGCTGGGTGCGGCGGGCCGGGGCCGGGCCGCCGAGGGCCGCCCTGCGCTCCTGGAGGTAGCGGACCTCGGGGGAGTCGGCGCCGGGGTGGCCGTAGGGCACCTGGCCGTCGGCGAACCGCGCGTCCGGGATCGGCAGGTCGAGCAGGTCGCGCATGTTCTTGAACTCGTCGTTCGAGAGCTTCTTCATCTGGTGGTTCGCGTTCTTCGACGCGAAGCCCTCACCGAGGGTGAAGCCCTTGACGGTCTGCGCGAGGATGACCGTCGGCGCGCCCTTGAACTCCAGGGCGGCCTTGTACGCGGCGTACACCTTGCGCGGCTCGTGGCCACCGCGCGAGAGGTGGAAGCACTCCAGGATCTTGTCGTCGCTCAGCAGCTGCGCCATGGCGACGAGCGCCGGGTCCTTGCCGAAGAAGTCCTGGCGGATGTAGGCGGCGTCGCGGGTCTGGTACGTCTGGACCTGCGCGTCCGGCACCTCGCGGAGGCGGCGGACGAGGGCGCCGGTGGTGTCGAGCGCGAACAGCTCGTCCCAGGCGTTGCCCCACAGCGACTTCACGACGTTCCAGCCGGCGCCGCGGAACTGGGCCTCCAGCTCCTGCACGATCTTGAAGTTGGCGCGGACCGGACCGTCGAGGCGCTGCAGGTTGCAGTTGATGACGAAGGTCAGGTTGTCCAGACCCTCGCGGGCGGCGAGGGCGAGGGCCGCGGTCGACTCGGGCTCGTCCATCTCGCCGTCACCGAGGAACGCCCACACGTGCGAGGCGGAGACGTCCTTGATGGCGCGGTTGGTCAGGTAGCGGTTGAAGCGCGCCTGGTAGATCGCGGAGAGCGGGCCGAGACCCATGGAGACGGTGGGGAACTCCCACAGCCAGGGGAGGCGGCGCGGGTGCGGGTAGGAGGGCAGGCCGTTGCCGCCCGACTCCTGCCGGAAGTTGTCGAGGTGGGCCTCGTTCAGGCGCCCGTCCAGGAACGCGCGGGCGTAGATGCCGGGGGCGGCGTGACCCTGGATGTAGAGCTGGTCGCCGGAACCGGCCGCGTCTCCGGAGTCCTTGCCCTTGAAGAAGTGGTTGAAGCCGGTCTCGTACAGCCAGGCGGCCGAGGCGAAGGTGGCGATGTGGCCGCCGACGCCGTACTTGGAGCCGCGGGAGACCATCGCCGCCGCGTTCCACCGGTTCCAGGCGGTGATCCGGCGCTCCATGTCCTCGTCGCCGTCGAACGCGGCGCCCGTCGGCTCGGCGGAGGTCGGGATGGTGTTGACGTAGTCCGTCTCCAGCAGCTTGGGCAGGGCGAGGCCCGCGCCCTCGGCGTGCTGGAGCGTGCGGCGCATCAGGTAGGCGGCCCGGTGGGGGCCGGCGGCCTTGGTGACGGCGTCCAGGGAGGCCGCCCACTCGGCGGTCTCCTCGGTGTCACGGTCCGGGAGCTGGTCGAGCTCGCTCGGAGTCTTGCCTACGGGATCGGTCATGATCGCCGCCTTCCGGACAGGTGGGGTGGAGAAGGGGTGCCGTGTCTGGCAGGACAGGGCGAAGGGCCGGGTAGCGGCCCGCCGAAGACTGTAAGCCGCCGATCGATGATCGATCAAAGGGTTGAAGGGGAAAACCTCTTCAGATCGAGAAAGTCGGCACAGGGTGCCGCGAAACAGGGCACCCGGTGCCGGATTTTCCCCCCGTTTTCGCAGGTGGGAGCGGCTTTCTGAGAAGATGCCCGCACGAATGAGCGGGCCCACCGGACGGTGGACCCGCTCACTGTGCGTGCAGCTATGGCTTCAGGCCCTCGGCGCGCAGCCCAGCACATGCGCCTTCACCAGCGCGCCGATGTTCGGATCGCCCCTGCGGAAGGCCTCCACCAGCTCCTGGTGCTCCTCCGCGTACGACTTCTGGACCGTGCCGAGCCAGCGGATCGACAGGGCCGTGAAGACCTCGATGCCCAGCGTCTCCCAGGTGTGCAGGAGCACCCCGTTCCCCGCGGCCTTCACCAGCTCCCGGTGGAACGCCACCGTGTGCCGCACCTGCGCCGTCCCGTCGGAGGTCGCGTCCGCCTCGTACAGGGCCGCCACGTGCGGCTCCAGGGCCGAGCAGTCCGCCGCGAGCCGCCGGGCCGCCAGCTCGGCCGCGATCTGCTCCAGACCCGCGCGTACGGGGTAGCTCTCCTCCAGGTCCGCCGCGGTCAGATTGCGGACCCGGACGCCCTTGTTCGGCGCCGACTCGATCAGGCGCAGCGACTCCAGCTCGCGCAGCGCCTCGCGGACCGGGGTCTGGGAGACCTCCAGCTCGGTCGCGATCCGGCGCTCCACGATCCGCTCGCCCGGCTTCCAGCGGCCGCTGACGATCCCCTCCACGATGTGCTCGCGGATCTGTTCGCGCAGCGAGTGGACGACGGGGACGGTCATGAAGGCTCCTCGGGGAGTGTTGACCCTTAGACAATACGGCGGCGCCCCCGCCCGGAAACACTTCCGGACGGGGGCGCCGCAGGTGAGGCTCGTTACGTTGCCAGTCGGGCGTACGGCCCTCACACGGCCTTACAGACCGAGGTCGACCTCGAACTCGCCGGCCTCCAGGATCGCCTTGACCGCCGTCAGGTAGCGGGCGGCGTCGGCGCCGTCCACCAGACGGTGGTCGTAGGACAGCGCGACGTACGTCATGTCGCGGATCGCGATCGTCTCACCCAGGTCCGGGTGGTCGATGACGACCGGACGGCGCACGGTGGCGCCGATGCCCAGGATGGCGACCTGGTTCGGGGGCACGATGATCGTGTCGAACAGCGCGCCGCGCGAACCGGTGTTGGAGATGGTGAAGGTCGCGCCGGCCAGGTCGTCCGGGGTGATCTTGCTGGCGCGCACGGCGCCGGCCAGCTCCGCGGTCTTCTTCGAGATGCCGGCGATGTTGAGGTCGCCCGCACCCTTGATGACCGGGGTCATCAGACCCTTCTCGGAGTCCACCGCGATACCGATGTTCTCGGTGTCGAAGTAGGTGATCGTGCCCTCGTCCTCGTTGATCCGGGCGTTGATGACCGGGTGGGCCTTCAGCGCCTGGGCCGCCGCCTTCACGAAGAACGGCATCGGGGACAGCTTGACGCCCTCACGGGCGGCGAAGGCGTCCTTCGCGCGGCCGCGCAGCTTCATCAGCTTGGTGATGTCGACCTCGACGACCGAGGTCAGCTGGGCCTGGCCGTGCAGCGCCTTCATCATGTTGTCGCCGATGACCTTGCGCATGCGGGTCATCTTGACGGTCTGACCGCGCAGCGGGGAGGTCTCGAGGGCCGGGGCCTTCGCGGCTGCCGGAGCGGCGGCGGGGGCCGGGGCGGCCTTCTTGGCCTCGGCGGCGGCGAGGACGTCCTGCTTGCGGATACGGCCGCCGACGCCCGAGCCCTTGACGGCGCCCAGGTCGACACCGTTCTCGGTGGCGAGCTTGCGGACCAGCGGGGTGACGTACGCGCCGTCCTCGGCCGGTGCGGCCGGAGCCGCGGGGGCGGGGGGGGCGGGGGCGGGGGCCGGGGCCGGGGTCTGGGCCGGAGCCTGGGTGGCCGG
>NZ_JBHXSA010000005.1:320569-324814 GCF_042716475.1 Streptomyces sp. NPDC058671 | reverse complement strand
TTTTTTGTTCCCGGCCCTCCCCCGGCGGCGGCCGCCCCCCACCGGGGGGGGGCCCCCCCCCGTCTCGTCAGCGGTCGTCCGGTTCTCTGAGGCGCATCGCCAGGATGGCCATGTCGTCGGAGGCGGGAGCCTGGGCGAAGCGCTCCACCGCGCGGAGGACCCGGGCGGCCACCGCGCCGGCCGTCAGGCCCGTGCAGGTCTTGAGGACCTCCGCCAAGCCGTCGTCGCCCAGCATGCGGGTGCCCTCACGGCGTTCCGTCACGCCGTCCGTGACGCAGAGGAGGACGTCACCCGGGTCGAGCGTGATCGTCTGCTCGTACAGCTCCAGGTCCTCCATGACGCCCAAGAGCGGCTGGGGCTCGGCCGACGGCTCGACCGTGCCGTCCTGGCGGAGTCGGAGCGGGAGGGGGTGACCGGCGCACACGACCTTGAGGATCGCCGAGCCGTCCTCCTGCGGGCGCATCTCTCCGTACAGCAGGGTGAGGAAGCGGCTGCGGGCGCCCTCGTCGAGGATCGCCGCGTTCAGGCGCTCCAGGACGGCCGGACCGCCGAAGCCCTCGCGGGCCAGGAGACGCAGGGCGTGACGGGCCAGGCCGGTGACGGCGGCGGCTTCGGGGCCCGTACCGCAGACGTCGCCGATGGCGAAGCCGTAAGCCCCGTCGCTGATCGGGAAGAGGTCGTAGAAGTCGCCTCCCACCTCGTTGCCCTCGCCGGCCGCTCGGTAGATGACGTCCACCTCGACGCCCGGGATGTCGGGGAGGCCGGGCGGCAGGAGGCTGCGCTGGAGGGACTGGCTGATCGCCACCCGCTCCGAGTACAGGCGGGCGTTGTCCAGGGCGAGGGCGGCCCGGCGCGAGAGGTCCTCGGCGAGCTCCAGGATCTCCTGGCGGAAGTGGTCCTCCGAGGGCCTGCCCAGGGTGAGCATGCCGATGACCCGGTTGCGGGCCACCAGCGGCAGGACGACCGTCTCGCCGGCGACCGTGCTCGCGGTGGTCAGGGTGATGTCGATGCCGGAGGACAGCGGGCTCGTGGGGTGGTCGAGGGCGCGGACCGAGGCGCTGAGGGCGGCTCGGTGGGCGGCGTCTCCCGGCGCGGTCCAGACGCGGGCGCCGGGGGTCGGCACCGGGTCGGGCGGGGCGATGGAGGAGAGCAGTGCCTTGAGGCCGTCGATGCGGTCCTCGTCCTCGTGCAGGACGTAGGAGAGGTACGGATCGGAGGTCTGGTCGGCGATCGTGTAGACCGCGCACCAGGTGGCGAGGGTCGGGACCGTCATCTGGGCCATCAGGGCCAGTGTCTGGTCGCGGTCGAGGGTGCCGGCCAGGAGGTCGGAGGCCTCGACCAGGAAGCTGAGGGAGCCGCGGCGGAGACGCTCCAGCTCGCCGAGGCGGGCCGACTCGACCGCGAGGGCGATGCGGTCGGCGGCGAACTGGAGGCGGAGCGCCTCCTCGTTGGAGTAGCGGTTCGCGCTCTCCGCCGCGACGCCGAGGGAGCCGGTGAGCCGGCCCTCGACCTTGAGCGGGACGGTGACCACCGAGCGCATGCCGGTGCCTTCGAGGAGGGGGACGGCGCCGGGGACGGCGGCCAGGTCCTCGTGGACGGCGGGCATGCGGGCGGAGCCGTAACGGCTGGCGCCGGTCTCGACGGGGACGCGGGCGAAGCGCTGGCGGGCGGCGGGGAGGCCGGTGGTCGCCCGTACCTCGAGTTCCGTCTCGTCGTCGGTGGCGAGGAGCAGGAAGGCGGCGTCGCCGTCGAGCATGTCGCGGGCGCGTTCGACCGTGCGCTGGAGCAGGCCGTCGAGGTCGTCGGGGGCGGGGGAGCCGATGAAGACCTCGAAGGGGTCCGCGGTGCGGCTCTCGGCGCCCGGCTCGGCGGTGGGGCGCTGCGGGGTCTGGAGGACGGCCCGCTCGTGCTCGCGGACCAGGAGGCAGACGGTGGAGGGCTCGCCCTGGGCGTCGCGGACCCGGAGGTGCGAGGCGTAGACGGGGATGACACGGCCGTCGGCGCAGCGGATGCCGTAGCTGCCCTCCCAGCGGGAGAGACGGAGGGCCTCGGCGAGTCCGGTGCCGATGCCGGGGGTGTGGGGCCAGGCGGCGAGGTCGCCGAGGGGTTTGCCGGTGACCTGCTCGGAGGTGTGACCGAAGAGTTCCTCCGCGTGCTCGTTCCAGGCGGTGACGGCGCCACCGCGGTCGATCTGCGCGACGGCGACGCGGACCCGGCTGTCGGCGACCGGCAGGAGCGCGTCGGGCAGGACGGGGCCCGCGGAGCGGGTGCCGACCGGGCGTCGGGGCAGGTCGAGGTGGAACCAGACGTGCTTGCGGGTGGGGGAGTAGTCGACGCCCCAGCGGTGGGCGAGGGCGGCGCAGAGCAGCAGGCCCCGGCCGTTCTCGCGGTCGGGGCTGCCGAGGGACCGGCCGCTCTGGACGGGGATCTCGCGCTCGGGGTAGCGGTCGGCGACCTCGACGCGGATGCTGTCGTCGGCGCGGAGGCAGAGGACTTCGGCGGCGGTGCCGGCGTGGATGACCGCGTTGGTGACGAGCTCGCTCGTGAGGACGACGGCGTCGTCGACGAGCTCGGGGTGTCCCCAGCCCTGGAGGGTGTCCCGGACGAAGGCGCGGGCGGCCGCGACCGATCGCCCGACGGGCTCGAAGGTCGCAGTCGCCCGCGCGGTGATCACTGAACTCCTCGTACGCGTCTCGACGCCCGGCTCTGCCATGCTCGGTCTGTCCCTCCCGCTGCCCGGTGGTCGTGCGCGCACCGCGCCGCCCCCGCCGGGCTGACCGGGGCGAGTGGACAGTCGCAAGCCAGGTTACTTACCTTCACTGTCCCAGCGGATGCCGGTCACGCTGATTCCGTCCCCCGGGGGTAGGGACGCATGTGCGAAGCTGCCGAACTGTTATCGCCTGGTTCGGTGACGGTGAAACACTGGGCAGGCTACCGGCGGGAGCCGGAGCGGTACGACGGTCGACCCCTTTCGGGAGGGACACGGTGGAAGCTGGCACGGCGGCGCGACGCGGCGGAGGCACTGGCACGCGCGCGAGGGGCGGGCGTTCCCGTGGGGGGACGGTGCAGGTGGACGCGGCGGCGCTGGAGCGGTTGCTGGCCGCACTGGTGTCGATGCGGGACGGCAACCTCCGCAGGCGGCTCACGGTGTCCGGCGACGGGGTCATGGCGGAGATCTCCGCCGTGTTCAACGAGGTCGCGGACCGGCAGATGCACGTGACGGGGGAGCTGTCGCGGGTCCGCCGGGTGGTGGGGCGCGAGGGCAAGCTGTCCGAGCGTCTGGAGGCCGGGGCCGGTGAGGGGGCGTGGGCGGCGGCGATCGAGGCCGCGAACGCGCTCGTCGACGATCTTGCCCGGCCGGTGTCCGAGGTGGGACGGGTGCTCTCGGCGGTGGCCGAGGGCGATCTGGATCAGCGGATGGACCTGCGTTCGGAGGGTGCCGACGGGACGGTCCGGCCGCTGCGCGGGGAGTTCCTGAAGGTCGCCCGTACCGCCAACAACCTGGTCGACCAGCTGTCGGTGTTCGCGTCCGAGGTGACCCGGGTCGCCGTCGAGGTGGGCACGGACGGCAAGCTGGGCGGGCAGGCGCAGGTGCGCGGGGTGTCCGGCTCGTGGAAGGACCTCACGGACTCGGTCAACACCATGGCGAACCGGCTGACGGCCCAGGTGCGGGACATCGCCCTGGTGACGACGGCGGTCGCCAACGGCGATCTGTCGCAGAAGGTCACGGCGAACGTGGCCGGCGAGATGCTGGAGCTGAAGAACACCGTCAACCGGATGGTGGACCAGCTGTCGTCGTTCTCGTCCGAGGTGACCCGTGTCGCCCGCGAGGTGGGTACGGAGGGGGAGCTCGGCGGTCAGGCCGAGGTGGCCGGCGTCGCCGGTGTGTGGAAGGACCTCACGGACTCCGTCAACACCATGGCCGGCAACCTGACCAACCAGGTGCGGGGCATCGCCGAGGTGACGACGGCGGTCGCCAACGGCGATCTGTCGCAGAAGGTGCGGGTGTCGGCGCGCGGGGAGATCGCGCAGCTGGCGGACACGATCAACCAGATGACCAAGACGCTGCGGACGTTCGCCGACGAGGTGACCCGGGTGTCGGGTGAGGTCGGTGCGGAGGGTCTGCTCGGCGGTCAGGCGCAGGTGCCGGGTGCGGCGGGGACGTGGAAGGACCTCACGGACTCGGTGAACACCGTCTTCCGGAACATCACCACGCAGGTGCGGGACATCGCGCAGGTGACGACG
>NZ_JBHXSA010000005.1:185236-320477 GCF_042716475.1 Streptomyces sp. NPDC058671 | reverse complement strand
GACGACGGCGGTCGCCAACGGTGACCTGTCGCAGAAGGTCACCGTGGACGTGGCCGGCGAGATGCTGGAGCTGAAGAACACCGTCAACACGATGGTGGACCAGCTGTCCGCCTTCGGTTCCGAGGTGACACGGGTGGCCCGGGAGGTCGGGGTCGAGGGTCTGCTCGGCGGCCAGGCCGAGGTGCAGGGAGCGGCGGGGACGTGGAAGGACCTCACCGACTCGGTGAACACCGCCTTCCGCAACCTGACAGGTCAGGTGCGGGACATCGCGCAGGTGACGACGGCGGTCGCCAACGGTGACCTGTCGCAGAAGGTCACCGTGGACGTGGCCGGCGAGATGCTGGAGCTGAAGAACACCGTCAACACGATGGTGTCGCAGCTGTCGTCGTTCGCGGACCAGGTCACCCGGATGGCACGGGACGTGGGCACCGAGGGCCGGCTGGGCGGGCAGGCGCGGGTCGACGGCGCCTCCGGGCGCTGGCGGGAGCTCACCGACTCGGTGAACTTCATGGCCGGCAACCTGACCTCGCAGGTGCGGCAGATCGCGCAGGTGACGACGGCGGTGGCCCGCGGTGACCTGTCGCAGAAGATCGACGTGGACGCGCGGGGCGAGATCCTGGAGCTGAAGAACACCATCAACACGATGGTCGACCAGCTCTCCGCCTTCGCCGACCAGGTGACCCGGGTGGCCCGCGAGGTGGGCACGGACGGGCGCCTCGGCGGTCAGGCGCAGGTGCCGGGGGTGGCCGGGGTGTGGCGTGACCTCACGGACTCGGTGAACGGCATGGCCGGGAACCTCACCACCCAGGTGCGCAACATCGCGCAGGTCGCCACGGCGGTGGCCCGCGGTGACCTGTCGCAGAAGATCGACGTGGACGCGCGGGGCGAGATCCTGGAGCTGAAGAACACCCTCAACACGATGGTGGACCAGCTCTCGAACTTCGCCGAGCAGGTGACCAGGGTGGCCCGCGAGGTGGGCACCGAGGGCATCCTGGGCGGCCAGGCCGAGGTGCAGGGGGTCTCGGGCACCTGGAAGGACCTCACCCAGTCGGTGAACTTCATGGCGAACAACCTCACCATCCAGGTGCGGAACATCGCCGAGGTGACCACGGCCGTCGCCAAGGGCGACCTGTCGAAGAAGATCACCGTCGACGCCCGGGGCGAGATCCTGGAGCTCGTGACGACCGTCAACACGATGGTCGACCAGCTGTCGAACTTCGCGGACGAGGTCACGCGCGTGGCCCGCGAGGTGGGTACGGAGGGCATCCTCGGCGGTCAGGCGCGGGTGCGGGGTGTCACCGGCACGTGGAAGGACCTCAGCGACAACGTCAACCTGATGGCCAACAACCTGACCAGTCAGGTGCGGAACATCTCCCGGGTGTCGGCGGCCGTCGCCAACGGCGACCTCACGAAGAAGGTGACGGTCGAGGCGCGGGGCGAGGTCGCCGAGCTCGCCGAGACCGTCAACACCATGGTGATGACCCTGTCGTCCTTCGCGGACGAGGTCACGCGGGTGGCGCGCGAGGTGGGTACGGAGGGTGAACTGGGCGGCCAGGCGCGGGTGCCGGGCGTCTCGGGGACCTGGAAGGACCTGACCGAGTCGGTGAACTCGATGGCCGACAACCTCACCGGTCAGGTGCGGCAGATCGCCGCCGTCACCACCGCCATCGCCAAGGGCGACCTCACCAAGAAGATCGACATCGACGCGCGCGGTGAGATCCAGGAGCTGAAGAACACCATCAACACGATGGTCGACCAGCTGTCGAACTTCGCCGAGGAGGTCACCCGCGTGGCCCGTGAGGTGGGCACCGACGGGCAGCTCGGCGGCCAGGCCCGGGTCCGGGACGTGGAGGGCACCTGGAGCGACCTCACCGAGTCCGTGAACGAGATGGCCGGGAACCTCACCCGGCAGGTGCGGGCCATCGCGGCCGTCGCCACCGCGGTGACCCGCGGCGACCTCAACGTCAAGATCGACGGTGTGGACGCGGCCGGCGAGATCCAGGCGCTCCAGGACAACATCAACACGATGATCGCCAACCTGCGCGACACCACCCTCGCCAACGACGAGCAGGACTGGCTCAAGAGCAACCTGGCCCGCATCTCCGGTCTCATGCAGGGCCGGCGGGACCTGGACGACGTCGCGTCGCTGATCATGAGCGAGCTGACGCCGGTGGTCTCGGCCCAGCACGGCGCCTTCTTCGTGGCGGTGCCGACGGGCGCCGCCCACGGCGACGCCGAACTCGTCGGCGAGGGGGACGGCTCGTACGAGCTGCGGATGCGCGGGAGTTACGGGTACTCGCCCGGGTCCATGCCGACCTCGTTCCGGCCCGGAGAGACGCTCATCGGCACGGCGGCCGACGAGAAGCGGACCATCCAGCTCCATGTGCCGCCCGGCTACCTGAAGATCTCCTCCGGGCTCGGTGAGGCCTCGCCCGCGCATGTGATCGTCCTTCCGGTCCTCTTCGAGGGCAAGGTCCTCGGCGTGATCGAGCTGGCGTCCTTCCAGCCGTTCACCCAGATCCAGCGGGACTTCCTCAACCAGATCGCCGAGCTGATCGCGACCACCGTCAACACCATCAGCGTCAACACCAAGACCGAGGTGCTGCTCCAGCAGTCGCAGGAGCTGACCGAGCAGCTCAGGGAGCGCTCGGCCGAGCTGGAGCACCGGCAGAAGGAACTCCAGGGCTCCAACCTGGAGCTGGAGGAGAAGGCCGAACTGCTCGCCCGGCAGAACCGCGACATCGAGGTGAAGAACACCGAGATCGAGGAGGCCCGGCAGGTCCTGGAGGAGCGGGCCGAACAGCTCGCCGTCTCCATGCGCTACAAGTCCGAGTTCCTCGCCAACATGTCGCACGAGCTGCGCACCCCGCTCAACTCGCTGCTCATCCTGGCCAAGCTGCTCGCCGACAACGCCGAGACGAACCTGACGCCCAAGCAGGTCGAGTTCGCGGAGACCATCCACGGCGCGGGTTCCGACCTGCTCCAGCTCATCAACGACATCCTCGACCTGTCCAAGGTCGAGGCGGGCAAGATGGACGTCTCGCCGACGCGGATCGCGCTCGTCCAGCTCGTCGACTACGTCGAGGCGACCTTCCGGCCGCTCACCGCGGAGAAGGGGCTCGACTTCTCGGTGCGGGTCTCGCCGGAGCTGCCGGCCACGCTCCACACCGACGAGCAGCGCCTCCTCCAGGTGTTGCGCAACCTCCTCTCCAACGCGGTGAAGTTCACCGACATCGGCGCGGTGGAGCTGGTGATCCGGCCGTCCGGCGCCGATGTGCCGCAGTCGATCCGGGAGCAGCTCCTGGAGGCAGGTTCGCTGCGGGATCCGGAGGCCGACCTGATCGCGTTCTCGGTCACCGACACGGGCATCGGGATCGCGGCCAGCAAGATGCGGGTGATCTTCGAGGCGTTCAAGCAGGCCGACGGCACGACCAGCCGGAAGTACGGCGGTACGGGTCTGGGGCTGTCCATCAGCCGGGAGATCGCGCGGCTGCTCGGCGGCGAGATCTTCGCGGCGAGCGAGCCGGGCCGTGGTTCGACGTTCACGCTCTATCTGCCGCTGAGCCCGACGGAGCCGCCGACGGGGCCCTTCGGGCAGGGGCCGGACACGGACGATCCGCAGCAGGACGCCGAGGAGGGGACGGCCGGGGCCGTCCACGCGTTCCCGCACTTCCCGCCTCCGCCCGTACGGACGGAGGCGCGGTCGGGGGCCGGGGCGCTGTTCCGGCACCGGCGGAAGGCGGCGGCGGAGGCGACCGGGGCGCGGACGGCGGTGCCGGGCCAGTCCGGCGCGGAGGCCGGGTGGGACCGGGTGGAACCGGAGGTGGAGGCCGAGCCGCGCCGCACCTTCAGCTTCTCGGGCGAGAAGGTGCTCATCGTCGACGACGACATCCGTAACGTCTTCGCGCTCACCAGCGTCCTGGAGCAGCACGGGCTCGCGGTGCTCTACGCGGAGAACGGACGGGAGGGCATCGAGGTCCTGGAGCAGCACGACGACGTGACGATCGTCCTGATGGACATCATGATGCCGGAGATGGACGGATACGCGACGACGAACGCGATCCGGCGCATGCCCCAGTTCGCCGGGCTGCCGATCATCGCGCTGACGGCGAAGGCCATGAAGGGCGACCGGGAGAAGGCCATCGAGTCGGGGGCCTCGGACTACGTGACCAAGCCGGTCGACCCCGACCACCTGCTGTCGGTGATGGAGCAGTGGATGCGGGGGGCGTGACTCCGCACCGGGGGCCCGCGCGGAGCGCCGCGCGGGCCCCCGGGCGCTTCGCTGACGGACTGTCGCCACAGGGGTGTGAGACGGCCGGATACGGGGAACCTTCTGGTCTCCCACCGCGTTTCGGGTATGTGCACAGTGACATCGCGGTGACAGGGTGTGGCGACGGGCGGGGTGCGGCTACGATGACCGGCACAAGGACGGACGGCGTTAGGGAGTCGTCTCCAGGGGCGGCGCCCGGAGCTACCCCCGGTTCGGGGAGCCGGGGAGAGCCGTTGCCGGGGCGAGGAGGACGGGGCATGGTGCAGAAGGCCAAGATCCTCCTGGTCGATGACCGGCCGGAGAATCTGCTGGCGCTGGAGGCCATTCTCTCCGCGCTCGATCAGACGCTGGTGCGGGCATCGTCCGGGGAGGAAGCGCTCAAGGCGCTGTTGACGGACGACTTCGCGGTCATCCTGCTCGACGTCCAGATGCCGGGGATGGATGGATTCGAGACCGCCGCGCACATCAAGCGGCGCGAGCGGACCCGGGACATCCCGATCATCTTCCTCACCGCCATCAACCACGGCCCCCACCACACCTTCCGGGGGTACGCGGCCGGTGCGGTCGACTACATCTCGAAGCCGTTCGACCCGTGGGTGCTGCGGGCCAAGGTCTCCGTCTTCGTCGAGCTGTACATGAAGAACTGCAAGCTGCGCGAGCAGGCCGCTCTGCTGCGGCTGCAGTTGGAGGGCGGCGAGGGCGGGCAGGGCAAGGAGTCGGCGGGTCTGCTCGCCGAGCTCTCCGCGCGGCTCGCGGCCGTCGAGGAGCAGGCGGAGGCGCTGTCCAAGCAGCTCGACGACGACTCGGCCGACGCGGCGGCCGTCGCCACCGCCGCACATCTGGAGCGCAAGCTCACCGGGCTGCGGCGGGCCCTGGACGCGCTTGAGCCGGGAACCGGTGCCGCGGCTCCGAACCTCCCCGCCCAGGGCTGACGCATCGTCACTGACGGGGTGTCGGTGCCCGGGTCGGGTGCGAGTCCGCGTGAGGTGGCGTCAGCTTCGCGCCTCGGCAGGGGCGACACGAACGGGTGAGGCGGACAGCCGGTCCTCACACCGGTAACCTCGGCATCATGGCTTCACGTACGTCCGGCAAGGGCTCCCAGGGCACAGCGGGCACCGCAAAGCCGCGCGCCGGCCGTACGACGGGCGCCGCGAAGAAAGCGGCATCCGCGAAGTCCGCCGCCAAGCCGCCCGCGCGGAAGGCGCCGGCCAAGAAGGCCGCGCCCGCCAAGCGGCCGCCCGCGCGGAAGCCGGTGGCGAGGAAGGCCCCGCCCCGTCCCGCGCCGTCTCCCACCGGCGGCGTCTACCGGCTCGCGCGGGGCGCCTGGCTCGGCCTCGCCCACGGGGTGGGGGCGATGTTCCGGGGAATAGGGCGCGGCGCCAAGGGGCTCGACCCGGCCCACCGCAAGGACGGGCTCGCGCTGCTCCTCCTCGGCCTGTCGCTGATCGTCGCCGCGGGCACCTGGTCCAACCTCCGAGGGCCCGTCGGGGACCTCGTCGAGATGCTGGTCACCGGGTCCTTCGGCCGCCTCGATCTGCTCGTACCGCTGCTCGTGGGCGCCATCGGCGTGCGGCTGATCCTCTATCCGGAGAGGCCCGAGGCCAACGGCCGGATCAGCATCGGTCTCTCCGCGCTCGTCATCGGTGTCCTCGGGCAGGTCCACATCGCGTGCGGTTCGCCGGGGCGCGGCGACGGCAGCGAGGCCATGCAGGACGCCGGGGGCCTGATCGGCTGGGCCGCGTCCCAGCCCCTCGTCTTCATGATGGGCGAGGTCCTGGCCGTACCGATGCTGGTACTGCTCACGATCTTCGGGCTGCTCGTCGTCACCGCCACCCCGGTCAACGCGATCCCGCAGCGGCTGCGCGCCCTCGGTGTCCGGCTCGGTCTCGTCGAGCCCGCGTACGACCCGGCGGAGGCCTACGTCGAGGACCAGGAGGGGTACGACGAGGAGTGGCGGGAGGCCCGGCCCCGGACCGCGCCGCCCGCCCGGCGCCGTGGCGTCGGCCCCGTGGAGCCGTACGACGTGGACCGCGCGGAGGCGGAGCCGCTGGAGCGGCGGCGGGGCCGTGCGGCGCGTCGCACGGCCGAGCGGCCCGCGTCCGACCACGGTCTCGACCCGGTGGACGTCGCGGCGGCGGCCGCCGCCGCGCTCGACGGCGCGGTGCTCAACGGCATGCCACCCTCCCCGATCGTCGCCGACCTGACCCGGGACGTCTCCGCGGAGCGGAAGGCCGCGGCGGCGGGCACGCCGGGGACGGCCGGCCCCGAGGCGCCCGAGCCGGGGGCGCAGGCCGCGCCCGTGCCGTCGGCGCGGGGCGGAGCCCAGCGCGCCGGGGGCGTACCGGACCGCTCCGGCGGGGGCGTACCGGATCTGACGAAGCCCGCGCCCGAGCCGACCGAGCTGCCGAACCGGGCCGAACAGCTCCAGCTGTCCGGGGACATCACGTACTCGCTGCCGTCGCTCGACCTGCTGGAGCGGGGCGGGCCGGGGAAGACGCGCAGCGCCGCGAACGACGCCGTCGTGGACGCGCTCTCCACCGTCTTCACCGAGTTCAAGGTCGACGCGGCCGTCACCGGTTTCACCCGGGGACCGACGGTCACGCGGTACGAGGTCGAGCTCGGGCCCGCCGTGAAGGTCGAGAAGATCACGGCCCTCACCAAGAACATCGCGTACGCCGTGGCGTCCCCCGACGTGCGGATCATCTCGCCGATCCCCGGCAAGTCCGCGGTCGGCATCGAGATTCCCAACAGCGACCGGGAGATGGTCAACCTCGGCGACGTGCTGCGGCTCGCCGCGGCAGCCGAGGACGACCATCCGATGCTGGTTGCGCTCGGGAAGAACGTCGAGGGCGGCTACGAGATGGCCAACCTGGCGAAGATGCCGCACGTGCTGGTCGCCGGGGCCACCGGCTCCGGAAAGTCCTCGTGCATCAACTGCCTGATCACTTCGATCATGATAAGAGCGACCCCCGAGGACGTCCGGATGGTCCTCGTCGACCCCAAGCGGGTCGAGCTCACCGCCTACGAGGGCATCCCGCACCTCATCACCCCCATCATCACCAACCCCAAGCGGGCCGCCGAGGCGCTGCAGTGGGTGGTGAAGGAGATGGACCTCCGGTACGACGACCTGGCCGCCTTCGGCTACCGGCACATCGACGACTTCAACCAGGCGATCCGGGACGGCAAGATCAAGCTGCCCGAGGGCAGTGAACGGGAGCTCAACCCCTACCCGTACCTCCTGGTGATCGTCGACGAGCTCGCCGACCTGATGATGGTGGCGCCCCGGGACGTCGAGGACTCGATCGTGCGCATCACGCAGCTCGCGCGCGCCGCCGGCATCCATCTGGTGCTCGCCACCCAGCGGCCGTCGGTGGACGTGGTCACCGGTCTCATCAAGGCGAACGTGCCGTCCCGGCTCGCCTTCGCGACGTCCTCGCTCGCCGACAGCCGCGTCATCCTCGACCAGCCCGGCGCAGAGAAGCTCATCGGAAAGGGTGACGGTCTGTTCCTGCCGATGGGTGCCAACAAGCCCGTCCGGATGCAGGGCGCGTTCGTCACCGAGCACGAGGTCGCGGCCGTCGTGCAGCACTGCAAGGACCAGATGACGCCCGTCTTCCGGGAGGACGTCACCGTCGGCACCCGGCAGAAGAAGGAGATCGACGAGGACATCGGCGACGACCTCGATCTGCTGTGCCAGGCCGCCGAACTCGTCGTCTCCACCCAGTTCGGCTCCACGTCGATGCTCCAGCGGAAGCTGCGCGTCGGCTTCGCCAAGGCCGGACGGCTGATGGACCTGATGGAGTCCCGGAACATCGTCGGGCCGAGCGAGGGCTCGAAGGCGCGCGACGTGCTCGTGAAGGCGGACGAACTGGACGGCGTGCTGGCCGTAATCCGGGGGGAGTCGGACGCGTAGCCGAAGCAGACGAGTGGCGCCGGGGAGCGGGGGGAGTGGCGCCGGGGGAGCGGGGTACCCGATCGAGACCGGGTCGAGACTCACTCGTAAGGGAACGAAGGGCAACCGTTTCCCCTGGCCGTACGTCAAGTTGGACGGAGGGACAGAAGGATGTCCCATCCTCATGGCGTACAAACAGCACCCGCCCGGTTGCCCCACCCTTTCGTACCACCCATAGACTGAACGTCCAGCAGGTGGCTACACGCTCGAAAGGCGCTCACGTGTCCATCGGCAACTCCCCCGAAGACGACCGGACCTTCCCGGCAGACGACCGGGACTCGATCGGTCGCGCTCTCCAGCAGACCCGCGTCGCCGCCGGTCTCACCGTCGAAGAGGTCAGTGCCTCCACGCGTGTCCGGATCCCGATCGTGCACGCGATCGAGGAGGACGACTTCTCGCGCTGCGGCGGCGACGTCTACGCCCGCGGGCACATCCGTACCCTCGCGCGCGCCGTCGGCCTCGATCCCGCTCCGCTGATCCAGCAGTACGACGACGAGCACGGCGGGCGTCCCGCGCCCACCCCCGCCGCCCCGCTGTTCGAGGCGGAACGCATCCGCCCCGAGCGGCGCCGGCCCAACTGGACCGCCGCGATGGTCGCGGCCATCGTCGCCGTCGTCGGTTTCGCCGGCTTCACGATGTTCGACGGAAACGAGGCGCCGAAGGGCACCACCGCCGAGGGCGGGCCGGTCCCCGCGCCGGAGAAGGCCACGGCAGCCGCCAAGCCGAAGCCGGTCAAGCCCGCCCCCAAGCCCACCGAGAGCGCGATCGCCGCGGTCCCCCGGGACAAGGTCACGGTCAAGCTCACCGCCGTCGACGCCAAGAGCTGGATCTCGGCCAAGGGCCACGACGGCAAGCTGCTCTTCGACGGCCTCCTCCTCGAAGGCGAGTCCAAGACCTTCCAGGACGACGAGCGCATCGACCTGGTTCTCGGCAACGCCGGAGCGATCGAGCTCCACGTGAACGGCAAGAAGCTCCAGGACAAGTTCGAATCCGGCCAGGTGGAGCGGCTCACGTACACCAAGGGCGACCCCGAGGCCGGCTGAGCCCCCTGAGGCCACCCCGGATGTGACCTTGTCGCGCAGGTGAACCCTGCGCGACGGGGGAACAGCCGGGACGAAGTAGTCTTGAGTCCATGCCCGAACGCCGTACCGTCGCCCTTGTCACTCTTGGCTGCGCCCGTAACGAGGTGGACTCGGAGGAGCTCGCAGGCCGCTTGGCAGCGGACGGCTGGGAGCTCGTCGAGAACGCCGAGGACGCGGACGTCGCCGTCGTCAACACCTGCGGATTCGTCGAGGCCGCCAAGAAGGACTCCGTCGACGCCCTGCTCGAAGCCAATGACCTGAAGGACCACGGCAGGACCCAGGCCGTGGTCGCCGTCGGCTGTATGGCCGAGCGGTACGGCAAGGAGCTCGCGGAGGCCCTCCCCGAGGCCGACGGAGTCCTCGGCTTCGACGACTACTCCGACATCTCCAACCGGCTCCAGACCATTCTCAGTGGTGGCAGTGTCGAGGCCCACACCCCGCGTGACCGGCGCAAGCTGCTGCCGCTGTCGCCCGTGGAGCGCCAGGAGGCCGCCGCCGCCGTCGCCCTCCCTGGACACGGTGTCGCCGCCGTGGCGCCCGTCGACGCGCCCTCCGATCTGCCCGAGGGGCTCGCGCCCGCGTCGGGGCCGCGCGCGCCGCTCCGCCGCCGTCTGGACGCCAGCCCCGTCGCCTCCGTGAAGCTCGCCTCCGGCTGCGACCGCCGCTGCACCTTCTGCGCCATCCCCTCCTTCCGCGGCTCCTTCGTCTCGCGCCGCCCCTCGGACGTGCTGAACGAGACGCGCTGGCTCGCCGAGCAGGGCGTGAAGGAGATCATGCTGGTCTCCGAGAACAACACCTCCTACGGCAAGGACCTCGGGGACATCCGGCTCCTGGAGGGGCTGCTGCCCGAGCTGGCCGCGGTGGACGGCATCGAGCGCGTCCGTGTGAGCTACCTCCAGCCCGCCGAGATGCGGCCCGGTCTGATCGACGTCCTCACCTCGACCGAGAAGGTCGTGCCGTACTTCGACCTGTCCTTCCAGCACAGCGCCCCGGACGTGCTGCGGGCCATGCGCCGCTTCGGTGACACCGACCGCTTCCTGGAGCTCCTGGAGACCATCCGCTCCAAGGCGCCCACGGCCGGTGCCCGCTCCAACTTCATCGTCGGTTTCCCCGGCGAGACCGAGGCCGACTTCGCCGAGCTGGAACGCTTCATCACCCACGCGCGCCTCGACGCCATCGGCGTCTTCGGCTACTCCGACGAGGACGGCACCGAGGCCGCCACGTACGAGCACAAGCTCGACCAGGACGTCGTCGACAAGCGGCTCGCCCAGCTCTCCCGTCTCGCCGAGGAGCTCACCGCCCAGCGCGCGGAGGAGCGGATCGGAGAGACCCTTGAGGTACTGGTCGAGTCCGTCGACGAGGAGGACGGCGTGATCGGCCGCGCCGCCCACCAGGCCCCCGAGACGGACGGACAGGTGGTCCTCACCACGGCCGACGGCGGACGCCCCGACCTGGCCCCGGGCCGTATGGTCAGGGCGAAGGTCGTCGGCACGGAAGGCGTCGACCTGGTGGCCGAGTGTCTTTTCGAGGAGGCAGCCAGATGACCGGAGTCCCGGCATCCGCGACGGGCGGGACCGGTAGGCCGGCGCCCCGCGGCAAGCTGGGCTCGGCGGCCGTCAACCAGGCCAGCCTGTGGAACATCGCCAACATCCTGACCATGATCCGGCTCGTGCTCGTGCCGGCCTTCGTGCTGCTGCTCCTCCAGGACGGCGGGCACGACCCCGCGTGGCGCGCGTGGGCGTGGGCGGCGTTCGCCGTCGCCATGATCACGGACGTCTTCGACGGGCATCTCGCCCGTGCGTACAACCTGGTCACGGACTTCGGGAAGATCGCCGACCCGATCGCCGACAAGGCGATCATGGCGGCCGGACTGATCTCCCTCTCCACCCTCGGGGACCTGCCCTGGTGGGTCACCGGGGTCATCCTGGCCCGGGAGCTGGGGATCACCCTGCTGCGGTTCTGGGTGATGCGGCACGGGATCATCCCGGCCAGCCGCGGCGGCAAGATCAAGACGCTCGCCCAGGGAACGGCGGTCGGCATGTACGTGCTGATGCTCACCGGGCCGCTCGCGACCCTGCGCTTCTGGGTGATGACGGTGGCGGTCGTGCTGACCGTCCTCACGGGTCTGGACTACGTACGGCAGGCGGTCGTGCTGCGACGCCTGGGGCTCGCCGCGGAGCGGACGGCCGCGCGGTCGGAGGCGGCGGCACGATGACGGTGGCCGCCCGGGTGCTGGCGCTGCTCGCTGCGCGTGGTCACACGCTGGCCGCCGCGGAGTCGCTCACGGGTGGTCTGGTGGCCGCGGAGCTCACGGGGGTGCCCGGGGCCTCGGCGGCCTTCCGGGGGTCCGTCACCGCCTACGCGACGTCCCTCAAGCACGAGCTGCTCGGGGTCGACGAGGGTCTGCTCGCGGAGCGCGGTGCGGTGGACCCCGAGGTCGCGCTGCAGATGGCGGCCGGTGTACGGGACCGGCTCGGCGCGGACTGGGGCGTCTCCACGACCGGGGTCGCGGGGCCCGACCCGCAGGACGGACAGGCCGTCGGCACCGTCTACGTGGCGGTCGCGGGACCTGCGGCGACCGGCGCCCGCGCCGGGAAAGTGGTCTCGTTGCGGTTGAACGGCGGCCGGGCGGACATCCGTAGAGAGAGTGTGCGGACCGTCCTGGAACTGCTCCATGAGGAACTCTCGGGAAATGCGCGGGCACAGGATACGGAACACAACGGGGGGATTTGATGTTTGCAGCCCTGAGTGAACACGACATCGCTCCCCGCACGGCCGCGGCGCGAGGCGGTACGGTGGGGCGTGAAGGATGCGGCTACGCGGTCCGAGGAGGGAGCCACCGATGATTCTGCTCCGTCGCCTGTTGGGTGACGTGCTGCGTCGGCAGCGCCAGCGTCAGGGCCGTACTCTGCGCGAAGTCTCCTCGTCCGCCCGAGTCTCGCTCGGCTATCTCTCCGAGGTGGAGCGGGGGCAGAAGGAGGCTTCCTCCGAGCTGCTCTCCGCGATCTGCGACGCGTTGGACGTACGGATGTCCGAGCTCATGCGTGAAGTGAGCGACGAGCTGTCACTGGCCGAACTGGCCGAGTCGGCGGCGGCGAGCGAACCGGTGCCGACGCCGGTGCGCCCGAGGCTCAATTCGGTGTCGGTGACGTCGGTGGCGGGTGTGCCCACCGAGCGGGTGACCATCAAGGCGCCCGCGGAAGCGGTCGACGTCGTCGCTGCCTGAACCGAAACGGGGAGAAGCCCCGGTCGGTACCCCTCAGGGGTGCTGACCGGGGCTTCTCTCTGTCTTCTCCCACACGTGCGGGGCGAATTGTTTGAGATGCCGGGTTCCGGTGATGCGTGCCATGGTGGGGGAACGTTCGACTGGTTGGAGATTCGCAATGTCTGTCGTGAAGAGCCCGCTGTCCGACGCCGACCTGAAGACGGTCGGCAACGCGCTCCAGGGGGCGCTGGTCGACCTGGTCGACCTCGCCCTGGTCGCCAAGCAGGTGCACTGGAACGTCGTCGGACCGCGTTTCCGTTCCGTCCACCTCCAGCTGGACGAGGTGGTCGACACCGCCCGGCTGCACTCCGACACCGTGGCCGAGCGTGCCTCCGCCCTCGGTGTGAGCCCGGACGGACGCTCGGCGACCGTGGCGTCCTCCAGCGCGATCGGCACGGTGCCGGAGGGCTGGATCAAGGACGAGCAGGCGGTGCAGATCCTCGTCGCCGCGCTGGGCGCCGTCATCACCCGGATGCGGGAACGCGTCGACGCGACCGGCGACCCCGACCCGGTCAGCCAGGACATCCTGATCACTCTGACGGGCGAACTCGAGAAGCACGCGTGGATGTTCCAGGCCGAAAGCGTGTAGGGACCGGACGGTGACGGGTCCGGTGGTGGCGGCGATGTTCGGGGCGCCGCCCGTGGTGGACGCGCCGGTCGGGGAGCTGCCCGCGGCGGCGTTCTCGGTCGTGGCGGCGCCGGGGGTGGCGATACGTACGGAGTGCGCCGGTTCTGGCATCGGTGCGCCCTCCCGCAGGGTGATCCTGCCGGTCTAGCGTCGGCGGCAGGAGGCGGCCATGGTACGGCGACGGGTAGCGCAGGCGACGCTCGCGCTGGTCGCGATCGGGCTGGCGGCCGGAGGGCTCTGGTGGTGGGCGGTGCTGCGTCTGGTGCTGGTGCCGGGAGAGGTCGGGCCGGTCGAGGGCGTGGTGGCCGCGGGCGGCTGGGGCCTGAGCCTGTTGCCGGTGCACGTGGCCGCCTCTTCGGGCCGGCCGGGCGCGTTGGTCCGGCGGATCACGAGGGCGTCGCGACGCCGCCGTTGGGGCGCCGGATCCGGCCTGTCGTGAACGCCGAGGCGTCGCACTACGGTGCAGGAGCGCGTGCGCGACGTCCTGGGCCGCGCCGTGTCGGCCGACCTGACCTATCTGACGAACCATCCATTGTCGTGGGCGCTCAACTGGCGGAGGCCGTCGTGCTGTCGGGGCCGCGTTGGCAGCCCGGGCACCAGTACGTGACCCGGTCGCCGAGCTCCGCTTTGCGGATCGGGGCGCCGCAGCGCAAGCAGGGGCGCCCCCCTCGGCCGTAGACGTGCAGAGGGGTGCCGGGGTGACGAGCCGTGGTCGTGCGGCGGTCAGGGCGCTCCTTGTTCGCCTCCAAAAGGCGATGGGCGGTCGCGACGAGGCGGGCCGGGACCCCGGGATCCAGCTCACCCACCGGCAGCCAGGGGGTGACACCGGCGAGGAAGGCCAGCTCCGACTTGTACACATTGCCGATGCCGGCCAGGTTCCGCTGGTCCAGGAGAGCCTCGCCGAGCGTCCTGGCGGGGTCGGCGGCCAGTCGGCGCACGGCCTCCTCCGGGTCCCAGTCGGGGCCTAGCAGATCCGGGCCGAGATGCCCCACCACGTGGGACTCCTCAGCGGTACGGAGCAGTTCGAGGATAGGGAGCCGATAGCCGTACGCGGTGGACTCGGCGTTCCCCAGGATCGCCCGGATCTGGTGGTCGGGGCCGCCGCGCGGACGCTCCCCCGTGGCGTACACCCGCCACGCGCCGTCCATCCGCAGATGGGAGTGGAGGGTGAGACCACCCTCGATCCGGGCGAGCAGGTGCTTGCCGCGGGAGGTGACGTCGAGCAGGGACCGGCCGGTGAGGTCGGCGGTGGCGAACCGGGGAACGCGGAGGTCAGAGCGGGTCAGCACTCGGCCCGCCAGGGCGGTGTGCAGGCGGTGGGCGGCCTGCCAGATGGTGTCTCCTTCGGGCACGGGTCCAGTCTGCCGGGTGTCGGAGGCGGGTGCGGCCGCGGGCGGATTCCTGCGGGTTGAAGTCGTGCCGAGGGGCCGGGTGGGTTGGTGGGGGGTTGGCGGTCGGGTGGGGATCGGGCCGAGGTCAGGCGCGGAGGCGGAGGCCTCTGGGGGTGGCGAGGAAGCCGGCTGATTCCAGGGCCCGGGACAGGGGCGAGGTCAGGGACGTCGCGCCGTTGATCCGCTCCACCGTGACCGTACCCAGGGTGCCCGCGCGGGCCGACGCGGCCAGGGCCTCGGCCGCCGCCGTGAGGGCCGGGTCGTCCGGCTCGGCCGGCCAGCAGAGAAGCGTCTTGCCGCCCCGCTCCATGTAGAGCGTCAGCTCGCCGTCGACCAGGACCACCAGCGCGCCCGCCTTGCGCCCCGGCTTGTGCCCGGCGCCGGTCGGGGGCTCGGGCCAGGACAGGGCCGCCCCGTACGCGCTCGCCGGATCGGCGGCGGCGAGGACCAGCGCGCGTGGGCCTGTCGCCGCCTCCACGCCCCGGTCACGGGCGGTCGCCGCAGCCCGCAGCCGGTCCACCGCGCCGTCCATGGCGAACTGGGCCGCGCCGAGACCCTCCACGACATAGCCGCGCCGGGCCTGCCCGCTGTCCTCGAACGCGGCCAGGATCCGGTACGTGGCGGAGAAACCGCCCTCCACGCCCTCGGCGGCCACCGCGCCCCGGGTGACCACCCCGTGCCGGTCCAGGAGGGTGCGCGCCAGGGCGTGCGCCCGATGGGTCGGCTCCGGCTCCAACGGGGGCAGCAGCGCCCAGCGGCCCGAGACCGTGGGAGGCCCCGACCGGGAGGCGGTCCGGGCGGCCGCCGTCAGCGTGCCGTACCGGCCGCGCGGGACCGTGCGGCGCGCGCGGTGGGCGGTGGACCCCGCCGTACGCCCCGAGCCGAGGAGCGCGCGCAGCGGCGCCAGGGTGTCGTTGGTGAGCCGGCCCGACCAGGCCAGGTCCCAGACGGCGTCGGCGAGCTGCGAGTCGGTCGCGTCCGGATGGGTCGTGGCCCGGACCTGGGCGGCGATCTGGCGGAAGAACAGGCCGTATCCGCCGGAGAGGCTCGTGAGCACCGACTCGTGCAGCGCGGACAGCTCCAGTGGATGCGGCGCCGGGAGGAGCAGCGGCGCCGCGTCCGCGAGGTACAGCGAGACCCAGCCGTCCTTGCCGGGCAGCGACCCGGCTCCCGCCCAGACCACCTCGCCGGTCGTCGTCAGCTCGTCGAGGAGCCCCGGGGCGAAGTCCCTGACCCGGGACGGCAGGATCAGCTTCTCCAGGGCCGACGCGGGCACGGGCGCGCCCTGGAGCTGCTCGATCGCACGGGCCAGGCCGTCGATACCGCGCAGGCTGTTGCTCCCCAGGTGCTGCCACTGCGGCAGGAAGGTGGCGAGCGCCGCCGGGGGCACCGGCTCCAGCTCGTGGCGCAGGGCCGCCAGGGAGCGGCGGCGCAACCGGCGCAGGACGGTGGCGTCACACCACTCCTGGCCGATGCCGGAGGGGTGGAACTCGCCCTGGACGACGCGGCCCGAGGCGGCCAGCCGCTGGAGGGCGCCGTCGGTGACGGCGGCGCCCAGGCCGAAGCGGGTGGCGGCCTGGGAGGAGGTGAACGGGCCGTGGGTGCGCGCGAACCGCGCGAGGAGGTCGCCCAGCGGGTCCTTGACCGGCTCGGTGAACGCCTCCGGGACGCCGACCGGCAGCGCCGTGCCCAGGGCGTCCCGCAGCCGGCCGGCGTCCTCGATCGCGGCCCAGTGCTCCCGGCCCCCGACCCGCACCCGGATCGCGCGGCGCGCCGTCCCGAGGTCGGGCGCCCAGCCCGGCTCGGCGCCCCGCTCGACCAGCTCGGCGTCCGTGAGCGGGCCCAGGACCCGCAGGAGGTCGGCGACGCCCTCCACGTCCTTGATCCGCCGGTCATCCGTCAGCCACTGGAGCTCCCGCTCCAGCTCGGTCAGGACGTCCGGGTCGAGGAGCTCGCGCAGCTCCGCCTGGCCCAGCAGCTCCGCGAGCAGCCGGGAGTCCAGGGACAGTGCGGCCGCCCGCCGCTCGGCGAGCGGGGAGTCGCCCTCGTACAGGAACCGCGCGACGTAGCCGAAGAGCAGGGAGCGGGCGAAGGGGGACGGCTCGGGGGTCGTGATCTCGACCAGGCGGACCCGGCGGGCCTCGATGTCCCCCATCAGCTCCTTCAGACCCGGGAGGTCGAAGACGTCCTGGAGGCACTCGCGGACCGCCTCGAGGACGATCGGGAACGAGCCGAACTCGCTCGCCACCTGGAGGAGCTGAGCGGCGCGCTGCCGCTGCTGCCAGAGCGGGGTGCGCTTGCCGGGGTTCCGCTTGGGCAGCAGCAGGGCGCGCGCGGCGCACTCGCGGAAGCGGGAGGCGAACAGCGCGGAGCCACCGACCTGGTCGGTGACGATCTGCTCGATCTCGCCCTTGTCGAAGAGGGCGTCGGCCGCCCCCACCGGCGCCTTGTCGGCGTCGTGGGTCGTGTCGGAACGGCGTCCGGTGTCGACCGGCTCGTGGTCGAGGAGGTCCAGGCCCATGTCCAGGCCCATCAGGTCGGCGTCCGGGAGCCGCAGCACGATGCCGTCGTCCGCGTGCATCACCTGCGCGTCCATGCCGTACCGCTCGGCGAGCCGGGCGCCGAGCGCCAGCGCCCACGGGGCGTGCACCTGCGCGCCGAACGGGGAGTGGATCACGACCCGCCAGTCCCCGAGTTCGTCCCGGAAACGCTCGACGAGGATCGTCCGGTCGTCCGGCACGTGGCCGCAGGCCTCGCGCTGTTCCTTGAGGTACGCCATGACGTTGTCCGCCGCCCAGACGTCCAGACCCGCGGCCCGCAGCCGCAGCCGGGCGTCGTCGTCCGCGAGGGCCCCGACCTCGCGGAGGAAGGCGCCGAGCGCCCGGCCCAGCTCCAGCGGACGGCCCAGCTGGTCGCCCTTCCAGAAGGGCAGCCTGCCCGGCACGCCCGGCGCGGGGGAGACGAGGACGCGGTCCCGGGTGATGTCCTCGATCCGCCAGGACGTCGTGCCCAGGGTGAACACGTCGCCGACCCGCGACTCGTACACCATCTCCTCGTCGAGCTCGCCGACCCGGCCGCCGCCCTTCTTGGGGTCCGAGCCCGCGAGGAACACGCCGAACAGACCGCGGTCGGGGATCGTGCCGCCCGAGGTGACGGCGAGCCGCTGCGCGCCCGGCCGTCCCGTGATCGTCCCGGCGACCCGGTCCCAGACCACGCGGGGGCGCAGCTCGGCGAACGCGTCCGACGGATAGCGGCCCGCGAGCATGTCGAGCACGGCCGTGAACGCCGAGTCGGGCAGCGACGAGAACGGCGCCGCCCGGCGCACCAGGGCGAGGAGGTCGTCCACCTGCCAGGTGTCGAGCGCGACGATCGCGACGAGCTGCTGCGCGAGGACGTCCAGCGGATTGGTGGGGATCCGCATCGACTCGATGTCCCCCGAACGCATCCGCTCGGTGACCACCGCCGCCTGCACCAGATCGCCCCGGTACTTGGGGAAGACCACGCCCGTCGACACCGCGCCCACCTGGTGCCCCGCGCGGCCCACGCGCTGCAGCCCCGAGGCCACCGACGGCGGCGACTCCACCTGCACGACCAGGTCGACCGCGCCCATGTCGATGCCCAGCTCCAGGCTTGAGGTCGCCACCACGGCGGGCAGCCGGCCCGCCTTCAGGTCCTCCTCCACCTGCGCGCGCTGCTCCTTCGACACCGAGCCGTGGTGGGCGCGGGCGAGCAGCGCGGGGGCGCCCTGCGCCGCCCCCGACTGGGCCATGATCTCGGCCGGGGAGACCGTGTCCGGAAGGGGCTCGCCGGTCGCCCGCTCGTAGGCGATCTCGTTGAGCCGGTTGCACAGACGCTCGGCGAGACGGCGGGAGTTGGCGAAGACGATCGTGGAACGGTGGGCCTGGACCAGATCGGCGATCCGCTCCTCGACATGCGGCCAGATCGACGGCTTGTCACCGCCGTCCTTGCCCTCGGAGGCGGGGGAGCCGCCCAGCTCGCCCATGTCCTCCACGGGGACGACGACGGAGAGGTCGAACTCCTTCCCCGACGGCGGCTGGACGATCTCGACGGCGCGCCCCGGCGACAGATAGCGGGCCACCTCGTCCACCGGGCGGACCGTGGCCGACAGGCCGATCCTGCGCGCAGGGCGGGGCAGCAGGTGGTCGAGCCGCTCCAGGGACAGGGCCAGGTGCGCGCCCCGCTTCGTGCCCGCGACCGCGTGGACCTCGTCCAGGATGACCGTCTCCACACCCGCGAGGGCCTCACGGGCGGCGGAGGTCAGCATCAGGAACAGCGACTCGGGTGTGGTGATCAGGATGTCCGGCGGCCGGGTCGCGAGCGAGCGGCGCTCGGCGGGCGGGGTGTCACCCGACCTGATGCCGACCCGCACGTCCGGCTCGGGCTGCCCGAGGCGGACCGACTCCTGCCGGATTCCGGTCAGTGGCGAGCGCAGGTTCCGCTCGACGTCCACGGCGAGCGCCTTCAGCGGAGACACGTACAGCACGCGGCAGCGCTTCTTCGGCTCCGCCGGCGGAGGCGAGGAGGCCAGCCGGTCCAGGGAGGCGAGGAAGGCGGCCAGCGTCTTGCCGGAGCCGGTCGGAGCGACGACGAGCACGTCGGAGCCGGCGCCGATGGCCTGCCAGGCGCCCTCCTGCGCCGCCGTGGGCGCGGAGAAGGCCCCGGTGAACCAAGCACGGGTCGCGGGGGAGAACGAGTCGAGCGCGGACCTGACCATGCCCCCCATCGTGCACCCGGCCACTGACAACCGCCCGGACCTGGGGAGAAACCGGTCCGGCGGCGGGGCGGGCCTGTCGGCAGCGTGCCCGGTCCGGCGGCGGCGGAGCCGCGGGCCCTGGCGCAGAATGGGGACATGGCGAGCGGGGAGCGGGCACGGTACTGGCAGTACGCCGAGCTGCCCGGGGTCGACCTGCTGCACGCCCGCTACATCCGCAAGGCCTTCGCCCGGCACACCCACGAGACCTTCGTCCTCGCCGCGATCACCGAGGGCGTCGAGGCCTTCCACTACCGGGACGAACTCGTGCACGCGGGCCCCGGGCAGATCGCGCTGGTCAACCCCGACACCCCGCACACCGGGCACGCGGGCGTGCCCGAGGGATGGACGTACCGGACGATCTACCCCGACGCCGAGATCGTCCGGTCCATCGCCGCCGACACCCTCGCCCTGCGCGGTTCGGTCGGCTTCACGACGCCCGTCGTCGACGACCCGTACGCCGCCCGGCTCGTCGTCGGCGTCCACCGGGCCGCTGAGGAGGGCGACGCGCTGGCGGCCGACAGCCTGCTCCGGCTCGTCACGGCCCGCATGCTGCGCAGCCACGGCGGACTCGTCACACCGCTCCCGGCGCTCTCGGCGGGCGCCCGGAACGCGGCACGCGCGCGTGCCGTCCTGGAGGACCGCATGGTCGAACCGCCGACCCTGGAGCGGCTCGCCGGCGAGCTCGGCACCAGTCCGTTCGCCCTCCTGCGGGCCTTCAGGGACGCGTACGGGATGCCGCCGCACACCTGGCTCACCGACGCGCGCGTGCGCAGGGCCCGGCAGCTCCTGGACTCCGGTACGCCCCCGGCGGCAGCCGCGGCAGCCGTCGGCTTCACCGACCAGTCGCACCTCAACCGGCACTTCACGCGCAGCGTCGGAGTGCCACCGGGGGCGTACCAGCGCGCGCGTGGCGGCGGAGGGACACCCCGCTCCGGCGGCGGCGGGACCGCGCCCGGCTCCGCCGCAAGAACGTACAAGACCGGACCGGCGACTCCGCCGTAACGTCCCTGACGTGGCAGAACAGACAGCACCCCCCGTCATACGCGACGGCGCACCGGCCAAACCCGACGCGGCCGTCGTCCGCGACGCCCTCGGTGTCGGCGTCGCCGTCGGGCTCTCCGGCTTCGCCTTCGGCGTGACCTCGGCCGGCTCGGGCCTCAGCGTCCTCCAGACCTGCGTGCTCAGCCTGCTGGTGTTCACGGGCGCCTCGCAGTTCGCCCTGGTCGGAGCGCTCGCCGCGGGCGGCAACCCTTTCACGGCCGCCGCCGGCGCCTTCTTCCTCGGCACCCGTAACGCCTTCTACGGGCTACGGCTCTCCCAGCTCCTCGCCGTGCCGAAGGCCGTCAGACCGTTCGCCGCCCACTGGGTGATCGACGAGACCACGGCGGTCGCCCTCGCCCAGCCGTCCCGACGGGCCGCACGCCTCGGTTTCACCGTCACCGGACTCACGCTGTACGTCCTGTGGAACGCGACGACGCTGCTCGGGGCCCTCGGCGCCGAGGCGATCGGCGACACCGCGGCCTGGGGGCTCGACGCGGCCGGTCCCGCCGTCTTCCTCGCCCTGCTCGCCCCCATGCTGAAGTCCGCGACGGAGCGGGCCACCGCCGCGATCGCCGTCCTGCTCGGCCTCGGGCTGCTGCCCGTCCTGCCCGCGGGGGTCCCGGTCCTAGCCGCCGCGCTCGCCGCTCCCGCTGTGCTCTGGGCACATGGCCGCCGCACGGCATCGGCCGCACGCGCACGAGAGAAGGACCCCCGGTGAACGTCTGGATCGCGATCGCTCTGACCGCCGCCGGGTGCTACCTGGTCAAACTGCTCGGCCTGCTCGTCCCCGCCGGAGCCCTCGAACGGCCGCTCGTCCAGCGGCTCGCCGCCCTGCTGCCGGTGGCGCTGCTCGCCGCGCTGACCGCCCAGCAGACGTTCGGCGCGGGCAGCACCGTCGTCCTGGACGCCCGTGCCGCCGGACTCGCCGCCGCAGCCGTCGCCCTCGTCCTGCGGGCCCCGTTCCTGGTCGTCGTGGGCGCCGCGGTCGCCGTCACCGCGGGCGTACGGGCCCTGGGCTGGTGACCGCCGCCGGGGCCGCGGCGGCGGCCGGGCGGCAAGCGGTCAGCCGACGGGGCGGCCGTGGGCGCGCAGGGTGCGCAGGGCCTCGACGGTGACGACGGGCCGCCACTCCAGGGCCGAGCCGGGGGCCCAGGCACGCCAGCGGATCGGCCAGCCGCCGTCCTCCTCCTGGTCGGCGGCGAGCCGGTCCAGGGAACGGGCCATCTCCTCCTCCGTGAACCAGCGGGCGGCCAGCGAGTCCGGCACGCGCGCGTAGTCGTGCGGGAAGTGGTGCTCGCCGGGCGCGTAGCCGTCGGCCAGGGGGTAGTCCTCCTGCCGGTCGGGGTCCAGGACGGCGAGCCGCTGTTCGCGGACCAGGCGTCCGAGGCGGTCGGCGGCCGCCTCCGCGCGCGAGCGGTCCGGGGCCCCGTCCAGGAAGGCGACGGCGGCCTCGATCTCGTACGGATGGGACTTCTCCAGCGACTCCACGGCCGACCAGCAGAACTCGGTGGCCCGGAACAGCCACGCGTGCCACACCTGGTTGCGGTGCAGCAGTCCGACCACGGGGCCGGTCGAGAGCAGCGCGCTCGGCGGGAGGTCGACGACCGGGACGAACGGCGCGGACGGGTAGGCGCGCTGTGACGGGTGGATCGCCGGGAGCGCGCCCTCGTGGGTGGACACATCGGTGAGGTAACGGCAGATCCGCTCCACGCGCAGGCCGCCGCAGCGGCCGATGGAGTCCAGGACCCGCAGCGCGTGCGCGGTGTGCAGGGGCTGGCTGACCGGGCCGCGCAGATCGGGTTCGAGCGCGTGGCCGTAGCCGCCGTCCTCGTTGAGGTACGCGGCGAGGGCCGTCTCCACCTGATCCGCGCCACCGCGCAGGAAGTGGTAGGCGAACCTGCGCTGTTCGAGGACACGGGCCGTCAGCCAGACGAAACGCTCGGCGCGGGCCAGGGGGGTCGCGGGCGGGGAGGAGAGGGGTTCTTCGGCCATGTTCCGACCGTAGGGCGCAACGACGCGGTGACAAGGCCTACGGAGCGGGCTGCACTCTTGGGAGCGGGATACTGGGTTCATGCGGTTGACGATTTTCTGGGAGCGGATGGCGGACCACTTCGGTGCGTCCTATGCCGAGTCCTTCGCGCGGGACCATGTGATGGCGGCGCTCGGGGGCCGGACGGTGCGTGAGGCGCTGGACGCCGGCTGGGAGGCGAAGGACGTGTGGCGGGCCGTCTGCGCGGCCGTCGACGTGCCGGCCGACAAACGCTGACCGACGCGTGGGTGGGCCGGATGAGCGGCCTGTCGTGGGCGAGGGGACCGGGTGACGCGGCCGCGGCGAGCGGCCGTGGGCCGGGGTTCGCAGGCGGGGAAGTGCGGGGTCCCGGGGGGAATGTCCGTGCGGTGCGCGAGACTGGCGGGGTGGCCCCGACTGACGAGACCGACCCGACCGACCTGACGGCTTCGACCGCACCGACCGTCCCGACCGCCTCGGCCCCTTCCACGGCCTCGGGCTCCAGAGGTGACGGCGGCGACGGCGGAGGCCCGGCGTCCGTGCCCGCCGCCACGGTGGAGCCGGCTGCCAGGATGCCGCGCTGGCTGCCCCGCGCGCTTGTCCTCGCCCTCGCCCTCTACGCCTGTTTCCAGCTTGGTGAGTGGGCGTTCCACCAGCTCGTCGGCCTTCTGGTCAACGTCCTGCTGGCCTTCTTCCTCGCTCTCGCCATCGAACCGGCGGTCGGGCGGATGGCGGCGCGCGGGATGCGCCGCGGCCTCGCCACCTTCCTCGTCTTCCTCGCGGTCCTGGTCTTCAGCGTCGGCTTCGTGGTCCTGCTGGGGTCGATGCTCGCCGGCCAGATCGTGGACATGGTCGAGAACTTCCCCAAGTACCTCGACTCGCTGATCAAGTGGATCAACCAGGTCTTCCACACGGACCTGTCGCGGGTCGAGGTCCAGGACAGCCTGTTGAGTTCCGACTGGCTCCAGAAGTACGTGCAGAACAGCGCGGCCGGTGTGCTCGACGTCTCCGCCACCGTCCTCGGCGGACTGTTCCGGCTCCTGACGATCTTCCTCTTCTCGTTCTACTTCGCGGCCGACGGGCCCCGGCTGCGGCGCGCGCTCTGTTCCGTCCTGCCGCCGGCCCGGCAGACCGAGGTGCTGCGGGCCTGGGAGATCGCGGTCGACAAGACCGGCGGCTATCTCTACTCGCGCGGCCTCATGGCCCTCATCTCGGGCACGGCGCACTTCGTGCTCTTCGAGATCCTGGAGGTGCCGTACGCGCCCGCGCTCGCGGTGTGGGTGGGTCTGGTCTCGCAGTTCATCCCGACCATCGGCACCTATCTCGCCGGCGCGCTGCCGATGCTGATCGCCTTCACCGTGAACCCCTGGTACGCGCTGTGGGTGCTCTGCTTCGTCGTGGTCTACCAGCAGTTCGAGAACTACGTGCTCCAGCCGAAGCTCACCTCCAAGACGGTGGACATCCACCCGGCGGTGGCCTTCGGCTCGGTCATCGCGGGGACGGCACTGCTCGGCGCCGTCGGCGCGCTGATCGCCATCCCGGCCGTCGCCACGCTCCAGGCCTTCCTCGGCGCCTATGTGAAGCGGTACGACGTGACGGACGACCCGCGCGTCCACGGCCACCGCAGGTACGGCGAGGCGGTGGTGGCCCGGCTGCAGAAGGCGCTGCACCACAAGAAGGAAGCCGCGGCCCTGGAGGAGCGGCGTCGTTCCGAGCAGCGCGCATCGGACGGCCCCGGCGGCGCTCAGAGGTAGGAAGGCCGGGTGACCCGGTGCCGGAAGGTGTGCCAGATCCACGCCTGGACGCCGACCAGCAGCGGCGTGACGCACAGCAGGGCGGGCACGAGCAGACCGAGCGTGCCCGGTGCGGCCGCCCGTTCGGCCAGCGGGAGCGCGGTCCCCGCCCAGAGCGGCAGCATGCCCATCAGGACGGCGGTGAGGGCGAAGGGCTGCCACGGGCGCCCGGCGTGTCCGACGAGCCTGCGGGCACGCTCGTACGGCAGTCCCGTGAGCCGCAGCGCGGCGAAACCCAGCCCGTGCGCGGAGAACAGGGCGGCCACGGCGAGTGCGGTGAGGACGCCCGTGGGGCCGGTCGCCGGGTCGTGAGGACGCCCGGTCAGGAGGGCCGCGAGCAGCCACCCCCAGGAGAGCGCGACGGCCCAGCTCCCGCACGTCACGGCGCCGTCGCAGGCCGCGCGCCAGCGCGGACCGGGGCCACGGCCGCGTGACCACAGGCCCGCGTCCCTGACGATCCAGCCGGTCAGCAGGGCCACGAGGACCGGGAACTGGCCGCTCAGCAGGTCTCCTTCGAGGGCGGGGAAGCAGCCGACGAGGACCCCGACGGTGGCGACGAGCCAGACCTCGTTGCCCAGGAAGAAGGGGGCGAAGGAGGCGAGGACGAGTCTGCGCTCCCGGTCGCTCCGGCCGAGCCAGGGCGTGAGCATGCCGGTGCCGATGTCCGCCCCGGCGAGGACGAACCAGCCCGCCGCGAAGAAGGCGAGCAGGACGATGGCCAGGGTCTCCACGGGGGCTCCTCGGGCTTTCGGGCGTTCGGGCTTTCCTCGGGCGGCGCGCGGGCCGGATGCCGGGGTTCGGTGGGGGTGTGCGGGCTGACGCGAGCGTTCGGTGGAGGTGTGCGGGCTGATGCGAGGGGTTCGGTGGGAGTGTGAGGGTTGATGCCAGGGGTTCAGTAGCGGTGCGCGGGGAGCGCGTCGGACGGGTCGGGTGTGTGGTCCTCCTCCCCGTCGGCGGGGCGCTCGTCGTGGCCGAGGCCGGAGTCGACGGGTCCGCGGCGGGCGTGCCGGGTGAGGAGCCAGGCGTTGAGGACGGCGAGCAGGACGAAGACCGTGGTGAACACGGTGAGGGAGAGGCGCATGGTGCCGACGGAGAGGTCCGAGACCGCGTCCTCCGTCTTCAGCAGGCCGTAGACCACCCAGGGCTGCCGTCCGGACTCCCGGAAGACCCAGCCGCTGATCATGGCGAGATACGGCAGCGGCACGGCCGCCATCAGGACGACGTGCCAGAACCGGAACCGGAAGACAGCCTTCCGGAAGGAGGCCAGGATCACCCCGGCGAAACACAGGTACATCATCAGGGCGAAGCTGACGAGCATCAGCAGCGCACCGCCCCGGGTCCACGTCTCCGAGGGCACGTAGTCACCCGGACCGAAACGCTCCGCCATCTCCGCCTGGACCCGCCCGATCTCGGCGGCCTTCCCGCTGAACACGGCCGACTTCATCGGCTGGAAGGCGTCGAGCACGGCGAACTGCACACCGCCGAAGACGGCGGTCACCATCAGCGCGGGCGCCGAGAGGAACACCCCGATCCGCAGACTCCGGCCGAAGAACTCCCATTCGGGACTGCGGCGGAAGAGGTGGTACGCGCTCACCCCGGCCATGAAGAAACCGGCCGTGAGCAGCGCCCCGGCCAGGACGTGACCGAAGGCCAGCAGCGCGGAAGGGTTGGCCAGGACGGCGAGCGGGTCGTCCAGGACGAGTCCGCCGTCCTCGGAGCCGTACCCCACCGGGTGGTTGAGGAAGCCGTTGGAGACGAGGATCCAGTACGCCGACAGGTAGGCGGTCAGGACGACGATCCAGATCGCGGCCAGATGCGCCCAGCGGTTGAGCCGGTTCCAGCCGAAGATCCACAGGCCGAGGAAGGTCGACTCGACGAAGAACGCCACGATCGTCTCGACGGCGAGCGAGGCACCGAGGATGTTCCCCGCCTCGTGCGTCAGCCCGCTCCAGGCCATGCCGAACTGGAACTCCATCACGAGGCCCGTGACGATCCCGACCGCGTAGTTGATCACGTACAGCTGACCCCAGAAACGCACCATGCGCGCGTCCAGCGGCTTCCGGCCGAGGGTGGCCTTCGTCTGGAGCACGGCGACGACCGTCGCCAGCCCCAGGGTCAGGGCGACGAAGAGGAAGTGGCCGCCCGCCGTGAGGGCGAACTGCAGCCGCGCGAGATCGAGTACGTCCTGGTTCACCCGTACAGCGTCGGCGCACGGTCGGCGGCCCCGCGTCACCCCCGGGTGGGCACCGGCCGTACCCCACCGGTTGCGCCGGCCCACGCGCGCGTACCCCAGGAGTTGCGGCGGTCGGCTCCGGTCCCCTACGGGTCAGGCCAGCCAGCCCGGAGTGATCATCCCGGACTCGTACGCCAGGATCACCAGCTGCGCCCGGTCCCGTACGGCCAGCTTGGTCATGATCCGGCTGACATGGGTCTTCGCCGTCGCGGGGGAGAGCACGAGCCGGCCGGCGATCTCGTCGTTGGACAGCCCCGCCCCCACCAGGCCGAGGACCTCGCGCTCCCGCTCCGTGAGCACGTTGAGGCGGGGACTCGGATCCGGCCGGCGCCCGGCCCTGGCGGCGAACTCGGCGATCAGCCGGCGGGTCACGGCCGGGGAGATCAGGGCGTCGCCGCGCGCCACCACCCGTACCGCGTGCAGCAGTTCCATCGGTTCGGTGTCCTTCACGAGGAAGCCCGACGCGCCCGCGTGCAGCGCCCCGTACACATGGTCGTCCGCGTCGAACGTGGTGAGGACGACCACCCGGACCCCCGCGAGCCGCTCGTCCGCGGTGATGCGCCGGGTCGCTTCGAGGCCGTCGAGCACCGGCATCCGGATGTCCATGAGGACCACGTCCGGGCGCAGCTCGCGCGCGAGCCCGATCGCCCGCTCCCCGTCCCCGGCCTCTCCGACGACCTCGATGTCCTCCTCGTCGGACAGGATCGACCGGAAGCCGGCCCGGACCAGGGTCTGGTCGTCGGCGAGCACGACACGGATCATCGGGGGTCCCCCTCGGTCATGGCGGGTGCGGTCAGCGGCAGCCGGGCGTCCACCAGGAAACCGCCGCCGTCCACATTCTCGGCCGTCAGCTCACCGCCCAGCGCGCGGGCCCGCTCCGCCATGCCCCGGATGCCACTGCCCGGCGGCCGGGCGGTCCCACTGTCCTGAGGCCGCCCCTCCGGCGCGCCCCCGCCGTCGTCCTCGATCCGCAGCCGCACGGCCTCCGGGCCCCAGTCGAGGCTCACGCGGACGCTCCTCGCGCCCGCGTGGCGCGTCACGTTCGTCAGCGACTCCTGCACGATCCGGTACGCGGCCAGGTCGACCGACGGCGGCAGGGCCACCGGGGTGCCCGTGCTCTCCGTACGGACGTCGAGTCCGGCGCTCCGGGCGCGGCCCGCGAGGTCCCCGAGGAGCGCGAGACCGGAGAGCGGCGGGGCGGTCGGCGTGGGCTCGTCGGCGCCACGCAGCACCCCGAGGGTGGCCCGCAGCTCCCGCAGCGCGTCCTTGCTGGTGGCCTTCACCGCCTCCAGTGCCTCGGTGGCGGTGACGAGCCCGGCCTCGGCGGCGGGGCCCTTGCCGAGCCGGTGCAGCGCGGCTCCGGACTGGACGTTGATCAGCGAGATGCTGTGGCCCAGCACGTCGTGCACCTCGCGGGCGATCCGCAGCCGCTCCTCGGTGGCGCTCTGCCGGGCACGGGCCTCCTGCTCCCGCTCGGCGGCGAGCGCCCGCTGCTCCACCTCGTGGAGATAGGCGATCCGGGTGCGCTGGGCCCGGCCCACGGCGACGAGGCTGATCAGCCAGCCTGCCAGCATCGCGAGCGAGGTGTCGTCGATCTGCCGGTGCCCCGGCTGCTGCCGGACCTCGCCGACGCCCACCGCGAGCAGGGTGACGGCGGCGAGCGCGACGGCGGCGGCGAACCGGCCCTCGGCGGCGGTCGTGTACAGCGCGAGCGCGAAGGCGATCATGAGCGGGCCGTCCTGCGCGGACAGCGGATAGTAGACGACGCAGGCGAGCAGGGTCACGACGGCGACCCCGACCGGCTGCCGCCGCCGGAAGTACAGCGCGCCGCACCCGACCAGGACGAGCCCCCAGCCGAGCACCGTACGGACGGCCGGCTCACTCGCGTCCCCCGCGGAGAGGAGCGTCCAGACGGCGACGACCAGCAGGACGACACCGGCAACGAGGGCGTCGGCGGCCCGCGAGGACAGGCGTCCGCCGGGAGAACGGAGGGGGAGGGACATGCGTCGAAGGATAGGCGGGGGCTCGCCGCGGCGGTCGACGAGAAGCGGGGTCCGCGCCCGGGCCGACTACGGGAGGTGCCGTGCCCTGCCGTCCGCGAGCGGGTTGGGCACGGGGCAGTAGTGGGGGGCGGTCGCCTCCGCGCCGACCCAGCGGGAGAGCAGGTTGGCCTTGGCCGGCAGGGTGGAGGAGTCGAGCAGCTCCTTGACGTCGGGAAGCACCGGCATGGGGCCGCCCCGCTCGAACTCGGCGCGGGCCAGGGCCCACAGGGCGGGGCCGGACCCCGGGAAGCGGTGGGTGAGCGCGCCGGCGATCTCGCAGAGGTTGTTGACGACGAGGCAGTAGACGAGCCTGCGCCAGGCGGACTCGCGGGGCGTCGGGGGCATCGTCCTGGCGCCCTCAGCGTCACGGAACACGGACTGGACGGGGACGCCGCGCGCGTCCACGCCGATCAGCGTGTTCTGCAGATGGCACTCCACGACGACGCCGAAGCGGGCGAACGCCTCGAGGACGGGCGTCACGACACACCGCAGATACGCCGACCACCACGGCCGGGGATCGTCGATCCGGTCGAGGGGGTTGCCGGGGAAGCCCTCGGCGAGCGCGGCGGCCAGCACGGCGGTCGAACCGGGGGCCAGGTGACGGTCGAGGCCGTCCCGGACGACGACGGCGCAGGTCTCGAACAGGTTGTCCACCGTGCGGTAGCCGCGGTCGCTGAGCCAGCCCGCCGGGCCGTCCATGGCGGCGAAGGCCGCACTGACCAGCGGGTCCGTACGGCGCATGTGGAGCAGCTCATGGCGGCGCAACCGACGGACGTCGTTGGTGATCCGGACGTCGAGACTGAACTTCAGGAACAGGTCCCCGCCCTCCCGGGAGGCGTCGCCCGGAAGGTGCAGGGTGCGCACGGATGCCGTCGGCCGCGCGGGCCGGGGCGTGACGCCCAGCCGGACGAGGCGGCCCTCGGCGAACGCGGCACGCACGCGTGTGGACCGCTCGGACAGTTCCAGCTGCCAGGGGTGGGCGGGCAGCAGACGGTAGCCGGGGGGAGCCTCGCCGAGGGCGTCCAGGGCCCCGGTGTCGCCGTCCTCGACGACCGCGTCGTCGCGTACGCCGAGCAGCACGAGCGGGAACCGGGCGTACGCCTCGGGCGCGTAGCGCAGCCAGGCGGCAGCCGGGCCGTCGCAGGTACGCGCCTTGGGGGCGGGATGGCAGGGGTGACCCATGACCAGTGCCTGTTCGGAACGGAGCCAGAGGTCCTCGGGCGGCGCCGTGCGGGCACGCGCGGCCAGCACGGCCCTCACCGCCGTACGGCTCGCGGCCATCTCGGCGGCCAGGGCGGGGTTGGGGCGGCCGGTGGAGGCGCACATCTCCTCGACCGCGAGGTCGACGAGCCCGGCATGGCGCAGGGGCCGCCAGGCGCGCCCCGTCCACAGCTCGGCACCGGAGGGGCGGTGGCCGGGGCGGACCCGGAGGAGGCGGCCGGTGCTGCGGAGACGGTGGACGGTGGGGGCGGGGGTGATGGGGGCCGGGTGGGGCGGCGGGTCCTTCGCCGGGTGTTCCGTCGGGTTCTGGGGCAGGTCCGTCGTCGAGTGCTCCGACGGGTGGGGCGGCGGGTCCGTCGCCGGGTGTTCCGTCGGGTCCTCCGGCACGTCCTTCGCCGGGTCATCCGTGACGTCCGCCGCCTGGCCCTCCGCGAAGTCCTCCTCCGCACTCCCCACCACGCCCTCCGCCGGGTCCCCCGCCGGGTCCGTGGCCTCGCGGAGCAGGCAGGTGAGCAGGGGCGTCACCGCCAACGCGTCGGCGGTCCGCGTGAGTGCGTTCATCGACCTCAGTATGTGTGGATCGCACGCGGCCGCGATAGAACATCCGCATGTGCCGAACTGCCGCGGAGCGGGCCGTCGCCGCCGAGCTGGACGCGGTCCGGCCGGGGCTCACGACCCGGTACGCCGCGGAACTCCCCGGCGCCAGGGCCGCGGTGCTGACCCGGCTGTGGCGCGGTCTCGTCCACGAGCCGCTGCCCTGGATCGCCACGCGTACGGGCGACCGCGAAGGCGTCGCCCTGCGCCTGGACGACGGGCGGCGGCTGCACGGCCCCGCCTCCGATCCCTGGGCGACGGCGGCATCGGTGACCGGCCTCGACCTGGACGGCGTCCGGTACGACCATCCGGCTGAACTGGTGGCGGCCCTGGCCGTGCCACGAGGCGACCGGTTCGCCGCCGAGCTCGACCACAGCGTCGCGTCGCTGGCCCTCTCGCGCACGGCCCCTCGGCCGGCCCCGCCGGCCCACCCGTGGGAGTGGGAGCAGAAGGACACCGACGGGCATCCGTACCACCCGGGCTGCCGCTCCCGGCCAGGCTTCTCCGCCGCCGAGCAGCTCGCGTACGCGCCGGAGCACCGGCTCCTGGTCGCCCTGCGCCTGGCCCGGGTCGAGGGGGCCGCCGTGTCGGGGGCATGGCCCCGCGAGCTGCGCGACGGCGCCGCCGTGCTGATCCCCGTACACCCCTGGCAGGCCGAGCACGTCCTGTCCGGCCTGCCGCTGCGGCCCGGTCCGGCGGCGCACCCCCTGATGTCCCTGCGTACGCTCGACGTCGGCGGGGACACGCACGTCAAGACGGCGCTGAGCACACGGCTCACGTCGACCGTGCGGGACATCTCGGCGTACACGGTCACCCACGCAGTGGCGACGTCCGACTTCGTCGAGCGGCTCGTCGCCCGTCTCGACGGGCGTCTGCGCATCGCGCGGACGGTCGCGGTGGCGGGGGCGGGAGACGCCGACCTCGCGGCGCTCCTTCGCGAGTCACCCCACGTCCACGCGGACGCGGCGGCCGGGGAACGGGTCGTGCCCGTCGCCGTCCTTCCCGCGCTGCTCGCACCTCACACGCCGGATGAACGGCTCGACCGGGTCGTGGAGTTCGCGCGCCTCGCCCTCGGCGCCTGCCTGGACCTGCTCGACCTCGGGGTGGCCCTGGAGGCGCACGGCCAGAACCTGCTCGCCGTCGTCGACGCCGAGGGCCGGACGAGGCGCCTCGTCTACCGGGACCTCGCCGACATCCGTATCAGCCCCGCCCGTCTGGCCCGGCACGGCGTGCCGGCCCCGCCGGTGACCGGCCGACTCCTCAACGACGACCCGGCCGTGCTCCGCCGCAAGGTCCTCGGCAGCCTGGTCACCGGGGCGCTCGGCCCCCTGGCCGGCGACGCGCCGACGCTCGGCACCGTCCTGGAGGCGGCGACCCGGGACCTCGCACCCACCCCGGACCTGCGCGCCCTGCGGGCGGAACCGCTCCCGGCGAAGGCGCTCACCCTGATGCGACTGGGGCCGGACGGCGGTGGGGACCTGTGGACGGGACTTCCGCATCCCGGGGTACCCGCGGGGCGCGACCGGCAGGTACCGCGGGTTCACGGTGGCTGAGTGACCGGCGGGTCCGGTGCGGAGCGTCGCAGCGCACGCCGGGTACGCGGTCCCACGGGGAGGGAGACAAGCCGGTGCTCCGGTCACCATGCCTCGATGACCGGAGCGTCGGGTTCGCGCCGTTCCCAGGCGTCGTTGAGGCGGGTCAGGCGGTCCGGGGCGGCGATGCCGCGCAGGGACGCGATCCGGCCGTCGCTGATCTCGAACGCCGCCGCGCCCACGACCTTGCCGTCGACCACGGCGAGAGCGGCCGGGGAACCGTTGACCAGCGCGATGTGGAACGCGAGGGGGCCACCGGCCTGCCGCCGCTTCGCCGGCGTGGGCGTGAAGCCGGCCCGCACGAAGGAGGCGACGCGCCCGCGTGTCTCGTACCGCAGCAGCCGCCTGAGCAGACCTGCGCCGTCCGAGACCGCGGTCGCGTCGGCGGTGAGCATCTCCACCAGCCGATCGGTGCGCCCCGACGTGGCGGCGAGGAGGAACTCCTCGACGATCCTGCGCGCGGACGCGGGGTCCACCTCACCACCGCGGCGTTCGGCGGCGACCCGGCGGCGGGCCCGGTGGACATGCTGCTGGCTCGCGGACTCGGTGATGTCGAGGATCCTGGCGATCTCCGCGTGGGGGTACGAGAAGGCCTCGCGCAGGACGTAGGCGGCCCTCTCGACCGGGGAGAGGCGCTCCATGAGGACCAGTACGGCCAAGGACACCGATTCGCGCTGCACGTAGGTGTCGGCGGGACCGAGCATCGGGTCGCCCGCGAGGAGCGGCTCGGGCAGCCAGTCCCCGGCAGCCCGCTCGTGGCGCGCCTGCGCGGAGCGGAGCCGGTCGAGGCAGAGACGGGTGGCGACCTTGGTCAGCCACGCCTCCGGCACCTCGACCCGCTCGCGGTCCGCGGCCTGCCAGCGCAGGAACGTGTCCTGCACCGCGTCCTCGGCGTCGGTCGCGGAGCCGAGCAGACGGTACGCCAGCGAGGCCAGCCGGCCCCGGCTGGCCTCGAAGCGATCGACGGCTGCGCTGTCCATGCGGAGCACCCTAGGGCGGGTGGGGTTCCCGTGGTACCTCGAGCCGGCGGACGGGATCTGCTGCATGGCTCGGCTCCTGTCTCGTTCGCGTGCGTCTTGAACGGGACGGAGTCGTGCATGCTGACAGGAGTCGCATGTGACGTGGGTCACCTCTTGTCGGGCGCTTTCCTTCGATGGAGCTGGTCGAGGTCAGCGGTCACGTGGCAGGCGCGGCGGGGAGCGCGGCCCGGGCGTGGTGCGCTTGACACTGAAATCGAACATCCATTCTCATGGAAGTCCGGCCCCGGGAACGGCGGGCTCGGCGCGGGCCTGCCGACGAGTTGTCCACAGGCCGGAGGGGACGTCGGGGCCCATTGTCAGTGGCAGGGGTTAGCGTCTTTCACATGAAGCGATCGACTCAAGCAAACCGGGTGGAACCCATGGCAGGAACCGACCGCGAGAAGGCGCTCGACGCCGCACTCGCACAGATTGAACGCCAATTCGGCAAGGGCGCCGTGATGCGCATGGGTGACCGCGTCCAGGAGCCGATCGAGGTGATCTCCACCGGATCGACCGCCCTCGACATCGCGCTCGGTGTCGGCGGACTGCCGCGCGGCCGTGTCGTGGAGGTCTACGGACCGGAGTCCTCCGGCAAGACGACCCTCACCCTGCACGCCGTCGCCAACGCGCAGAAGGCCGGCGGCCAGGTCGCCTTCGTGGACGCCGAGCACGCCCTCGACCCCGAGTACGCCAAGAAGCTCGGCGTCGACATCGACAACCTCATCCTGTCCCAGCCGGACAACGGCGAGCAGGCCCTCGAGATCGTCGACATGCTGGTCCGCTCCGGCGCCCTCGACCTGATCGTCATCGACTCCGTCGCCGCGCTCGTCCCGCGTGCGGAGATCGAGGGCGAGATGGGCGACTCGCACGTCGGTCTCCAGGCCCGCCTGATGAGCCAGGCGCTCCGGAAGATCACCAGCGCGCTCAACCAGTCCAAGACCACCGCGATCTTCATCAACCAGCTCCGCGAGAAGATCGGCGTGATGTTCGGCTCGCCGGAGACCACGACCGGTGGCCGGGCCCTGAAGTTCTACGCCTCGGTGCGCCTCGACATCCGTCGCATCGAGACCCTCAAGGACGGCACGGACGCGGTCGGCAACCGCACCCGCGTCAAGGTCGTCAAGAACAAGGTCGCGCCCCCGTTCAAGCAGGCCGAGTTCGACATCCTCTACGGCCAGGGCATCAGCCGCGAGGGCGGTCTGATCGACATGGGCGTGGAGCACGGCTTCGTGCGCAAGGCCGGCGCCTGGTACACGTACGAGGGCGACCAGCTCGGCCAGGGCAAGGAGAACGCCCGTAACTTCCTGAAGGACAACCCCGACCTCGCCGACGAGATCGAGAAGAAGATCAAGGAGAAGCTGGGCGTCGGCGTCCGGCCCGAGGCCGCGAAGACCGAGCCGGTGACGGACACGGCGGCGGCCGCCGGCGCGGACGCGACCGGCGTGGACGACGCCGCCAAGAGCGTCCCGGCACCCGCGAGCAAGACCGCGAAGGCGACCAAGGCCACCGCGGTCAAGAGCTGAACCGGTGACCGGTCGCACCGAATGGCCGGGTGGCAGCCTCGAATCGTCGAGGGCCGAGAAGGAGCTGTCACCCCAGGATCCGGCGGAGCGGGCGCGGGCGATCTGTCTGCGCCTGCTCACCGGAACCCCCCGCACGCGCAAGCAGCTCGCCGACGCGCTGCGCAAGCGGGAGATCCCCGACGAGGTGGCGGAGGAGGTCCTCTCCCGCTTCGAGGACGTCGGGCTCATCGACGACGCCGCCTTCGCGGGGGCCTGGGTGGAGTCCCGCCACCACGGCCGTGGCCTCGCCCGCCGGGCCCTCGCCCGCGAGCTGCGGACCAAGGGCGTCGAACCGACCCTCATCCAGGAGGCGGTGGAGCAGCTCGACTCCGAGCGGGAGGAGGCCACGGCGCGCGAGCTGGTCGCCCGCAAGCTGCGCGCCACCCGCGGTCTCGACCGCGACCGGCGACTGCGCCGGCTCGCCGGGATGCTCGCCCGCAAGGGGTACCCCGAGGGCATGGCCCTCCGCGTCGTCCGCCAGGCGCTGGAGGCGGAGGGGGAGGACACGGACGGGCTGGACGAGCCCTTCTGATCTCCGGGGGGAAATCAGAAGGGCTCGTCGCCAGGGGGTAGCGGGGCCCGTCGACCACGGAAGACTTCCCGGTGCCCGGTGCCCGGTGCCCGGTGCCCGGTGCCCGGTGCCCGGTGCCCGGTGCCCGGAACCGGAACCGGAACCTGGAACCCGGAGCTGGAACCCACGGCCGGAACCCACGGCCGGAACCCGCGGGCCCCGAGTCCCGAGCCCGCGGTCCCGTCAGTGTCGGGTCGTCGGGGGGAGGACCGGGAGGCCCTCGGCCTTCCATGCCTGGAAGCCGCCGATCAGGTCGGTCGCCCGGTGAAGGCCGAGCCGACGCAACGACTCGACCGCGAGGGAGGAGGCATAGCCCTCGTTGCACAGCACCACCACCCGCAGATCGTGGCTCACCGCCTCCGCCGCCCGGTGGCTGCCCTGGGGGTCGAGCCGCCATTCCAGTTCGTTGCGCTCCACCACCAGCGCGCCCGGGATCAGCCCGTCCCGTTCGCGCAGGGCCGCGTAACGGGTGTCCACCAGGAGCGCGTCACCCGCCTCGTACGCCTCATGGGCGGCCCGGGGCGAGATCCGGTCGAGCCCCGACCTGACCCGCTCCAACAGCTCGTCGATGCCTACGCGTTCGTCGCTCACTGCCAGTCCTCCGGACGCTCGACCTGCTCAAGACGGAGCACCGCGCCCGTCCGGCTGAACCGCCGGATCAGCGGGAGCGGCGGATAGTAGGCGTGCACGGACACGGCATGGGTGTCCGGGGACTCGTTGAGCACCTCGTGCACGTGGTGGGTGCCGAAGGCGCGGCTCCCTCCCGGTCCGAGGCGGCGGGAACGGTCGAGCCCGTCGGCCAGTTCCAGGGTCTTCCAGCCGCTCGCCGGGAGCCGGACCGCGAGCGCGTTCTCGGTCAGCGTGCCGCTCGCGGTGGCGAAGGCGCCCAGTGACTCGGCATGGTCGTGCCAGCCGGTGCCGGTGCCCGGCGGCCAGCCGATGAGCCAGGCCTCGCTGCCGCCGGGGCCGTCGAGCCGCACCCAGGTACGACCCTCGGGGTCGAGTGGCAGGGAGTCGACGAGTTCCCGGTCGGCTGCCGTGCGCCGGACGAAGTCGAGCAGATCGGCCGCCGTCGGGGCGTGGGGATCAGCAACCGGGGAGGGGGTGGGGGAGGCAGAGGGGGATGGAGAGGGCGCGGGGATGTGGAGAGACACGGGTGACCGTCCTGAGGTTCGCGAAGAGCGCGCGACGGCACACGGACGCGGGTGCGTCGGTGGCGGGGCGCGCGGGGAGAGGGCGAGATCAGCAGGACGGGCGACACACGCAGCCCGCATAGCGGACGAGATCCATATGGACCCTCCGCCACAGGCGCACATCGGTGTCGGTCACGCTCCGGAGTACACCACGCGCGCCTGTGGGAATCAACGCATGTCCGCCGTGCGGGCACCCTTCGGGGACGCCGGAGCGGGCACCTCGGCATCCACCCCGACGCCCGCCCCGGCGCTCACCTCGTCGGCCGTCTCGTCCGGCGCCGAGCCGCCGCGAGCCGCGTCCGCCGCCGCGTACAGCTCGTCGGGGCGGACCCCGGAGAACGCGGCGACGAGGTGCCCGTCGGGCCGTACGAGCAGGACGGCGTGGGCCGGAGCACCCGGGTACGCCTCGGTGACCAGGATCTCCGCCTTGGCGGGGAGGGCGCGGACCGCCTCGTCCAGCCGGGGCATCATCCCCGCTCCCTGCCAGTGGCGCCGGTCCCACACCCCGGTACCGGGTGCGACCAGGAGCACGAGGAAGCGGCCCTGACCGAGCCGGTCCCTGAGCCGCACGGTCGCGCCGTCCGGGGCGGTCACGCGGACGTCCTCGACCGGGGCGCCCACCGGGGTGCCCACGGGGGTCCGGCCCTCGGTGTACGGCGCGGCGAGGGGGGAGTGCGGGTAGGCGGGGGGCGCGCCGAGCGGGCCCCGCCCCACATGGCCGTCGGTCAGCAGGGCGTCATGACCGCGCGCAGCGCCGGGCAGGTAGGTCCGCAGGCCTCCGCCGCCGCGCAGGACCGGCAGCGACTGGTCCGCCGCGCGCAGCCGGTGGGCGACGGCCGCGCGACGCTCGCTCTGGTAGCTGTCGAGCAGTCGGTCCGGGGCGGCGTGATGCCAGGTGTGGGCGAGTTTCCAGGCCAGGTTGTCCACGTCCCTGAGCCCCTCGTCGAGGCCCTGGGTGCCGACCGCGCCGAGCAGGTGCGCGGCGTCCCCGGCCAGGAGGACCCGGTTGACCCGCCAGCGACGGGCGAGCCGGTGGTGCAGGGTGTGCACGCCGGTGTCGATGAGTTCGTACGGGGGTGTCACCCCGTCGCACCAGCCGGCCAGGGTCTCGCGGATCCGGCCGACCAGCACGTCCGGGGTGACGAGGTCACCCCGGGGCGGCAGCAGCCAGTCGATCCGCCACACCCCGTCTGGCAGCGGGCGGGCGGTGATCTCGTCGGCGGCGCCCCGCCACGGGGGCTGACGGTGCAGCAGGGCTTCGCCCGGCCAGGGGAGTTCGGTGCGCAGGGCGGCGACGGCGTGCCGCTCCACCGCCGTACGCCCGGGGAAGCGGATGCCGAGGAGCTTGCGTACGGTCGAGCGGGCTCCGTCGCAGCCGACGAGATGGCTGCCGCGCCACCAGGTGCCCTCCGGTCCCCGGGTGTGGGCGACGACCCCGTCGCGGTCCTGTTCGACGGAGTCGAGCCGGGCCTCGGTGACGAGCTGGACGAGCTTCTGGTGGGTGATGGCGTCGCGCAGTCCGCGGGCGAGGGCGTGCTGGGGGATGTGCAGCGGCGCGGCCGGGGCGGCCGGCGAGGAAGGGTCCTCGGACCACTCCTCCGTACCGCTGAGGCCCGGGTCGAGTGCGAAGTGACGTACCTGCTGGCGCCGGCGCATACCGCGCCAGCCGACCCACCGGACGCCCTCGTCACGGAGGGTGGTGCAGCCGAGGCGCTCCACCATGGCGGCCGTGTCGGCGCGCAGGACGACGCTCCGGGCGGGGCGCGGCTCGTCCTTTCCTGAACTCTCGTCGAGGACGACGCTGGGTACGCCCTGCGCGGCGAGCGCGAGGGAGAGCGCGAGGCCGACCGGCCCGGCGCCCACGATGATCACCGGGTCCACGGCGCGGCTCCTGACGGCCGGACGGTCATGGGGGCAGCACAGCTGAGTGTGGCACGAGCCCGGTGCTTGATCACAGAACGTATGCAACCCACTGAGGGTGCGTGCGTCAAGCGACGGGGTGGGCGCGGTGCGGCCGACCTGTGGTCGGTGCCGCTCCGGCCCACCCCTGCTGTCCCACGAACCCCTCGGGGTCAGGCGTCGCTGACGGTCTTCGTCGGCACCTCGGGGGCTCCCGCCTGGGCGGGGAGCGTCACGGCGGGGGACTTCTTGCCGCGACGGAGGCGCTTCTCCAGCCGGCTCGCGAAGCTGGTCAGGGCGAAGTTCAGGGCGATGTAGATCAACGCGATGACCACGAGGGTGGCGATCGTGTTGGCGCCGTAGTTGGCCGTGATCTGCCGGTTCTGGCTGAGCAGCTCCGAGAAGCCGAGCAGGGCGCCGCCGAGCGCGGTGTCCTTGACGATCACGACGAGCTGGCCGACCAGGGCCGGGAGCATCACCGTCACGGCCTGCGGCAGCAGGACGTTCATCATGGTCTGGCCCTTGCGCATGCCGAGCGCCACGGCCGCGTCGCCCTGGCCGCGGGGCAGCGAGAGCACACCGGCGCGGACGACCTCGGCGATCACGGAGGCGTTGTAGAGCACCAGGCCGGTGACGACCGCGTAGAGCGGGCGGTAGTCGGAGCTCACGGCCGTGAACTCACGGTAGACCTGGTTGGCGAACACCATCAGGAGGAGTACCGGGATGGCGCGGAAGAACTCCACGACCGCGCCGACGGGCACCCGTACCCAGCGGTGGTCGGAGAGCCGGCCGATGCCGAGGACGGCGCCGAGGGGCAGCGCGATCAGGATGGAGAGCGCGGCGGCCTTGAGGGTCTCCATGAGGCCCGGCAGCAGGTACGTCGTCCAGACCTCGGAGTCGGTGACGAACGGGCTCCACTTGTCCGCGTCCAGCTGGTTCTTCTCGTCCAGGGCGGCCAGCACCCACCAGCCCACCAGGACGAGGACGACCAGGAAGGCGATCGTGTAGAGGACGTTCCGCCGCTTGGCGCGCGGTCCGGGGTTGTCGTACAGGACGGAACTCATCGCTTCACCGCCAGTCGCTTGGCCGCCCAGCCCAGGAAGAGGCCGGTGGGGAGGGTGAGAACGATGAAGCCGAAGGCGAAGATGCCGAAGACCACGAAGAGGGCGTCGGCCTCGTTCTCGACCATCTCCCTCATCAGGACCGCCGCCTCGGCGGCGCCGATGGCGGCCGCGACGGTGGTGTTCTTGGTCAGGGCGATCAGGACGTTGGCGAGCGGAGTCACCGCGGCGCGGAACGCCTGCGGGAGGACCACGGACGTGAGGACCTGAGTGAAGGTGAGACCCAGCGCGCGGGCGGCTTCGGCCTGACCCGGCGAAACGGTGTTGATCCCCGAGCGCAGCGCCTCGCAGACGAAGGTGCCGGTGTACGCCACGAGGCCGAGGATCGCGAGCCGGAAGCCGATGTCCTCCGAGCGGTCGCCGCCGAGTGTGATGAGCAGGGTCTGGTTGAGGCCCAGCAGACAGGCCACGATGACCACGGTCAGCGGGGTGTTCCGGACGAGGTTGACGTACGAGGTGGCGAAGCCGCGCATGATCGGGACCGGGCTGACGCGCATCGCGACCAGTGCGGTGCCCCAGATCAGCGAGCCGATCGCCGAGTAGAGGGCGAGCTGCGCCGTCACCCAGAAGGCGCCGAGCAGGTCGTACTGCCCGGAATCAAGAAAGTCGAACACGATGCCCCGCGCTCTCCCCTGGTGGTCGGTCGGTGTGGAGGCCGTGCGTGGGCAGCGGCCGGTGCCGGTCCGTGACGGGCGCCCCGCTCGGGGCGGCCGTCACGGACCGGGCGGAACGGGTCAGCCGGCGATCTTCGGCGCGGGGTCGTTCTTGTAGCCCGACGGGCCGAAGTGCTGCTTGACGAGCTTGTCCCAGCTGCCGTCGGAGACCATCTTCTCCAGGGCCTTGTTGATCTTGCCCTTGAGCTCGTCGTCGCCCTTCTTGAGGCCGATGCCGTAGTTCTCGTCGCTCATGGAGAGGCCCGCGAGCTTGAACTTGCCCTGGTGCTCCTTCTGCGCGGCGTAGCCCGCGAGGATGGAGGCGTCCGTGGTCAGGGCGTCGACGGCCTTGTTCTCCAGGCCGGTCAGGCACTCGGAGTAGCCGCCGAGCTGCTGGAGGTCGGCCTTCGGGGCCAGCTTGTCCTTGACGTTCTGGGCGGAGGTGGAGCCGGTGACCGAGCAGAGCTTCTTGGCGTTGAGGTCCTCGACCTTGGTGATCGAGCCGTCGTCGGCGCGCACCAGGAGGTCCTGGTGGGTCACGAAGTACGGGCCGGCGAAGTCGACCTCCTTCTTGCGCTTGTCGTTGATCGAGTAGCTGGCGACGACGAACTTGACGTCACCGTTCTTGATCAGGTTCTCGCGCTCGGCGCTCGGCGCCTGCTTCCAGTTGATCTTGTCCTCGGCGTAGCCGAGCTCCTTGGCGACGTAACGGGCGACGTCGACGTCGAAGCCGGCGTACTTGCCGTCCGGGGTCTTCAGGCCAAGGCCGGGCTGGTCGAACTTGATACCGATGTTGATCTTGTCGCCGTTGCTGCCGGAGTCCGAACCGCCGCCGCAGGCCGTGGCGGTCAGGGCGAGGACGACGGCGGCCGCGGCGGCCGCGGAGGTGGTGCGAAGCTTCATGGAGGAATGTCCCTTTACTAGGCGTGAGTGGGGAAGAATAGGCCCGAACTCGCTCAGTGGTGAAGGATCTTGGAGAGGAAGTCCTTGGCGCGGTCACTGCGCGGGTTGCTGAAGAACTCCTCGGGCGTCGCCCGCTCGACGATCCGTCCGTCGGCCATGAAGACGACCCGGTTGGCGGCGGAGCGCGCGAAGCCCATCTCGTGGGTGACGACCACCATCGTCATGCCGTCCCGGGCCAGCTGCTGCATGACCTCCAGGACCTCGTTGATCATCTCGGGGTCCAGCGCGGAGGTCGGCTCGTCGAAGAGCATGACCTTCGGGTCCATCGCCAGCGCGCGGGCGATCGCCACGCGCTGCTGCTGGCCACCGGAGAGCTGAGCCGGGTACTTGTCCGCCTGGGTGCCGACGCCGACCCGGTCGAGCAGGGCGCGGGCCTTCGTCTCGGCGGCCTTCTTCTCCGTCTTGCGGACCTTGATCTGCCCCAGCATCACGTTCTCGAGCACCGTCTTGTGCGCGAAGAGGTTGAACGACTGGAACACCATGCCGACGTCGGACCGCAGCCGGGCCAGCTCCCTGCCCTCCTCGGGCAGCGGCTTGCCGTCGATGGTGATGGAGCCGGAGTCGATGCTCTCCAGCCGGTTGATCGTGCGGCACAGCGTCGACTTGCCGGACCCGGAGGGTCCGATGACGACCACGACCTCACCGCGGCTGATCGTCAGGTCGATGTCCTGGAGGACATGCAGCGCGCCGAAGTGCTTGTTCACGCCGGACAGTACGACCAGGTCGTCCGCGGCGTGCGGGGTGTCCTCGGGCCCTCCGGGCACTGGCTGGGACACAGACTCTCCGCTCATCGGGCTCTTGCTCCGTCCTCCTCGGTTGGGGAGGACACTAGAGACCCACTGTGATGACCGTCATCACATCTGAGCGGAAATTGAGGATAACGATCCGGCCGCAACCGGACACGGCCGGTGAAGGAGGCGCGCCTCGGGCCGTACCGGCTGCATGACGGAAACGCCGGCGTCACCGGGGGACACTTGACTGTGACACCGAAGATCGGTGTTCATGCCCAGGTACCACCTGGTACACAGACTCGTACACAGAGAGCCGCCATCGGCAGATCACCACGGAGGAGGTACGCATGCGACTGCTGCTCGTCGAGGACGACGACCACGTCGCCGCCGCCCTCTCCGCGATCCTCGCCAAGCACGGCTTCAGCGTGACCCACGCCCGCAACGGCGAGGAGGCGCTCCAGGCCGTCCTGCCCACCGCGCAGGGCGAGCGCCCCTCCTTCGGGGTGATCCTGCTCGACCTCGGCCTCCCCGACCAGGACGGCTACCAGGTCTGCGGTCGCATCCGGAAGCTCACCACCACCCCGGTGATCATGGTGACCGCGCGCGGCGACGTACGCTCCCGGATCCACGGGCTCAACCTCGGCGCCGACGACTACGTCGTCAAGCCCTACGACCCCGGCGAACTCCTCGCCCGGATCCACGCCGTCAGCCGGCGCCACGCCGGCGCCGAGGAGACGGGCGGGACCGGCGCCGGCTCCGACGGCACGCAGCTGCGACTCGGCTCCGTCACCATCGAACTCCCCACCCGCCGGGTGAGCGTCGACGGCGAGAGCGTCCCCCTCACCCGCAAGGAGTTCGACCTGCTCGCCCTCCTCGCCCAGCGCCCCGGAGTCGTCTTCCGCCGCGAGCAGATCATCAGCGAGGTCTGGCGCACCAGCTGGGAGGGGACCGGCCGCACCCTGGAGGTCCACGTCGCCTCCCTGCGCTCCAAGCTGCGCATGCCCGCCCTGATCGAGACCGTGCGGGGCGTCGGCTACCGCCTGGTCGCCCCCTCCGCGTAACCGCCGGACGGTCCCTCCGTGCGCACCCGCCTCCTTCCGCTGCTCATCATCCTGATGGCCGGCGTCCTGCTCGCCCTCGGATTCCCGCTCGCCGCCAGCCTCGCCGCGTCGGAACAGCAACGGGTCGTCGTCGACCGGCTCGACGACGCCGCGCGCTTCGCCGCGCTCGCCCAGTTCGTCAACGAGACCAACCCCGGCACGGACGAGCGACGGACCACCCTCGGCGGTGAACTCGCCAGCTACCACGACGTGTACGGCATCCGCGCCGGGATCTTCTACCGGAACAACCGCTCCATGGCCGCCGCACCCGAGGACTGGGTCGTCCCGTACGAGGGGGAGGGCCGCCGCGCCTTCCGCGAGGCGCTCCTCGGCCGCCGCAGCCACGACCCGCCCCAGGTGTGGCCCTGGCAGCCCCACGCACGGCTCACCATCGCCTCCCCGGTCGTCCGCGACGGTGACGTCGTCGCCGTCGTCGTCACCGACTCGCCCACCGGACAGCTCCGGTCCCGCATCCTGCGCGGCTGGCTGCTCATCTTCGCGGGCGAGTCCGCCGCCATGCTGCTCGCCGTCGTCGCCGCCTTCCGCCTCACCGGCTGGGTCCTGCGCCCGGTCCGCGTCCTCGACTCCGTCACCCACGACATCGCCACCGGACGCATGAACTCCCGCGTCGCCGCGACCGGCGGACCGCCCGAACTGCGTCGGCTCGCGCTCTCGTTCAACGAGATGGCCGACAACGTCGAGGAAGCACTCGAACAGCAGCGGGCGTTCGTCGCCGACGCCTCCCACCAGCTGCGCAACCCGCTGGCCGCGCTGCTCCTGCGGATCGAGCTCCTCGCTCTCGAACTCCCCGAGGGCAACGAGGAGATCGCGTCCGTGCGGACCGAGGGCAAGCGCCTCGCCCAGGTCCTCGACGACCTCCTCGACCTGGCGCTCGCCGAACACGCGGCCGCCGAGCTGCGGCTCGTCGACGTCGGCGCGCTCACCGCCGAGCGGGTCGTGTCCTGGCGGCCGGTCGCCGAGGACAAGGGTGTCCTGCTGACCGGGGAGTGCGGCGCGGTCACGGCCTGGGCGGACCCGGTGGCCCTCTCCAGCGCCCTGGACGCGGTGATCGACAACGCGTTGAAGTTCACGCCGGCGGGGGAGGAGGTCGCCGTCACGGTCGCGGTGACTCCCGGCGGGGGGAGTGTGTCCGTCGTCGTCGCCGACCAGGGGCCCGGCCTCACCGAGGACGAGCTGGCCCGCGTCGGCGACCGCTTCTGGCGCTCCGGACGGCACCAGAACGTCAAGGGCTCGGGGCTCGGCCTGTCCATCACGCGCGTCCTGCTGACGGCGGGCGGCGGAAGCCTCACGTTCGCCCCGAACGCACCGCACGGGCTGCGGGTGACGGTCACCGTGCCGCGTCACGCGCCACCGGACGCGGCGGAGCGGGGCTTCGGCGAGCGGTAGGCCCCCGAACTCCCGGCTCCTCCGCGCCGTGGCTCTACGGCTTCACCGAGCGGTAGTAGCGGCGGGCGCCGTCGTGGAGGGCGAGCGGGTCCGTGTAGACGGCGGTCCGCAGGTCCACCAGCTGGGCCGGGTGGACCTGGCTGCCGATCCGGTCCCGGCTTCTGATCACCGTACGGGTGAAGCCCTCCACCAGGCCCGCGTCGGCCTCCTCGGTGGTGACGAGGAGGTTCGCCACGGCGAGCGTCTCGATCGGCTGGCCGTCCTGCGCCTTGGCGTACGCGTCCGCGGGGATCACCGCCGACCGGTAGTGGCGGGTCGAGTCGCCCACGTCGTGGAGCCGGTCCACCAGGGTCGAGTCCAGCGGGAGCAGCCGGACCTCGAAGCGCTCGGACAGGGTCTGCACCGCGTGCGTGGGCAGTCCGCCCGACCAGAAGAACGCGTCGAGCCGGCCCCGCTCCAGGAGCTCGGGCATGGTGTCGATGCCCGCCGAGACCGCCTTGATGTCACGTACGGGGGTGAGGCCCGCCGCCGCGAGGACCCGGTCCGCTATCAGGCGTACACCGGATCCGTCCTGGCCGACGCCGACGCGCAGGCCCCGCAGGTCCTGCACCTTCTGCACCGAGGAGCCCTTGCGCACAAGGAGCTGCACGTAGTCGTCGTAGAGGCGGGCGCAGCCCCGCAGCCGCTCGAAGCCGGGCCTGCGCTCGCGCTGGTACTGGGCCACCGCGTCGGCCGTCGCGATGGTGAAGTCGGCCTCGCCCGATGCGACCCGGGCCAGGTTCTGCTGAGAGCCCTCACTGTCCAGGAGCGTTATCGAGACCTCGGGCAGGTCCTGGGCGAGGGCCTGGTCTAGGAGCTTCCCGTACCGCTGGTAGACGCCTGTGGGGACGCCCGTACTGAACGTGACCGAACCGCTCGGCACGGGAGACCCGAAGGGCATCAGCCACCACACCAGCACCCCGCACACCGCGAGCAGCGCGGCCGCGACCACCAGGACACGGCGGCGGACGGCACGGGAGAGGGAGGCGGGCATGCCACGATCCTGCCAGGTCCCCGCCTCCCCTGGCCAGGCTCGCCGACGCCGGACCGGCGGACGCCGGTACCTGTCGTCTCACCCGGCCACGGCGGTGAGGCGGCGCAGGACCTCGTCCCGGCCGAGGACCCGGGCCACCGCGAACAGGTCGGGGCTGCGGGTGGAGCCCGTGAGCGCGACCCGGATCACGTTCACGACCTCCCTCGGCGGGCCCGCCCAGCGGTCCGGGTCCCGGCGCCATGAGGCCGTGTCCGGCGCGTAGCCGTGCCGGCGGGCGAGCTCGCGGAGCGTGCCGTACCACTCGCCCGGAGTGATCCCGCCCCACGCGTCCGGCGCCGGGGCGCTCACGTCCCGGGCGAAACCGGCGGCGATCCGGCGTACCAGCTCGGGGTCGAGACCGCCGTAGCGGTCGTCGTCGGCGGCCGGTACGGGGCCGAAGAGCTCCGTGAAGAAGAAGCCGTAACGATCGCGGAAGCAGGACCAGCGGTCCAGGTCCTTGCGGGCGGGCGCCCCCTCGGGGCGGCCCGAGGCCACGGCGGTCAGGGCGAGGGCACGGTGCCGGGCCAGGACGGAGGCGAGTTCGGGGTCGTGGTCCTCGGCCCAGGCCAGGAGCTGCCCGTACAGCTCGTCCGGGCTCAGCGAGGCGATGAACTCCCGGCTCAACGAATGCAGTTTCGGCAGGTCGAGCAAGGGCCCGGAGGTACGCATGCCGTCGAGCCGGACGGGCGCGGACAGCGCCTCGGCCGTGGGGACGTCCATGAGCCGGATGTTGGCGAGACCGCGCAGGTAGTGCTGGACGGCGGCCGGCGGATAGCCCGCCGCGAGGTAGTAGTCCACCGACGCCTCGGGGTCCTTGCGCTTGCTGAGCTTGCGCCGCGACGGCCCCTCGGCCTTCATCAGCGGAGCGAGATGCGCGTAGGCGGGCGGCTCGAAGCCGAGCGCCGTGTGCAGCTGGAGATGGACCGGCGTCGACGACAGCCACTCCTCGCCCCGCACCACCAGCGACACCCGCATCAGATGGTCGTCCACGACGTGCGCGAAGTGGTAGGTCGGCAGGGGTGGTTCCTCCTGCGAGGACTTGAGCAGGACGATGTCGTTGCCGTTGTCCTGAAGGGTGACCGAGGCGCGGATACGGTCCGTGAACCGGACCCGGCCGGGGAACTCGTACGGGCAGCGGAACCGCACCACGTACGGCTCACCCGCCGCCAGGAGCCGAGCCGTCTCCTCGGGCGCCCGCGTCCGGCACGGCGCCCACCGGCCGTAGTAGCCCAGCGGCGAGCGCCCCGCCCGCTGCTGCTCCGCACTCCGGGCCAGCCGGTCCTTGTCGCAGAAGCAGGGGTACGCGCGGCCCCGCCGCAGCAGCTCCCGCACATGGCTGAGATAGACGTCCCGGCGCTCCGACTGGAGGTACGGGCCCCAGGCGCCGCTCCCGGCGACCCCGCCCTCGTCGGGGGCGAGCCCGAAGGCGCCGAGGAGCCGCGAGAACTCCTCCGCCGCGCCCGCCACGCGGCGCGAACGGTCGGTGTCCTCGACCCTGAGCACGTGCACACCGCCCGACTGGTGGGCCAGGGCACGCGCCACGGCCGCCGTGTAGAGGCCGCCGATGTGCAGGTGCCCGGTGGGGCTCGGAGCGAAGCGCGTCACCTCGGCACCCGCCGGCAGGACGCGCGGTGGGAACCGCCGCTCCCAGTAGGCCGGTTCCGGGAGATCGGGCGGGAACATCGCGTTGATGACGGACAGGTCGAGCACGGTGGACTCCCTCCTGGGTTCGTCGCGATCCAGGACCTCCTCGGGAGTTCCTCGATCGGTCCACCGTAGGCATGTGACCGGCCCGTTCGAGCGGAGCGGAGACGCGAGGCTGCGGAACTCCGAAGCCACTCCCGCGCTGTGGGCGCAGGAGGGCACGCCCGGTCAGTAGCGTCCTCGGGACCGGTCCGCACGACGTACACGGGAGGGGGCGTGATGGGCGGCACGCGCGCGGTGGCCCCGCTCGCACTCGGCTCCTTCGCCATCGGCACCGACGCCTACGCGATGGCGGGACTGCTCCCCGGCATCGGCGCCGACCTGCACGTCTCCGTCCCCCTCGCCGGGCAGTCCGTCACCGCCTTCACCCTCTGCTACGCCCTCGCGGCGCCGCTGTTCTCCGCCGGCCTCGCCCGCCGCGGCACCCGCGCGCTCCTCGTGGCCGCGCTCGTCGTCTTCGTCCTGGCCAACGCCGGGACCGCGCTCACCGGTTCGTACGCCGGGCTCCTCGGCACCCGCGCCCTCGCCGGAGCCGGAGCGGGCCTCTTCACCCCGGCGGCCGCCACCGCCGCCGTCGCGCTCGTGCCGCCCGAGCGACGCGGACGCGCCCTCGGCCTCGTCCTCGGCGGGATGAGCGCGGGCACCGTCCTCGGTGTGCCGCTGGGGCTGCTCGTCGCCGGCCACTCGGGCTGGCGGACGGCCCTCTGGCTGATCACCGGCCTCGGCCTGCTCGCCCTGCTCGGCGTCGCCACCGGCCTCCCGGCGGTCCGGGGAGCGGCCGCGCCCTCCCTGCGGGCCAGGATCGGCGCACTCGCCCGGCCCCGGGTGACCGTCGTCGTCGCCGTCACCTTCACCCAGACCGTCGCCAGCCTCGGGCTCTACACCTACCTGGAACCGGTGCTCCACCGGGTCGCCGCCGTCGGCAGCGCCGTGCCCCACCTCTGGGTCTGGGGCATCGGCGGAGTCTGCGGAAGCCTCCTCGCCGGCACCCTCGTCGACCGGACCGGGAGGCCCGCGCTCCTCGCCGTCGCCCTGCTCGGCACCCTCGGCGCCGCCCTGGCACTGCTGCCCTGGGCCGGAACCGTACCCGGCCTCGTGCTCCTTCCCCTCCTCGTGTGGGGCGCCGTCGGCTGGGCCTTCGTCGTACCGCAGCAGCACCGGCTGCTCGCACGGGACGGCGAAGGGGGAGCCGCCGCCGTCGGCCTCAACAGCTCCGCCACCTACCTCGGCGGCGCCGTCGGCTCCGCGCTCGGCGGCCTCGCCCTCGCCCACGGACTCGACGCCCGCTGGCTCCCCCTCCCCGCCGCCGGGGTCGCGCTCGCGGGAGTCCTCTTCCACCTCACCGCGGTACGCGCGCTCGCCCGGCGCGACGCCGCGACCGGCCGGCGCACCGCGGACCACGCCCACGCCCACGGGACCGGAGCCACGGCCGATGCCGCGGCCGACGTCCCGGAAAGGAACACCCCATGAAGTTCGGCGTCAACCTGCCCAACTACGGCCCCGAGGCCACCCCCGACGCCCTCGCCGGCTGGGCGCTGCGGGTGGAGTCGATGGGCTACCACTACGCCATGGTCTCCGACCACGTGGCGCTCACCCCGGACGTCCAGCACCTCTTCCCCGCCCCGTTCTACGACCCCCTCGCCACCCTCGCCTGGCTCGCCGGGGTCACCAGGACCGTGGGCCTCGGTACGACGGTGACGATCCTCCCGTACCGCCATCCCGTGCACACCGCCCGCGTCGCCGCCAACATCGACCGGTTCAGCAACGGCCGGTTCGTCTTCGGCGCGGCGGCGGGCTGGGCCGCCGGGGAGTTCGCCGCTCTCGGCGTCCCCCACCACAGGCGCGGCGCCATCAGCGACGAGTACCTCGCCGCGATCAAGGCGTGCTGGGCCGACGAGGTCGCCTCCTTCGAGGGTGCTCATGTCTCCTTCCGCGACCTGCGCACCGGACCTCTTCCCGTGCAGCGGCCGGGCCCGCCCGTGTGGGTCGGCGGACACAGCCCCGGAGCGCTCCGCAGGGCCGTCCGCCTGGGGGACGCCTGGCACCCGACCTCCGTCACCGGAGACTGGCTCACCGGCGTCGGACTGCCCGCGCTGCGCCGGATCGCCGAGGAGCAGCAGCTGCCGGTGCCCGACGTGTCCCCCCGCATCAAACTCCGTCTCACCCCGCGCCCGACGGGCCCCGGGCGGCTGCTCGGCGAGGGCACGCTCGCCCAGATCACCGACGACCTCGGGCTGCTCCAGGACCTGGGCGCGCGAGCCGTGGTGCTCGACCCCACCTACCCGGGCGACCGGCGGGAGGCGGGCCGCACCGCACGGGACCTCGACGTCCTGGAGACCCTGGTCAAGGAGGTCATCGACGTGGACGCCGGCCGCGTACGATGACCCGGCGGCGGAGCGACGGGGAGGGCGGGACGTGACCGATCCGGATCTGCGGAAGCTGCGGGTGCTGAGGGAACTCAGCGAGCGCGGCACCGTCAGCGCGGCCGCCCGGGCACTCCACCTCACCCCGCAGGCCGTCTCGCAGCAGATCAGCGCCCTGGGACGCGAGTTGGGCGTGCCGCTCACCGAACCGTCCGGCCGCCGACTGCGGCTCACCGGGGCGGCGAGGATCGTGCTCCGGCACGCCGAGGCCGTCTTCACCCAGGTCGAGCAGCTGCGCGCGGAGCTCGCCGCTCACCAGGGCGGTGAGCGCGGCGAGGTGGCGGTCGCCGGCTTCTCCACCACCCTGTCGGCCCTCATCCTGCCCGCCGTCGCCCGGCTGCGGGAGACCCGGCCGCTGCTGCGGACCTCGCTGGCCGAGGTCGACCCGCCGGAGAGCTTCTCCCTGCTGCACCGCGGCGAGACGGACGTCGTCATCTCCGCGGACACCGCCCGCACCCTCGCCCCGGCGGGCGAGGACGGCCGGTTCCACCGGGTCGCCCTCTGCGAGGACCCCTTCGACATCGCCCTGCCCGCGGGCCACCGGCTGCTCGACAGCGAGCGGCTCGTCCTCGCGGACCTCGCCGACGAGACCTGGATCTTCGCCACCACGGGCCTCTGTCACGACATCGGCGTGGCCGCGTGCGCGGCGGCCGGGTTCACCCCGCAGGCCTCCCACGCCATCGGCGACTGGGACGCCACGCTCGCCGCCGTACGGCTCGGCCTCGGGGTCGCGCTCGTCCCGCGCCTCGCCAAGCCGGTGCCCAGGCCCGAGGTGACGATCCGCGCGTTCAGCGAGCTGGCCCCGTCGCGCACGGTTTTCGCGGCCGTACGGGAGGGCAGTCAGACGTCCCCGGAGATCGCCGCGGTCCTGGACGCGCTCCGCGCGGCGGCGAGGGCGGCCGTCGCGGCCTGACCTCGCGCGACGCCGTGCGTCCCGCCCGGTCGGTGTGATTCGCCACGGCTCGTGGACAGTACCGTCCACGAGCCGTTGCTGGACCCGTCAGAGCGCCGGTGCGAGGCTCGTTCCCGTACCCGCGGACCCGCTGGGCGCGCGTCCCCCTCCTCCTCCCTCACTCCTCTTCTCGTAGAGCGGGAAACACCCATGTCCAAAGCCACGTACACGCGGCTGGCCGCGCTGAGCCTGATCTGGGGCTCCGTCTTCCTGTGGATCAAGATCGCCGGATACGGCTTCTCCCCCGTGCAGATGGTGCTGATCCGGCTCGCGCTCGGCGCCGTCGTCATCCTCGCCATCGGCTACGCGAAGGGCCTCCGACTGCCCAAGGAGGCCGCCACCTGGGGCCATCTGACCGTCGCCGCGCTGCTCGGCAACGCCATCCCGTGGACCCTCTACGCCGAGGGCGAGATCGCCGGGTCGAGCAGCGTCGCCGCCGTGGTCAACGGCAGCGCGCCGATCTGGACCCTCGCCGCCGCCCTGCTCCTGGGCCAGGAGAAGCGGGTCTCCGGCTTCAAGGCGGGCGGGGTGCTGCTGGGCCTCGGCGGCACCGCGCTCATCGCCTCGCCGTGGAACTCCGCCTCGGCCGGCACCGGTTGGAGCATCCTCTGCTTCGTCCTCGGCTCGATCAGCTTCGGCGCCAGCTTCGCGTACATGGGCAAGTTCCTCGTGGGCAGGGGCGTTCCGCCGCTGATGCTCGCCGGCGGACAGCTCAGCGCGGCCACCGTGCTGCTCCTGATCGCCTTCCCGTTCCTCGGGCTTCAGACCGTGACCTGGCGCACCGACTCGGTGATCGCGGTCCTGGTCCTCGGCGTGGTCTGCACCGGATTCGCCGCGCTGCTCAACTTCGAGCTGATCATCAAGGACGGGCCCACGGTGGCCTCCACGGTGACCTACCTGATGACCGCCGTGGCCGTCGTCCTGGGGGCCGTCGTGCTGCACGAGCCGCTCGGCTGGACCGTCTGGCTGGGGGCGGTGGCGGTGCTCGCGGCCACCGGTCTGCTCCGGCGCAAGCCGCGCCCGGCCCCCGAGCCGAAGCCGGAGGCCACCCCCGTACCGGCCCCGGCCGCGGTGGATTAGCCGACCACCGTCGAGAATCGGCGACACAAGGCGATACCCGGCCGTTTTCCGGCGGCCGGGCGTCCGCCATATCCTCCGACAAAAGCCGGGGCCCGGACCGCAACATTGTGTTCATTAATGAGGCGGGCGGCGGATGGTAGCGTCGCAACCGGAAACAACCGGCTTTTCTGGGGGAGACGCACGTGGCTTTCGTGATCGAAATCGTTTTCCGTGGCGATGAGACGGACCGGTCGAGTTTCTCAGAAGCTCACCGGGCCTACTGGAAAAGAATGGCCGCGCGCGGCATCCTGCTCGGCGGCGGACCGTGGCGGGACGGCACCGGGGAACTCCTGGTCTGCGAGGCCCGCGACCGCCGCACCCTGTTACAGGTCCTCTACGCCGACCCCTACGCGCAGGCGCAGGTGATCGGTGAACTGCGGGTCCGCGAATGGAACGCGACCCTGGGGCGCGCGGTGCTCGCCGGGCTGGAGAGGTCCATCAGCGGTGCCGGGACCCACGAGCGAATACGCGGGGGCGTCCCGGCGCCCGTCGCACCGCTCGCGCCGCCGAGCGTCCGTGAGGAGCTGACCGCCCACGAGCGGCGCATCGCCACGATGATGCTCGACGGCCTGACCAACAAGCAGATCGCCGAGGCCTTCACGGTGTCGACCCGGGCCGTCGAGCTGCACATCACCCGCATCTACCGCAAGCTCGCCATTCGCCGGCGCGCCCAGCTGGCCGCCGCCATCGACCGGTTCGAGGCCGCGCTGGCCTGCTGACGGGTTCCTTGCCTGCCTGTATCCGCGCCCGCATCCGCATCCGTAACCGCACGTACCACTTGGGGAGTCGTCATGCCACTGGTCGAGATAACCGTTCCCGAGGGGACCCTTTCCGAGGCCGCCGCGGAGGTCCTGCAGCAGCAGGTCGCCCACTCCACGCTGACGGCCATGGAACTGCCCCGCACCGACTTCTTCGCCGCCGCCACCTGGGTCTACGTCCGCGAGGCCGCCAAGGGGCTCGCGACCACCGGGGCCGGCACGCCCCCGGGCGTCCTGGTCGTGGTCACGCCCCTGGAGGGTTTCCTCACCCCCGAGCGCAACGAGACCCTCTCCGCCGAGATCACCCGGCAGGTGAGGGAGGCGACGGACTCCGACGCCGTGGTCTGGGTCGTCGTCAACGAGATCCCGGAGGGGAACTGGGCCGTGAACGGCGGTCTCACCCGGCGGGCGAAGATCGACGAACTCGTCGCCGAAGCCGCCCGGGCCAGCTGAATTCCGTTTTGGCGTGGCGCCGCACCGTATTCACGGTGCGGCGCCATTCGCATTTCTCCGTTCGGCCACGGGTGCGGAATCCCGTATCGAAGTGCGACGGGTTCCGGCCGTACGGTGATGTCCATGGCACCGACGGATGGGAGAGACTCGCACATGGCTCTGCATTCGGCGCCGAGACTCGGAGTGGTGGTCCCCTCGGGGAACGCCGCGGCCGAACCCGAGATCGGCAGCCTCGTCAGCCCTGCATTCAATGTCCACACCTCGCGGTTCCCGGTACTTCCCGGAAAGGACCTGCGGGGCCGTCTCGAGAAATACAACGACGTGCTCCCCGAAACGCTGAGGAGTTTCGGCGGGCTGCGCCTCGACGCGGCCGTCGTCTCCTGCACCGGTTCGCACTACCTCCTGACGCCGGAGGGCGACCGTGCTCTCTGCGCGGAACTCTCCGAGCGCGTCGGAGCGCCCGTACGGTCCGCGGCGCTCGCCATCCTCGACACCGCGCGGGCGGTGGGCGCGGAGCGACTGGTCCTGATCTCGCCGTACGAGCCCTGGCTCACCGAACTGTCCAGGGCCTACTGGGAGTCGGCCGGCCTCACGGTCGACCGGGTGGTCAAGATCCGGGCCGGTGCCCGCTTCTCCCCGTACGACGTGACGACCGGCGACCTCGTCGCCCAGGTCCGGGAGGCCGAACTCCCCGAGGACGCGACGCTGTTGTTCACCGGCACCGGCATGTTCACCTTCGACGCGCTGGCCGAGCTGGGGCGGGACTCCGGGCAGACCCTGCTCACCTCGAACCTGGCGAGCGCCTGGTGGGCCCGGGACACCCTCGGGCTCCCGGCCACCGGCCCGGACGCCCACCCGCTGCTGCGCCGACTCCCCGTGGCCGTGTCGTGAGCGACCCGACCGCCCCCGACCCGACCGCCCCCGACCCCACGGCCTGCGGCCCGAGCGTCCCCGGTCCCACGGCCTCCGGCCCGAGCGTCCCCGGTCCGACGGCCTTTGGCCCCACCACCCCCCACCCGGCCGCCCCCCGCCCGGCCGCCCGCAACCCCACCACCCCCCGCCCGACCGTCGCCGTGGTCGGTGCCGGACCCGTCGGGCTGACCGCCGCGCTCGTCCTCGCCCGCTCGGGCGTGCCGGTGACCCTCCTGGAGACAACGGACGCGCCCGCCACCGCGTCCCGCGCGTCCACCTTCCACCCGTCCACCCTCGACCTCCTCGACGAACTGGGTGTCGCGGCCGCCCTGGGCCGCCGGGGCCGTACGGTCGACCGCGTCCAGTGGCGCGACCTGGACGGCGTCGTCCACGCCGAGCTGGACTACTCCCTGCTCGCCGGACACACCGGACACCCGTACCGGCTCCACGTCGAACAGTCCGTCCTCACCCCCCTGTTGCTCGCCGAACTGGCCGCCACCGGCCTCGCCGACATACGGTTCGGAGCCACCGTCACCGAAGCCGACGACACCGGCGACGGGGTGCGGCTGCGCACCGAGGACGCGGCGGGGCGGGGCGCCACCACCACCCGGCACCCGTACGTCGTGGCGGCCGACGGCAGCCGCAGCCGCCTGCGCGAACTCGCCGGGCTCCCCGGCACCGCCGACGAGTACCCCGACTACGCGCTCCGGGTCATCACCGAGACACCGCTCGACGACCTGGTCCCCGGGCTCGCCCCGCTGGCGTACGTCCGCGACCGGCGGGCCTCGTACAGCGCGCTCGGGATGCCCGACCACTGGCGGCTGATCTTCCGGATCCCGCGCGGGGTGGCGCGTGACGCGGTGCTCGCACCCGACGCCGTACGGGCCCGGGTCGAGCAGGCCCTGCCCGGGGCGCCGGGACGGGCCGTGCGCGTCGCCGACGCCCACACCTACCGTCTCGCCAGGTTCCTGCTGCCCCGCTACCGGGCCGGCCGGGTGCTGTTCGCAGGGGACGCCGCCCACCTCACCTCCACCGCGGGCGGCCTGAACATGAACTGCGGGATCCACGACGCCGTGGAGACCGGACGTGCCCTCGCCGCCGTACTGCGCGGGGACCCGGCCGACGAGGCCCCGCTCGACGCGGCCCTCGCACGGCGCCGTTCCGTCGTCGAGACGGCGGTCGTCCCCCGCAGCGAGGCCCGGACGGCCGGACTGGGGGACACGGCCGAACTCGCCGACCGGCTGGCCTCGTCGAGGCGCACCGCCGAGGATCCCCGCTCCGCCACGGACTACCTGCTCAAGGCATCACTTCTCGACGTCGCACCACGGCCACTGAAGGGTGACGCACATGCGGATCTGGTTTCACAAGCACACCGTTGAGGGACGTCTGCCGCTGCTCGACCAGTGGTACCGGGAACACCTGGACGCCATCGCGGCCCCCGGCACCACCATCGACATCAAGACCCTCCCCGCCGACACGTACCCCGACCGCACGCCCTTCGGGCTCGTCGGTCACCACTCCGCCCAGGTGCTGTTCAGCCGGCACTTCTCCGAGTCGGCGCTCGTCGCGGAACGCGAGGGCTACGACGCCTGGGTGATCGCCGCCGGCCAGGACCCCGGCCTGCGCGACGCCCGCCACCTCGCCTCGATCCCGACCCTCGGCTACGGCGAGACGGCCTTCTTCCTCTCGGCGCTCACCGGACAGCGCTTCGGCGTCCTCGGCTTCATGCCACCCCTCGAGGAGCCCATCCGGGCCAACATCCGGCAGTACCGCCTCGAATCCAGCCTGAGTTCGTACGAGGTCGTCCCCGGCGGCTGGGACTCCGTGCACCGTTCCCTCGAAGGGGACTTCGACGAGTTCGTCGAGGTGTACTCGGCCGCCGCCGAACGGGCCGCCCGCGCCGGGGCGGAGGTCATCATCCCCGCCGAGGGCATCCCCAACGAGATCCTCTGGCACCTCGGCATCCACGAACTGCACGGCCTGCCCGTGATCGACCCCGCGGGCCTCGCCGTCAAGCTCGCCGAGACCCTCGTCAGGGTCGGGGAGCTGAAGCTCTTCCAGCGCAGCGGCCACGGCTACTGGTTCAGCCGCCCCGACGAGCCCGTCGCCAAGCACCTGGAGCAGGTCTTCCTCGGCGGGGCCCTCTAGGAGATGCCGTGTCCACCGTCAAGCACCGCCCTCGAAGCCCGTACCCGCACGCCGCCACGCCCTCGAAGGAGTCACGCTCATGACGTACGACGCCTACGGCCGCAACGCCGCGGTCACCGACCCCGCCGCCCCCTACTACCGCCCGCGCCGGCTGCGCCGCACCCCCGCGCTGCGCCGGTTCGCCGCCGAGACCCGCGTCGGCCCCGCCAACCTCGTCCAGCCCCTCTTCCTCCGCGAGGGCCTCACCGAAGCGCGTGAGATCCCCTCCATGCCGGGCGTCTTCCAGCACACCCGCGACACCCTGCGCAAGGCGGCGGCCGAGGCGGTCGCCAACGGCGTCGGCGGACTCATCCTCTTCGGCATCCCCGAGCACAAGGACCCGACCGGCACCGGCGCGATCGACCCCGACGGCATCCTCCAGGTCGCCCTCCGCGACGTCGTCGCCGAGGTCGGCGACTCCACGGTGATCATCGGGGACATCAACCTCGACGAGTACACCGACCACGGCCACACCGGCGTCCTCGACGCGAACGGCGACGTCGACAACGACGCCAGCATCGAGCTGTACGCGAAGGCCGCCGTCGTCCAGGCCGACGCGGGCGCCCAGATCGTCGCGCCCAGCGGCATGATGGACGGCCAGGTACGCCGGATCCGGGAAGCCCTCGACCACGCGGGCCACCAGTCCGTAGCGATCCTCGGCTACTCCGCCAAGTACGCCTCCCACTTCTACGGCCCGTTCCGCGACGCCGTCGAATCCACCCTGCGCGGCGACCGCAAGGGCTACCAGCAGTTCCCCGGCAACATCCGCGAGTCCCTCCTGGAGGTCTCGCTGGACGTCGCCGAGGGCGCCGACCTGGTCATGGTCAAGCCCGCGCTCGCCTACCTCGACATCGTCCGCCTCATCACCGACCACGTGCAGGTCCCCGTCGCCGCCTACCAGGTGTCCGGCGAGTACGCGATGGTCGAGGCGGCGGCCGCCAAGGGCTGGATCGACCGCGACCAGGTCGTCCGCGAGAGCCTCGCCTCCATCCACCGCGCCGGCGCCACGCAGATCATCACCTACTGGGCCTCCGAGTTCGCCCAGAGTCTGGACCGGTGACCCGGTGAGCCCGTCCTCCACCATGCTGGTCCTCGGCATCAGCCACGCCAGCGCCCCGCTCGACCTCCTGGAGAGACTCGCCGGCACCGACCGGTCCGCAGAGGACCTCGTCTCCGACGTGACCTCGGTCGACGGCATCGACGCCGCCGTCGTGGTCTCCACCTGCAACCGCCTGGAGATCTACGCCGAGACCCGGGACGGCGCCCCAGGACCCGGCGACCTCGGTGACATCGGTGAGCTGTTCGCCCAGCACACCGGCGTCGACCACGACGAGATCGCCCCGCACCTCTACAGCCACCACGCCGACGGAGCCGTACGCCACCTCTTCTCCGTGGCCTCCGGACTGGAGTCGGTCGTGGTCGGCGAGGACCAGATCCTCGGCCAGGTCAAGCTGGGCCTCGAACGGTCGCAACGGCTCGACCGGACCGGCCGGGTCCTCGCCAAGGCGGTGCAGACCGCGCTACGGGTCGGCAAGCGGGCCCGAAACGAGACCGGACTCAACGAGGCGGGCCGCTCGCTCGCCACCGCGGGACTCGGCTTCTTCGAGCGGCGCGTCGGCTCCCTGCACGGCAAGACCGCCCTGGTCATCGGCGCCGGCGCGTTCGCCGGTGTCGTCGTGGCCGCGCTGCGCCGCTCGGGCCTCGACCGGGTGCACGTCGCCAACCGCACCCCGGAGAAGGCGCAGCGCCTCGCGGAGACCACCGGGGGAGCGGGGTACGACCTGACGGACGTGCCCCGGCTGCTCACCGAGGTGGACGTGGTCGTCGGCGCCACCGCCGCCACCGGCCACCTCGTCACCGCACGGCACGTCGAGGAGGCGCTCGCCGCCCGGGACGGACGCGAGCTGTTCCTGCTCGACCTGTCGCTTCCGCACAACATCGCGCCGACCGCGGCCGACCTGCCCGGCGTCACCTTCGTCGACCTGCGCACGATCGCGGAGGAGGGCCAGGAGGACGAGATCTCGACGGCCAGCGTCCAGGCCGCGCACGCGCTGATCGACGCGGAGGTCGAGCAGTTCCGCACCGGCCTCCGCCTCGCCGGCGCCAAGCCCGTCCTCACCGCCCTCCGCGCCGCCGCGACGGAGGCGGCCGAAGCCGAACTCAACCGCCTCGCACGCCGGTTGGACGGCATCGACGGCACCGTACGGCGGGAGATCGACCGGAGCGTGCGGCGCATCGTCGACAAGGCCCTCCACCAGCCGACCGTCCTGGTCCGGGAACTGGCGGCCGACCCGGACGGCGCCCGTCACATCGCCGCCTTCACCCGGCTGTTCGCCGCCGCGGAGAGCGTCGGCGAACCCGGCACGAACGACCCGAACGACCCGAACGAGACGAAGATCGAGGCCATCGCATGAGTGACATCTCGGCCCTCTGGGAAGCCGGATCCATCGCCGTCATCGGCGCCAGCGAGCGCCCCGGCGCCCTGGGCCGCAAGCCGCTCGACTACCTCCTCCGGTACGGCTACAAGGGCCGCATCCTCCCCGTCAACCCGCGCTCCCCGGAGATCCTCGGCGTTCCCGCGTACCCCAGCGTGAAGGACGCCCCCGGACCCGTCGACCTCGCCCTGATCATGGTCTCCGCCGAACGTGTCCTCGGCGCCGTCGACGACTGCGTGGCCGCCGGCGTCAAGCTCGCCGTCATCGCCTCCTCCGGCTTCGCCGAGACCGGCGAGGAGGGCGCCCGCCTCCAGGCCGAGGTCGTCGCCCGGGCCCGCGCCGGAAACCTGCGGATCATCGGTCCCAACTGCATCGGGGCCGTCGCGTACGAGAACCGTGTCCTCGCCACCTTCAGCCCCCTCTTCGGCGCCGAGTCCGTCCCCTTCGAACCCGGCACGCTCGCCTTCGTCAGCCAGAGCGGCGCCCTCGGCTTCGGCGCCGCCAGCCTCGCCCTGGAGCGGGGTCTGCGCCCCGGCTGGGTGGTGAGCACCGGCAACGACGCCGACGTCACCGCGCTCGAAGTCCTCCGTGAACTCTCCACCGTCCCCGAGGTCACCGGCCTCCTCGGTTACCTGGAGGACACGCCGGACATCGGGACTCTGCGCGCGCTCGCCGGCTCCGGCAAGCCCGTCGCCCTGCTCAAGTCGGGCCGTACGGAGGCGGGCGGCCGGGCCGCCGCCTCGCACACCGGCGCCCTCGCCACCGACGACCGGGTCCTGGACGCGGCCCTGCGCGGCCTCGGCATCGTCCGGGTCGACGACATCGACGAACTCCTCGACGTGGCACGGGTCTTCGAGTCCGAGCGACGGCCCGCCGGGAACCGGGTCGCGGTGGTCACCACCTCCGGCGGCTCCGGCATCCTCGCCGCCGACGCCGTCGAGGCCCACGGCCTGGAGCTCAGCGCCCTGGAGCCGCGCAGCAAGGAGGCGCTCGCCGAGATCGTGCCCGCGTTCGGGGCCATCGACAACCCCGTCGACATCACCGCCACCGTCCTCAGCGACCCGTCGCTCTTCGACCGCTCCCTGGACGTCCTGATCGCCGACGACACCGTCGACATCATCGTCGCCGCGTTCTGCGTGATGGCGGGCCCCGACGTGCAGAAGGCCGTCGACGCCCTCTCCCGGGCCGCCCTGAAGGGCGGCAAGCCCATCCTCGTCGCCCGTACCGGAGCCGACTTCCTCGCCCCGGACGCCCCGCGTGACCTGCGCGAGGCGGGTCTCCCCGAGTACCCGACGCCGGCCCGCGCGCTGCGGGCGGCCGCCGCCCTGTGGGAGGTCAGCCGCCCCCGGACGCTGCCGGACGCCCCCCGCCCCGGGACCGTGCCGGGCCCCGGCGCCGGCGCCACGGAGCCCGAGCTGAAGCGGCTCCTCGCCGAGGCCGGGATCGCCGTGCCGAAGGGCCGGATCGCCGAGGACGCCGAGGACGCGGCGCGCGCCGTGACCGAGGTCGGCGGCGCGGCGGTCCTCAAGGCGGTGGTTCCGGGCCTGCTTCACAAGACGGAGGCGGGAGGCGTGGAGATCGGCGTCACCGTCGGCACGGCCCCCGAGGCGTACGCCCGGCTGGCCGCCCTCGGCGGACAGGTCCTCGTCGAGGAACTGGTGGCGGACGGAGTCGAGTTGATCGTCGGCGTCCACACCACCGACCTCGGTCCCGTGCTCACCGCCGGTCTCGGCGGGATCTTCACCGAGGTCCTCGACGACGTCGGCCACCGGCTCCTGCCCCTGGCCCCGGGCGAGGGCGCCGAACTCCTCGCCGGGCTGCGCGGTTCGCGGATACTCGCCGGCGCCAGGGGCCGGGCCGCCGCGGACGTGGAGGCCGCCGCCGCGCTCCTGCACCGGGTCGCCGACCTGGTCCAGGACTGGCCGGCCGGCTTCGCCCTCGACCTCAACCCGGTGCGCGTCCTGGAGCGGGGCGCCGTCGTCCTGGACGCCGCTCTCACCTTCGAAGCCCCCCAGGAGGCCGGCCGATGAGCGGCGGAGCGACGACCCACAGCGAGGCCCTCTTCGAGCGGGCCCGCGCGGTGACCCCCGGCGGGGTCAACTCCCCGGTCCGCGCCTTCGGCGCCGTCGGCGGCACCCCGCGCTTCATCGCCTCGGCCGACGGCCCGTACCTCACCGACAGCGACGGCAACGAGTACGTCGACCTGATCTGCTCCTGGGGCCCGATGATCCTGGGCCACCGGCACCCCGCCGTCGTCGAGGCGGTCACCCGGGCCCTGGAGCGCGGGACGTCCTTCGGGGCGCCGTCCACCGGCGAGGTCGAGCTCGCGGAGGAGATCGTCGACCGGGTCGCCCCGGTCGAGCGGGTACGGCTCGTCAGTTCCGGCACCGAGGCGACGATGTCGGCGATCCGTCTGGCGCGTGGCTTCACCGGCCGGGGCAAGGTCGTGAAGTTCGCCGGCTGCTACCACGGCCATGTGGACGCCCTGCTCGCCTCGGCCGGCTCCGGCCTCGCCACCTTCGCCCTCCCCGACACCCCGGGTGTCACCGGCGCCCAGGCGAGCGACACGATCGTCCTGCCCTACAACGACCTCACGGCCGTGGAGAAGGTCTTCGCGGAGGTGGGCGACGAGATCGCCGCCGTCATCACGGAGGCCGCCCCCGGCAACATGGGCGCGGTCCCGCCGTTGCCCGGCTTCAACGCCGGCCTGAAGGAGATCACCGCCCGCCACGGCGCGCTCTTCATCTCCGACGAGGTGATGACCGGCTTCCGCGCCAGCCGTTCCGGCTGGTACGGGCGGGACGGCGTCGCTCCCGACCTGCTGACCTTCGGCAAGGTCATGGGCGGCGGCTTCCCCGCGGCGGCCTTCGGCGGCCGTGCCGACGTCATGGCGCACCTCGCCCCGGCCGGCCCCGTCTACCAGGCGGGCACCCTCTCGGGGAACCCGGTCGCGACCGCCGCCGGCCTCGCCACCCTGCGGCACAGCACCCCCGAGGTGTACGAGCGGCTGGACCAGGTGTCGCGGACCATCGGCCGTGAGGTGTCCGCCGCCCTCGCCAAGGAGGGCGTGGCGCACCGCGTCCAGTACTCCGGCACCATGTTCTCGGTCTTCTTCACCGAGGACGAGGTCGTCGACTTCGACGGCGTCCGCGCCACCGCGTCGTACCGCTACCCGCCCTTCTTCCACGAGCTCCTGCGCAGCGGCGTCTACCTGCCGCCCTCGCCCTTCGAGGCGTGGTTCGTGTCGGCCTCCCACGACGACCGGGCGGTCTCCCGGGTGGTCGACGCGCTTCCGGCGGCGGCCGCCGCCGCCGCCGCCGCGAAGCCCTGACGACGGAGCCGTACGGGCCGCGCACAAGCGAAAGCCCCCGTGGTGCTGCCACGGGGGCTTTCCCTTGCGTCTGCGCTGCCTATCGCCGCGGACGGATCACGCGGCGATATGCAGGCGCACCTCCACATTCCCCCGGACCGCCTTGGAGTACGGGCAGCGCCCGTGAGCCGCGTCGGCGAGCCGCCGCGCCTCGGCGGCCTCGATCCCGGGCAGTTCCACGGTGAGCACCACCGACAGGTGGAATCCGCTCTCCTCCTTGTGCAGGGCGACCTCGGCGACGACCGTGTCGTCCGCCAGCGCGACCTCGGACTCGCGCGCGGAGAGCCGGAGCGCGCTGTGGAAGCAGGCGGCGTAGCCGGCGGCGAAGAGCTGCTCGGGGTTGGTGGCGGCACCGGAACCCCCCACGGCCTTGGGGCTCGACAGGGGGAGGTCGAGCAGTCCGTCGGAGGAGCGTACGGCGCCGTTGCGCCCGTCTCCTGAGGAGGTGACCTCAGCGGTGTAGACGACAGCCATTTCGTCATGCCTTTCGGAATCGGAACATGCGCGGAGGGACAAAGGAGAATTCCCCCAGTCTCCGGCGCCGCCGAATTCCGGACGCTACGGATCTCCGCAGTCACTCCGCCCGGGGCGCGCATTAGCGTGGATTACCTCAAGGACCTTCGAATGCAGAGGAGTTGGCCATGGCCGGACCGCTGGCGGGAGTGCGCGTACTGGAATTCGCGGGCTCGGCGCCCACCGCTTTCGTCGGCACCGTCCTGTCCGGTCTCGGTGCCGATGTCGTACGCGTCGACCGGGCGCCCGGGACGGCTCCCGGCCCGGACGCCCCCCGCCCGCCGGAGAACCCGCTCTCCCGTGGCCGACGGTCGGTCGCCCTCGACCTCAAGAGCCCCGAGGGCGTCGAGGCGGCCCTCGAACTCACCGGGCACGCGGACATCCTCGTCGAGGGCTTCCGACCCGGAGTCGCCGACCGCCTCGGCATCGGCCCCAATGCGGCGCTCGCCCGCAACCCGCGCCTGGTCTACGGACGGGTCAGCGGCTGGGGCCAGCAGGGAGAGTGGGCCGGGCGCGCCGCCCACGACCTGGCCGTCCTCGCCCTGACCGGCGCCCTGGACACCGACCCGGCCACCGGAGACCCGGTGCAGCCCCCGAGCGCGTACCTCTCCAGCTTCGCCGGCGGTGCCAACGCGCACGTCCAGGGACTGCTCGCCGCGCTCCACGAGCGGGAGCGCTCCGGGCGCGGCCAGGTCGTCGACACCGCCCTCGCGGACGGCGCCGCCCTGATCTCCACCCTGATCCACCAGTGGCGGGAGGTCCCCGGCAACCACACCGTCACCGACGCCCCGCACTACGGGCTCTACCGGGCCGCCGACGGCCGCCACCTGGCGGTCGCCGCCATCGAACCCCGGCTCTACCAGAACCTCTTGGACCACCTGGGCCTCACCGGCACCGAAGGGCTGCCCGACCGGTCGGACCCGGCGGCCTGGCCCGACCTGCGCGCCCTCATCGCCGGCCGCTTCGCGACCCGGGACCGGGACCACTGGGTGAAGGTCTTCGACGCCGTGGACGCCGGTGTGGCCCCGGTCCTCACCGCCGCCGAGGCCGCCGAGCACCACCAGCTCGCCGCCCGCGAGGCCTTCGTACGGATCGGCGGCACCCTCCAGCCCGCCCCGCCGTCCCGGTTCGACCGCACCCCCGCGGACACTCCCGGCCGCGCCCCGCTTCCCGGCGAGCACACCGCCGAGGTCCTCGCCGAGTGGCGCGGCCTCTCGTGACGAGCAGGTCCCGGGCCCCGGTGTATCCGCGGACCGGGGGTCACGCGTCCCGCTGCTGCCGGTCCTGGCTGCGGCCGCGCAGCCGGACCGTCACATAGGCCGCGGCGGCGACGACGACGAGGACGAGGATCACCTTCGACAGGACACCGACGTAGGTCCCCACGACGTCCCACCGGTCGCCCAGCCAGTAGCCGGCCATGATGAGGACGCTGTTCCAGATGAGGCTGCCGAGCGCGGTGAGCATGAGGAACAGGGGCATCGGCATCCGCTGGACGCCGGCGGGCACCGAGATCAGACTCCGGAAGACCGGCACCATCCGGCCGAGGAACACCGCCTTGGTGCCGTGCTCGGCGAACCACTCCTCCGTACGGACCAGGTCCGAGGCCTTCACGAGCGGCAGCCTGCCCCAGATCCGGTGCATCCGCTCCCGCCCGAAGAGCACCCCGATCCAGTAGAGCGCGACCGCCCCGACGACCGAACCGAGCGTCGTCCAGAAGAGTGCCGAGGCCAGGCTCAGCACACCCTGGCCCGCGGCGAAGCCGGTCAACGGCAGGATGACCTCGCTGGGCAGCGGCGGGAAGAGGTTCTCCAGGGCGATGGCCAGACCGGCTCCCGGGCCGCCCATCGTGTCGACGAGGTCGGCGACCCAGCCGGCGATACCGCCGGCGGGCTGCTGGGCCTGTGCCAGTGGCGTGAGGGGTGTGAGGGGCATAAGGGACTCCAAGCGGGCGACGACGGTGACCTAGGTCGGGTACCCCGTGTCTCGTCCTCGAACGGTGGAACGGCCGCGCGGCGCCGTGGCCCGCCCGGACCCGGGAGGAGCCCCGCCCCGGACCGCCTACCCTTGGACGCATGACGAGCAGCAGCGACCGGAGCACCGCAGTGAGCGTTGACGGCACCAAGACCTATGAGATCCGCACCTACGGGTGCCAGATGAACGTCCACGACTCCGAGCGGCTCTCCGGTCTGCTGGAGGAGGCGGGTTACGTCAAGGCCCCCAAGGGCTCCGACGGAGACGCCGACGTCGTCGTATTCAACACCTGCGCGGTCCGCGAGAACGCCGACAACAAGCTGTACGGCAACCTGGGCCGGCTCGCCCCCATGAAGACCACGCGCCCCGGCATGCAGATCGCCGTCGGCGGCTGCCTCGCCCAGAAGGACCGGGACACGATCGTCGCGAAGGCCCCCTGGGTCGACGTCGTCTTCGGCACGCACAACATCGGCAAGCTGCCCGTCCTCCTGGAGCGCGCCCGCGTCCAGGAGGAGGCGCAGATCGAGATCGCCGAGTCGCTGGAGGCCTTCCCCTCCACGCTGCCGACCCGCCGCGAGTCCGCCTACGCCGCCTGGGTCTCGATCTCCGTCGGCTGCAACAACACCTGCACCTTCTGTATCGTCCCGGCCCTGCGAGGCAAGGAGGAGGACCGGCGCCCCGGCGACATCCTCGCCGAGATCGAGGCACTGGTCGCCGAGGGGGTCTCCGAGATCACCCTGCTCGGCCAGAACGTCAACGCGTACGGCTCCGACCTCGGTGACCGCGAGGCGTTCTCCAAGCTGCTGCGCGCCTGCGGGCAGATCGAGGGCCTGGAGCGGGTCCGCTTCACCTCCCCGCACCCCCGCGACTTCACCGACGACGTGATCGCGGCGATGGCGGAGACGCCCAACGTCATGCCACAGCTGCACATGCCGCTCCAGTCCGGTTCGGACGCCATCCTCCGGGCGATGCGCCGCTCGTACCGGCAGGAGCGTTTCCTCGGCATCCTGGATAAGGTCCGCGCGTCCATCCCGCACGCCGCCATCTCCACCGACATCATCGTGGGCTTCCCCGGCGAGACCGAGGAGGACTTCGAGCAGACGATGCACACGGTCCGCGAGGCCCGCTTCGCGAACGCCTTCACCTTCCAGTACTCCAAGCGCCCCGGGACCCCGGCGGCCGACATGGAGGACCAGATCCCCAAGGCGGTCGTGCAGGAGCGCTACATGCGGCTCGTCGCCCTCCAGGAGGAGATCTCCTGGGAGGAGAACAAGAAGCAGGTCGGCCGCACCATCGAGGTCATGGTCGCCGAGGGCGAGGGCCGCAAGGACGGCGCCACGGACCGCCTCTCCGGCCGCGCCCCCGACAACCGGCTCGTCCACTTCACCAAGCCGGACGAGGACGTCCGCCCCGGCGACGTCGTGACCGTCGAGATCACGTACGCCGCCCCGCACCACCTGCTCGCCGAGGGCCCGGTCGCGTCGGTACGCCGCACCCGTGCCGGTGACGCCTGGGAGAAGCGCACCGCCGAAGCCGCCGCCAAGCCGACGGGCGTCCTCCTCGGCCTGCCGAAGATGGGCGTCCCGGAGCCGCTCCCGGCCGCCGAGGTCCCGGCCTGCGCGAGCCACTGACACGAGCGCGGCCCCGGGCCGCATCCGGCTGAGCCCGTGTCCCACCGCCCGCACGCCGTGGAACACGGGCACCCTCCGCACCGCGCAGTAGGCTCTGGATCATGCTTGTCGCCGCCGCCGTCTGTCCCTGCCCGCCGCTCCTCGTGCCCGAGGTCGCGGTCGGCGCCGCCCCCGAGCTGGACGCCGCGCGGGCGGCCTGCGCGGACGCCGTAGGTCTGCTCGCCGCCGCCCGCCCCGACCGGCTGTACGTCGTCGGGCCCGCCCCCGAGGGCGGCGTCTTCCCGGCCGGTTCGGCGGGCACCTTCGCCGGTTTCGGCGTCGACCTCGCGGTACGACTCGGCGAGAGCCCGACGGAGGACGGCCCGGCGACCGGTGGCGCGCCCGCCGACGTCCGGCCCCTTCCCTCCGCCCTCGCCGTCGGAGCGTGGCTCCTCGGCCGGGCCGGCCGGGCCGCCGCGCCGATCGAGGGCCTGGGCGTCGACGAGGGCGCCGAGCCCGACGTCTGCTCCGGCATCGGCCGGGAGCTCGCCGCCTCCGCCCCCCGCGTCGCCCTCCTGGTGATGGGGGACGGCAGCGCCTGCCGGACCGTGAAGGCCCCCGGCTACCTAGACGAGCGGGCCGCCGGCTTCGACGCGCAGACGGCCCGTGCGCTCGGCACGGCCGACGTGGCCGCGCTGCTCGCCCTGGACCCGGACCTCGCCCACGAGCTGAAGGCGGCCGGCCGCGCCCCCTGGCAGGTCCTCGCGGGCGCGGCCGAGGGAGCGGGACTCGAAGGACGGCTGCTTTTCGAGGACGCGCCGTACGGGGTCGGGTACTTCGTGGCGGCCTGGTCCTGAACCGGGACGAGACCGTCCGGCGGTGGGGGAACGACCGACGGCGCGAGGACGACCGACGGCGCCGGAAGCGCCCGGGGCCGACGAGAGCGACCGACGGCGGCGCGCAGGGCTGACGGCGAACGGCGGACGGCCGCGGAGCGAGATGCTCCGCGGCCGTCCGCCGTGCGGAGGGACTGTCGGGTGACGCCGGACGTCAGACGGACGGCGGTGTCGTACCGCTGGTTCCCGTACCGCCGGTGCCGTGACCGGTGGTCCCGGGCGTCCCGCCGCCCGGCGTACCGTCGTAGCCCGTCGTCCCGCCGGGTCCGGGTCCGGGTGCGGTGCCGGGTCCGGGTGTGGCGCCGGCGCCGGTTCCGTATCCGGCACCGTTTTCGGGCGTGCCGCCGGGTCCGGGTGCGTGGCCGGGTGTGGCGCCCTGGCCGGGTGCGGTGCCGGTTCCGGGTGTGGCGTCGTCCTTGTGACCGATCCGGTCCAGCGCTTCCTTGGCCTTGCCCGTGCCGGACTGGATCTTGCCGCTGTACTTGCCCTTGGTCTTCTCGTCGACCATCCTCGCCGCCTTGTCCAGGCCGTGGTCGATCTTCTCGCCGTGCTGCTGTGCGAGGTCCGCGACCTTGTCCTTGGCGGGGCTGAGCTTGGCCTTGAGCGAATCCAGGAGACCCATGGGAACCTTCCCTCCGCGGACCCTCGGGGGGTCCGTGCTCCGTGTCCTGCCCCCAGGACCCCCGGGGGCCTAGCGGCGGGCGTCTTCGCCCGCCTCGTTGTCCGCGGCGGCCTCGGCCGACTGCTGCTTCGGGATGTCCACGACCTCCGCGGCGGCCTCTCCGGCCACCGTCTCGCCCGCTTCGACGGCACTCACGGCCTCGTCCGCGACCGCGTCCTCGGCGTCCTCGGCTTCCTTCGCTTCGACCGTCCCGGTCCCGGCCACGGCATCCGGAGCGTCGGCCCCGGACTCCGCTTCGCCGTCCTCCACCGGAACGACGGCCCCGGCCTCCTCGGACTCCGGGGCGACCGCTGCCGCATCCTTCTTCTTACGGCGAAACATTGCAAAAACGCCCATATTCACTCCATAGCGTACTCGGATGGGAGGGGTTCCGTGGTGATCGGCGGCCGGAACCTCGCAACAGGCAACGAAGACGGATGGGGCCCGTCACGTCGCTCATTCGGGGACGGGCCGGGAGGTTTGCGAGACTGGGGCGGTGAAAAGCGCAGCTCCCGCCCCGCGGGTCATCGCCGTCGTCGGCCCCACAGCGGCCGGAAAGTCCGATCTGGGTGTATTCCTGGCTCAGCAGCTCGGGGGCGAGGTCGTCAACGCAGACTCGATGCAGCTCTACCGGGGGATGGACATCGGGACAGCCAAGCTGACGCCCGAGGAACGCGGCGGCGTCCCGCACCACCTCCTCGACATCTGGGAGGTGACCGAGGCCGCCAGCGTGGCCGAGTACCAGCGGCTCGCCCGCGCCGAGATCGACCGGCTGCTCGCCGCCGGCCGCACCCCCGTCCTCGTCGGCGGTTCCGGGCTGTACGTACGGGGTGCCGTCGACGCCCTGGAGTTCCCCGGCACCGACCCCGCCGTCCGGGCCCGCCTGGAGGCGGAGCTCGAAGAGCGCGGCTCCGGCGTCCTGCACGCCCGGCTCGCCGACGCCGACCCCGGGGCGGCCCGCGCGATCCTGCCCAGCAACGGACGCCGTATCGTCCGTGCGCTCGAGGTGATCGAGATCACCGGCAAGCCCTTCACCGCCAACCTGCCGGGGCCCGACTCCGTCTACGACACCGTTCAGATCGGCGTCGACGTGGCCCGCCCGGAGCTCGACGAGCGGATCACCACGCGCGTGGACCGGATGTGGGAGGCCGGCCTCGTCGACGAGGTGCGCGCCCTGGAGGCCCGGGGGCTGCGCGAGGGGCGCACGGCGGCCCGCGCCCTCGGCTACCAGCAGGTCCTCGCGGCGCTCGCGGGGGAGTGCACCGAGGACGAGGCACGGGCGGAGACCGTGCGCGCGACGAAGCGCTTCGCCCGCCGACAGGACTCGTGGTTCCGCCGCGACCCGCGCGTCCACTGGCTCAGCGGAGCCGCCGATCACCGGGGGGAACTCCCCGGAGAGGCGCTGTCGTTGGTCGAACGAGCGGTTACAGCCTGATCACGTGATGGCATCGGGACGCCCTGCCCGTCATCCCGGCGGTCAGGAGCGTGCCATCATCGAGCATCGATCGACCAAGTGGAGTCCGAGTGGGGAGGGCGCGTGGCGATGGAGGCCGGCCCTCGCGACAGAGAACAGCACGACGCGGTCCTCGGTGACCCCACGGCTGACCCCCTGGGTCGTCGTCCGGGGGACGCCGACGCTCTTCCGCTCGGTGCCCCGGGGCTGACCCCGGACGGCCCGGACGACGTGGCGGGCACCGCCGTCGAGGTGGACGCCGTCGAGGTCGAGGTCGAGCTTCGGCCCCAGGGACGGCTGCGGATCTGGCAGCTCGCCCCGATCGTGGGCCTGGCCGCCGTAGGTTCTCTGATGTTCGCCTTCCCGCTCGCGTTCGGTTCGGGGGACGGCGGTGCCGTCCTCGCCATGCTCGGACTCCTGATCAGCTCGTGCGCGGCGGGCTGGGGCATGATGGCCGCCCGCAAGGTGGGCTACACCTGGCCGGGGCTCCCGCAGCGCGGTTCGGGTGAGCGCCCGGACTGGCGATTCCTCGCGCTGTACGTGTCGACGACCGCGGCCCTGGTCGCCCTCGCGGTCTGGCGCGTCGCCCGCCTGCGCTGAGCGCACGACCGGGCCGGCTGTCGGCGCCACCCCGTACAGTTGATCTCGTGACCAGCACGCGGACCTCGCCCCTCCCCTTCCTCAAGGGCCACGGCACCGAGAACGACTTCGTGATCATCCCCGACGCGGAGAACGCCGTCGACCTGCCGCCCTCGGCCGTCGCGCGGCTCTGCGACCGGCGGGCCGGCATCGGCGGCGACGGGCTCCTGCACGTCGTGCGCAGCGCCGCCCACCCCGAGGCGAGGCACCTGGCCGACGAGGCCGAGTGGTTCATGGACTACCGGAACGCCGACGGATCGGTCGCCGAGATGTGCGGGAACGGGGTCCGGGTCTTCGCCCGCTACCTGGAGCACGCCGGGCACGTCACCGCGGGCGAGGTGGCCGTCGCCACCCGCGGCGGGGTCAAGCGCGTCCACCTCGACAAGGACGGCTCGGTCACCGTCGCCATGGGCCGCGCGGTCCTCCCCGAGGACGGGGTCACCGTCACCGTCGACGGCCGCAGCTGGCCCGCGCGGAACGTGAACATGGGCAATCCGCACGCGGTCGCGTTCGTCGAGGACCTCGACCACGCCGGCAGCCTGTTCACCGAGCCGCCGTACGAGCCCGCCGGCGTCTACCCGGACGGGGTGAACATCGAGTTCGTCGCCGACCGTGGTCCCCGTCACGTGGCCATGCGGGTCCACGAGCGCGGCGCCGCCGAGACGCGCTCCTGCGGCACGGGCGCGTGCGCCGTCGCCGTCGCCGCCGCCCGCCGGGACGGCGCCGACCCCGCCGAGAGCGGCACCCCCGTGACGTACACCGTCGACGTCCTCGGCGGGACCCTGGTCATCACCGAGCACCCCGACGGCGGCATCGACATGACGGGTCCCGCGGTGATCGTGGCCGAGGGCACCGTCGACCCGGCCTGGCTCTAGCCGAGCCGGAGGAATCGGCGCGGACCGATCCGCGGGGATCGCCGCAATCGAAACAGTCAACGACTGATCTGTCGCTCGAATGGGTGATCCGTTTCACGCTGGGCGAGAGGGCGACTGCGCCGCGTGGTGGGGTCGGTAGCATCAAGCACCGGCCCCCGGGGCACGCCTGGCCCGCCCACCGCCGGTCGACGTCGCCGGAGGTACCCCATGAGCGCAGAGGCCACCAACCCTGTGAGCGCGGCGGAAGCCGCCGTCACCGATGCGACCGTCCGCAGACGCGGACGCGCCAGGATCGAACTGCGCCGGCTCGGCCGAGCCGCCCTGCTCGGCGCCACAGCCGGACCTGCGTCCCGTGACCGGCTGCCCGACGCCATCAGTCATGTCGCCGAGGCCCATCGCGCCCACCACCCCGAGGCCGACCTCACGGTGCTGCACCGGGCGTACGTCCTCGCCGAGTCCTCGCACCGGGGCCAGTTCCGCAAGAGCGGCGAGCCGTACATCACCCACCCGCTCGCGGTGACCCTGATCCTCGCCGAACTCGGCGCGGAGACCACCACCTTGACCGCCTCGCTCCTCCACGACACCGTCGAGGACACCGAGGTGACGCTCGATCAGGTGCGCCGGGAGTTCGGTGACGAGGTCGCCTACCTCGTCGACGGCGTCACCAAGGTGGAGAAGATCGACTACGGCGCCGCCGCCGAACCCGAGACCTTCCGCAAGATGTTGGTCGCCACCGGCAACGACGTCCGGGTGATGTCGATCAAACTGGCCGACCGGCTCCACAACATGCGGACCCTCGGGGTGATGCGGCCCGAGAAGCAGGCCAGAATCGCCAAGGTCACCCGCGACGTCCTCATCCCGCTCGCCGAACGGCTCGGGGTCCAGGCTCTCAAGAGCGAGCTGGAGGATCTCGTCTTCGCCATCCTCCACCCCGAGGAGTACGAGGCCACCCGGGCGCTCATCGCCGACAACCCGCACGCCGGTGACGCGCTGGGCGCCGTCGCGGAACAGGTGTCCGCGATCCTGCGCGAGGCGGGCATCGGAGCCGAAGTCGGCGTCCGGCCAAGGCACTTCGTCTCCGTCCACCGGGTCCGCCTCAAGCGGGGCGAGCTACGGGGCTGCGACTTCGGACGGCTTCTCGTCCTCGTCGCAGAGGACGCGGACTGCTACGCGGTCCTCGGCGAGCTCCACACGTGCTTCACCCCGGTGATCTCCGAGTTCAAGGACTTCATCGCGGTCCCCAAGTTCAACCTCTACCAGTCACTGCACACCGCGATCGCCGCCCCGGACGGGGCCGTCGCCGAGGTCCTCATCCGGACGCACCGGATGCACAAGGTCGCGGAGGCGGGGGTCGTCGCCCTCGGCAATCCCCACGTCGGGCAGGAGACCGGCGCGCAGCCGGGCGGCACCGCCCTGCCGGGCACGCCCGCCAGGCCGACCACCACGACAGACGGACCCGACACCACGGCGGGCCCGGCAGACCGGCTTGGCGCGCCCCCTCAGCCCGATACAGCCGTAGGCCTTCACGCGACCGACGGGCCCGGCACGGCAGGGGGCACAGGCACGACGGTGGGTGCCGGCACGGGAGGAGGCCTCGGTGCGGGTGCCGCATGCGACCCAACCGATCCGCCCGCCGCCGCCGGTTCCAGCCTGGCCGACGGTCCTGCCGCTTCCCCCCGGCCCGGCCCGGCAGCGCGGCCCGGCCCGGCAGCGCGGCCCGGCGTTGCCGCCGAGCCCGGCTCCGCCGACCCGCCCGCCACCACCCGAGGTGCCGGGGCCCCCGACCGTTCGAGCGCCTCGCATCATCCCGCCCGCACGCATCAGCCCGCCCCCACGCTTGAGCCCGACGCCACGGACCGGCCCGGCACCGCCGACCGGTCAGACGCCACGCCCCTCCCAGGCCCCGTCGACCACCCCGGCCCCGCCGACGCTCCCCGCGCCGCCGACGCTCCCCGCGCCGCCGACGCTCCCCGCGCCGCCGACGCTCCCCGCGCCGCCGATGCCCCCGGCCCTTGCGCCACCCCCCTCGCCGGCCCCGGCGACGGCCCCGGCCCGGCCACCCCCCACCCCGACACCTCCCACCGGCCCCCCGCCGCCTCCCCTCCGTCGCAGCACCCCACCGCCCCCCAGCGCGACGCCCCCGCCCCCGTCCCCCCCGCCGAGGACGGTGAGCGGGTCGATCCCACCCGGCCCGGCTGGCTCTCCCGGCTGCTCGACTGGCAGCAGTCCGCCCCCGACCCCGACACCTTCTGGACCTCGCTCCGCGCCGACCTCGCGGAGGACGACGAGATCACCGTCTTCCGGGCCGACGGCGGCGCCCCCGGCACGATCAGCCTGCCGGCCGGAGCCAGCTGCGTGGACGCCGCGTACGCGCAGCACGGCGAGGCCGCCCACGCCTGCCTCGGCGCCCGCGTCAACGGGCGCCTCGCACCGCTGAGCACCGTCCTCGGAGACGGCGACACCGTCCAGTTGCTGCTCGCCCAGGACACCGTGTCCGGACCGTCCCCGGAGTGGCTGGACCACGCCCGTACCCCCGCCGCCCGGATCGCGATCACCCGCTGGCTCCAGTCGCACCCGGAGAGCACCGAACCGCCGGCCGCCACGACCGGCCCGCGCCCGCCGGCCATCGTCACCGCCGACCGCCGGTCCGGCGCGGAGCTCCACGCCGACCTGGAGGGGGAGCCGAGCGCGCCCGTCCGCCCGGCCGGCTGCTGCACCCCCGTACCGCCGGACGAGATCACCGGCTTCCGGGTGCGCGGCGGGTCGGTCACCGTCCACCGTGCGGGCTGTGCGGCCGTCGACACCATGCGCAGGTCGGGCCGCGACCCCGTCGCCGTCCGCTGGGGCGACACCGCCCAGGGCAGGGTCACCCTGGTCGCGGAGTCCTTCGGACGGCCCGGCCTCCTCGCCGACCTCACCGAGGCCATCGCCGTCGCCGGGGCCGCCGTCGTCTCCGCGACCGTCGAGCCGCCGAGCGAGCAGCGGGTGCGCCACACGTACACCCTCCACCTGCCCGACGTGGCCCGGCTCGCGGCCCTGATGCGGGCGATGAGGGACGTACCGGGGGTGTACGACGTGTCCCGGGCCCGCCACCGGCCGTCCCGGCAGGGACGCCGGGCCTGACCCCGCCGCTTCCCCGCGTGACCCCCTTCGGGTGGCGGGCGAGCGCGCCGCCCGGGGGAGCGGGCCAGGCCCTGGTAGCCGTAGGGCCAGTCCTCCGGAAAGGCCTGGTCCATGCCGCTCGTCCGAACAACCCCGCGCCGCGCGCGGTGGCTCCGCTCCGCCGTCCTTGTCGCCGCCTCGGCGGGGCTCGTCGCCGCCGCCCTGCCCGCCCCGGCTCCGCTCGGCATCGGGGACCCGCTGTTCCCGCACCTCGGCAACCCCGGGTACGACGTCCTCGCGTACGACATCGATCTCACCTATCCGGGGGTCAACACCCGGCCGCTGGCAGCCGTGACCCGGATCGAAGCCCTCGCCACCGAGGATCTGGAACGGCTCAACCTCGACTTCACGCGTGGCACGGTCTCCGCCGTCACCGTCGGCGACCTGCCCGCCGCGTACACCAGCAGCGGTGAGGACCTGGTCGTCACCCCCGCCGCGCCGATCGACGCGGGCGAGAAGATCGAGATCACCGTCACCCACACCAGCGACCCCGGCGGCCCCGCGGACACCGGCGGCTGGGTCCGTACCGGCGACGGTCTCGCCATGGCCAACCAGGCCGACGCCGCCCACCGGGTCTTCCCTTCGAACGACCACCCGGCGGACAAGGCGTACTTCACCTTCCGGATCACCGCCCCCAGCGAGCTCACCGCGGTCGCCAACGGCCTCCCCGTCGGCCGCGTCACCCGGGGCGCCACCAGCACCTGGACGTACCGCACCCACCATCCGATGGCCACCGAACTCGCCCAGGTCTCCATCGGCCGCTCCACGGTGGTGCACCGGTCAGGGCCCCACGGGCTGCCCGTCCGGGACGTGGTGCGCACCGCCGACCGGACGCTGATGGAGCCCTGGCTGCGCCGGACACCGGGGCACCTGGAGTGGATGGAGCGACAGGTCGGCCCGTACCCCTTCGAGACGTACGGGGTGCTCGTCGCGGACGCGGAGACGGGCTTCGAGCTGGAGACCCAGACCCTCTCGCTGTTCGAGCGGGGCCTGTTCACCGAGCCGGGCTTCCCCGAGTGGTACGTCGACTCGATCATGGTGCACGAACTCGCCCACCAGTGGTTCGGCGACAGCGTCTCGCCCCGGACCTGGTCCGATCTGTGGCTCAACGAGGGCCACGCCACCTGGTACGAGGCGCTCTACGCCGAGGAGACCGCCGGCAAGTCGCTGGAGCTGCGCATGAAGGCCGCCTATGGCGCCTCGGACGGCTGGCGGGCGGCGGGCGGCCCGCCTGCGGCGCCCAAGCCCCCCTCGCCCACCCACAAGATCAGCCTCTTCCGGCCCGTCGTCTACGACGGCAGCGCCCTCGTCCTCTACGCGCTCCGCCAGGAGATCGGCACCGAGGCCTTCCAGCGCCTGGAGCGCCGCTGGGTCGCCGACCACCGGGACGGCAACGCCACGACCGCCGACTTCATCGCGCTGGCCTCCGAGATCGCGGGACGGGACCTCACCGCCTTCCTCCGCGCCTGGCTGTACGAGGCGAAGACCCCGGCGATGCCCGGGCACCCGGACTGGCGCAGCCGCCCGGCCGGGGCCGCCAGGACCACCCCGAAACCCGGATGACGGGCCCGGCAGGGGCGTGTCACCATCATCAGGTCGGCGACGCGGTCGGCGCGCCGGGAATCTTCCGGTGCCCTCACGCGTTGCCACGGCATAAGACTCATCGCCTCGTGGCTTCATCGGAGCAGGCGCGGCAATCGACGTAAGGATCAAATGACCTCCTCTTCTTCCCCTTCCCAGGACGAGCAGAGCTTCGCGGAGACGAGCCGTACCGAGAGCCTTCGGGCCGATGCCCTGATGGAAGAGGACGTCGCCTGGAGCCACGAGATCGACGGGGACCGGGACGGCGACCAGTTCGACCGCTCGGAGCGTGCGGCGCTCCGCCGTGTCGTCGGCCTCTCCACCGAGCTCGAGGACGTCACCGAGGTCGAGTACCGCCAGCTGCGCCTCGAGCGCGTCGTGCTGGTCGGTGTGTGGACCTCAGGGACCGTCCAGGACGCGGAGAACTCCCTGGCGGAGCTCGCGGCCCTCGCCGAGACGGCGGGTGCCCTCGTGCTCGACGGCGTGATCCAGCGGCGTGACAAGCCGGACCCGGCGACGTTCATCGGCTCCGGCAAGGCGCGCGAGCTGCGTGACATCGTGGTCGAGACCGGAGCCGACACCGTCGTCTGCGACGGCGAGCTCAGCCCCGGCCAGCTCATCGCCCTCGAAGACGTCGTCAAGGTCAAGGTGGTCGACAGGACCGCCCTGATCCTGGACATCTTCGCCCAGCACGCCAAGTCCCGAGAGGGCAAGGCGCAGGTCGCCCTCGCGCAGATGCAGTACATGCTGCCGCGCCTGCGCGGCTGGGGTCAGTCGCTGTCCCGGCAGATGGGCGGCGGCGGCGGTGGCGGCATGGCCACCCGTGGTCCCGGTGAGACCAAGATCGAGACCGACCGGCGTCGTATCCGCGAGAAGATGGCGAAGATGCGCCGGGAGATCGCGGAGATGAAGACCGGCCGCGACATCAAGCGGCAGGAGCGGCGCCGTAACAAGGTGCCGTCGGTCGCCATCGCCGGCTACACCAACGCGGGCAAGTCCTCCCTGCTCAACCGCCTCACCGGCGCGGGCGTGCTCGTGGAGAACGCGCTGTTCGCCACGCTCGACCCGACCGTACGCCGGGCCGAGACGCCCACCGGCCGGGTCTACACCCTGGCCGACACCGTCGGCTTCGTCCGGCACCTGCCGCACCACCTGGTCGAGGCGTTCCGCTCCACCATGGAGGAGGTCGGCGACTCCGACCTCATCCTGCACGTGGTGGACGGCTCGCACCCGGCCCCGGAGGAGCAGCTGGCCGCCGTGCGCGAGGTCTTCCGGGACGTCGGCGCGATGAACGTGCCGGAGATCGTCGTCATCAACAAGGCGGACGCGGCGGACCCGTTGGTGCTCCAGCGGCTGCTGCGGACGGAGAAGCACTCCCTCGTCGTCTCGGCCCGTTCGGGCCAGGGCATCGAGGAACTGCTCGCGCTCATCGACCGCGAGCTTCCGCGCCCGAAGGTCGAGCTGGAAGCCCTCGTGCCGTACACGCAGGGTGGCCTGGTCTCGCGGGTGCACGCCGAGGGCGAGGTCGAGTCCGAGGAGCACACCCCGGAGGGCACCCTGCTCAAGGCCCGGGTGCACGAGGAGCTGGCGGCGATGCTCGCGCCGTACGTTCCCGCCGCGCACTGAACCACGGCTGAACGACCGAGGGCGCTGTCCCCCTTTCCGTCAAGGAAGGGGGACAGCGCCCTCGGTCATGGTGCGGGCCGTGCGTCAGCGGGCGAACTTCTTGCTGACCATCTCGTGGGCCGCCTTGGCGCCCCGACCCAACTGCGGTCCGGCGAGCCAGCCGTTGCGGCCGGCCGGGCCGATCGAGGTGTTCGACACCAGGGCCGTCCTGCCGTTCGGCATGACGCGGAACCAGCCGCCGCCCGAGGAGCCGGCGGTCATCGTGCAACCGATCCGGTACATCGTCGGCGTGGCCGGGGCGGTGATGTACCGCGTCGCCCGGTCGACACACTTGTGCATGATCATGCCGTTGAACGGCGGCGCCGCCGGGTAACCCCAGGCGCCCACCGTCCCCGCCCTCGCGGGCGCCGGCGCGGAGAAGTCGACCGGCAGGGCGGCGCCTACGGTCTCCTCCAGGGACTTTCCGCCCCGCTGCGGCTTCACGTGCAGCACGGCGTAGTCGTACGGCCAGGCCTGGTTGGACCCGCCCGACCTGATCCACTCACCGGAGGTCACGGCCCAGTCGGCCCAGTACTGGCCGTACGGGTACACCTCGTGCGGCTTGGCGTTGTCGAGCGCGGCGGGGGACTTGCCCAGGTCGTTGAAGGCCGGGACGAAGGTGATGTTGCGGTACCAGCCGCCCTTCTTGCCCGCGTGGACACAGTGACCGGCCGTCCAGACCAGGTTGGACCGACCGGGCCGGCGCGGGTCCTTCACGATGGTGCCGGAGCAGACCATGTGGCCCTGCGGCGAGTCGAAGAAGATCTTCCCCACCGGGGCCGCGTTGCGGTGGTACGGCGTCTTCTCCCGCTGCGCCCTGACGGGACGGGGCGCCGGGTCGCTGCCACCGCCCGCCTGCGCGGTGATCGTCGGGTCCGGGCTCTTCGCCGACTGCATGCGCGCCGGGTCCCAGAGCCCCTCGATCACCGGGTTGACGAAGTCCTCGGCCTCACGGAGCCAGGTGTCCTTGTCCCAGTTCTTCCACTCGCCGTCCTTCCACTCGTCCAGGTCGACACCGTGCTTCTTGAGCTTGTCGGCGAGGTCCTTGGTGAGGTCGGCGCCCCCGCCGTCGGTGGCCGGCGCGGAACTGCCGGCCTCGGTGGCCGGCTTGTCGGCGGCCGGGGTCTCGGTGGGCCCGCAGGCCGTGGCGGTCAGCGCGAGCGCGGTGACCAGGCCGAGGGTGGCTGGTAGGAGTCGTACGGAACGCATGTGGTGAATTCCCCCTGTGATGATTCCGCGCCCGGACGGGCCACGTTCGCGGCGAGTTGCCGCGGCGACGTTGCCATGGACGCGTCACTTGCGGTGACAGTATGCCGGTCGGCAGGACGGGGCCGGACGGGCGGTGAGCGGTCGGACGAGCGGGCTGGACGGCCGGTCAGTGGTCGGACGGGCGGGCTGGACGGCCGGTCAGTGGTCGGACGGCCGGTCAGTGGTCGACCGGGAGGGTCGGACGCGGGAGAGGCGGGGCCGCTGGGCCCCGCCTCGTCGCACGGGTGCCTACTGCCCGGCGTACTTCTTGCTGACCGCGTCGAAGATGGACTTCGCCTCGGCGCCGAGGCGTGGACCGGCGAGCCAGCCCGCCGACGACGGACCGATCGAGGTGTTCGACACCAGCGCCGGCTTGCCGTCGCTGCCCTTGGCGACCCAGCCGCCACCGGACGAACCACCGGTCATGGTGCAGCCGATGCGGTACATCGTCGGCTGCTCCGCCTTCAGGGACAGCCGGCCCGGCTTGTCCGCGCACTGGAACATCTTCTGACCGTCGAACGGCGGTGCCGCCGGGTATCCGGTCGCCTCCAGGCTCGCGATCTTCGCCACCGCCGGCGCGTTGAACTGCACCGGAAGCGCCGAACCGACCGTCTCCTCCAGGGACTTGCCCGTGCCGCCCTTCTCCGGAGTCACCTGGATGACCGCGAAGTCGTAGGGAGCACCCGCGCCCCCGGTAGACGCGCCCTGGGCGATCCACTGGTCGGAGGTCTTGACCCAGTCCGCCCACCACACGCCGTACGGCGCGATCTGCTCCCGCGTCGCCTTCTCCAGGTCGGCGGTCGAAAGGCCGGAGTCGTTGTACGAGGGCACGAAGGCGATGTTGCGGTACCAGCCGCCCTTCTTGCCCTTGTGCACGCAATGGCCGGCCGTCCACACCATGTTCGACCTGCCGGGATGCGCCGGGTCCTGCACCACCGTGGCCGAGCAGACCATCGAGCCCTCGGGGCCGTCGAAGAAGACCTTCCCGGACTCCGGGGCGTTGGCGTGGTACTTCGGCGCCACGGCCTTCGCGCGCACCGGCTCCGGCGTCGGGTCGGTCTTGCCCGCGTCACCCGAGATGTCCTCCTCCCCGACCGGCTGGTCGGGGCGCTCGGCCTCGCGCATCCGGTCCGGGTTCCAGAGGTCCTCGATGATCGGGTTGACGAAGTCCTTGGCCTCGCGCAGCCACTTGTCGCGGTCCCAGTTCCTCCACTCGCCGTCGCGCCACTTGTCGACGTCGATCCCGTGCTCCTTCAGGCGGTCCTTGAGGTCCTCCGGAATCCTGAGCTTGTCGGCCGGGCTCTGGGCGGTCGCGGGCGCGCTGGGCTTGTCTCCCGCGTTCTCCTCGCTCGGCCCGCAGGCCGTGGCGGTGAGCGTCAGCGCCGCGACGGCGGAAGCCGCCGTCAGCAGCGGACGAATCGATCGCATCTCGTGATCCCCCTGGGACTACGTCTACTTGTGCATGCACGAACAGCGGCCGTGCCCGTGCGGACAGCGGCCGACGGCCCCCACTATGCCGGTGCCGGAGGGGACGGTACTCGGCCGGTCGGCGGTTCCGGCCGTCGTCCGGCTGTTGCCGTGACGTGATCCGGGACACGCCAAGTTCTTGCCTCCGGCCCGTGATCCCCGGCAGCTCGCGTCGTTGGTACGCACGGGGGACACGACGGTGGCGCTCAGGGCGACCCTTGCGGCGGCTCCACGACGTCCCGATGTGCAACGCAACCGTTACAGCGGGAGGACACCGAGTCGTGGCCGTGACCGAATCAGCTCCGGCCGTCCCACCGGCCGCGCGGACGCAGCCCCGGACACCCGAAGCCCCCACGGGCCCACCCCCCGGAGCGCCAGGCCGAACGGCACCAGGCGGAGCGGCCTCGGACCGGGCGGCATCAGGCCGAACGGCACCAGGCGGAGCGGCCCCGGACCGGGCGGCATCAGGCCGAACGGCCTCGGACCGCGCCGCTCCTGACCGGGTGGTTTCGGACCGGGACGTCTCGGATCAAGGCGGCGGTGGCGGATACGAAGGCATCCTTCGTCGCCAGTCCCTGCGCGAATCCGCCGCCCGGACCTACGCCCGCTCCCTGCCCATCGTGCCGGTGCGGGCCAGAGGCCTGACCATCGAGGGTGCCGACGGCCGCCGCTATCTGGACTGTCTCTCCGGCGCCGGGACGCTCGCCCTCGGGCACAACCACCCCGTCGTACTGGAAGCCATCAAGAAGGTCCTCGACTCGGGCGCTCCCCTGCACGTGCTCGACCTCGCCACCCCGGTGAAGGACGCCTTCACCTCCGAGCTGTTCGCCACCCTCCCGGGCGAACTCGCCGACAACGCCCGCGTCCAGTTCTGCGGCCCCGCGGGCACGGACGCCGTCGAGGCGGCCCTCAAGCTGGTCCGCACCGCCACCGGCCGCAGCGGCCTGCTGGCCTTCACCGGCGCCTACCACGGCATGACGGCCGGCGCCCTGGCCGCCTCGGGCGGGGCGACCGACGTCCGCGTCACTCGGCTGCCCTACCCCCAGCAGTACCGCTGCCCCTTCGGCGTCGGTGGCGCCTCCGGCGCCCGACTCGCCGCCCGCTGGACCGAGAGCCTCCTCGACGACCCCAAGAGCGGTGTCCCCGCCCCCGCCGGAATGATCGTGGAGGCCGTCCAAGGCGAAGGCGGGGTCCTCCCCGCCCCCGACGACTGGCTGCGCCGGATGCGCCGGATCACCGCCGACCGCTCCATCCCGCTCGTCGTCGACGAGGTCCAGACCGGCGTCGGCCGCACCGGCGCGTTCTGGGCCGTCGAGCACAGCGGTGTCGTGCCCGACGTGATGGTCCTGTCCAAAGCCATCGGCGGCTCCCTCCCCCTCGCCGTCATCGTCTACAGGTCCGAACTCGACGCCTGGGAACCCGGCGCCCACGCGGGCACCTTCCGTGGCAACCAGCTGGCCATGGCCGCGGGCACGGCCACCCTCGCGTACGTCCGGGAGAACAAGCTCGCCGAACGGGCCGGGACCCTCGGCGCCCGCATCCTCGGCCAGCTCCGGGGCCTCGCCGCCGCCCACCCCTGCGTCGGCGACGTCCGTGGCCGCGGCCTGATGATCGGCGTCGAACTCGTCGACCCCGAAGCGGCGGGACCCGACGACCTCGTGCCGCCCGCCGCCCCCGCCCTGGCCCTCGCCGTCCAGCAGCAGTGCCTCGCCCGCGGACTCATCGTCGAACTCGGCGGCCGCCACTCGGCGGTGGTCCGGCTCCTTCCCCCTCTCACCCTCACCGACGAGCAGGCCAGCGCCGTCCTGGACCGTTTCGCCGACGCCCTGGCCGCGGCCGAGCGGGCCCACACCCCCCAGCTGCCCGCCGCCCGCCGGGCCACGGCCCCCCGGACCGCCCCCGGGCCGTCCCACTGACCCGGACCGCCCCCGGCCCCACCCCAAGGAAGCCCCCGTGAACGCCACGCCCCCCTCCCCGGCGCCCGAGACCGAGGCCCCCCACGCCCCGCAGCACCTCGCCGCCGACACACCCGCCCCCGAGGCACGCGACACCTCCCTGGCGCCCCCCGGAGTACGCCGCCCCCAGGCTCCCGACACTGCGGAGCCGGCGGCCGCGACCGAACGAGACACCTCCCCCTCCCACACCGCCCCACCCGGCACCGCCCCCATCGCCCCGCGCGGCGCCGGCACCGACCCCACCGCCCCGCGTGATGCCGGCACCGCCGACCCCACGGTCCCGCGCCAGCACACCGGTCCTCACGACCCCCGGCCGCACCGCCCGGTCACCGTCGCCGATCCCCTGGACGACCCTGATCCGCAGCGCGCCGCCGACGCCGCCACCATCGAGAACCTGCTCCGCTGCTGGGTCCGGGAGAAGAACCTGCCCGCCCCCGGCTCCACCACCCTGCGCGTCGCCCTCGAAGCCAGCGGCACCGCCCTCCTCGTCCCCGTCCGTTACTGGTCGCCGACCGGCTGGCACCGCTTCGGAGCCCCCACCCTCGAAGGACTCCCTGCCACGGCACCGTCCGTCGACGCCGTGACCGTGGCGGCCCTGCTCAGCCGGGAGACCGGCCGCCCCGAGGGCACCGAACTCGTCGGCAGGGTCGCCGACTCCGCCCGCCGCACCGCCGACTTCGTCACCGAGCGCCGTCTCCGACCCCAGCCGCACCCGGACGCCGACCTCTTCCTCGCCGCCGAACAGGCCCTGCTGCTCGGCCACCCCCTCCATCCCACCTCCAAGAGCCGCGAAGGCCTCTCCGAGGCCGAGGCCCGGCTCTACTCACCCGAACTGCACGGATCCTTCCCGCTCCACTGGCTCGCCGTCGACTCCTTCCTCCTGACCTCGGACTCCGGCTGGACCGAACAGGGCCGTCCCGTCACCGCGGAGCAACTCGCCACCGGTCTCGCCGAGGGGCTCACGCTCCCCGCCGGCACCGCGCCCCTGCCCGTCCACCCCTGGCAAGCACGCGAACTCCTGCACCGGGCCGACATCCGCGCCCTCCTCGACGCCGGGCTCCTGCACGACCTCGGTCCCCACGGCAGCCCCTGGCACCCCACCTCCTCCGTCCGGACCGTGCACCGCCCCGGCGCACGGGCCATGCTCAAGCTCTCCCTCGGCCTGCGGATCACCAACTCCCGCCGCGAGAACCTCCGCAAGGAACTCCACCGCGGCGTCGAGGTCCACCGCCTGCTCCGCACCGGCCTCGTCGACGAATGGCAGGCCGTCCACCCCGGCTTCGACATCGTCCGCGACCCCGCCTGGCTCGCCGTCGACACTCTGGACGGCACTCCCGTCCCCGGACTCGACGTCGTGATCCGCCACAACCCCTTCGGGCCCGGTGACGACGCCGTCTGCATCGCCTCCCTCACCGCTCCCCGCCCCTGGCCCGGAGCCACCACCATGCGCTCCCGCCTCGCCGACGTCATCGGCCGGCTCGCCGCCCGCACCGGTCGCCCCCTCACGGCCGTCTCCGCCGAGTGGTTCCTCCGCTACCTCGACCAGGTCGTCCGACCCGTGCTCTGGCTGGACGGACACGCCGGCATCGCCCTGGAAGCCCACCAGCAGAACACCCTGGTACTCCTCGACCCCGACGGCTGGCCGGTCGGCGGCCGTTACCGCGACAATCAGGGGTACTACTTCCGCGAGTCACACCGGGGCGAGCTGGAGAGCCGCCTCCCCGGCATCGGCGCCGACAGCGACACCTTCGTCTCCGACCAGGTCACCGACGAGCGCTTCGCCTACTACCTCGGCATCAACAACGTCCTCGGTCTGATCGGCGCCTTCGGCTCCCAGCACCTCGCCGACGAGCGCGTCCTGCTCGCCGCCTTCCGTAGCTTCCTCATCTCCGCCACCAGCCTGGGCTCACCCCTGCCGCACCGGCTCCTGGAAGCCGCGACCCTGCGCACCAAGGCCAACCTCCTCACCCGCCTCCACGGCATGGACGAACTCGTCGGACCCGTCGACACCCAGTCCGTCTACGTCACCGTCACCAACCCCCTCCGCCCCTGAGGCCACCCTCCGAGGACCCACGCCCCGACCGCACCGCCGAGAGGAGAGCGACACCGTGTCACCCACCCGCCCACCGACCGACCCGCCGGGCGACGACACCCTCGACCTGAGGCTCGACGACCTCGTCGCCCTCCTCGAAGGCGGCCACCTCGACGCCGAGGTCCTCGACGGCGACCTGCTGGACTCCGTCGCCTCCTGGAACCCGGCCGACACCCCCGCCGGCACCTTCCGGCTCGTCCCCGTACGGCTCGACAGGGACCTGCCGCTCCTCACCCGATGGATGAACGACCCCGCCGTCGCCGCCTTCTGGGAACTCGCCGGACCCGAGACCGTGACCGCCGAGCACCTCCGCGCCCAGATCGAAGGCGACGGCCGCAGCGTCCCCTGCCTCGGCGTGCTCGACACCACGCCCATGAGCTACTTCGAGATCTACCGCGCCGACCTCGACCCACTCGCCCGGCACTACCCGGCACGCCCCCATGACACCGGTATCCATCTGCTGATCGGAGGCGTCACCGACCGGGGCCGCGGCGTGGGCTCCACCCTTCTGCGCGCCGTCGCCGACCTCGTCCTCGACCACCGTCCCCGATGCACACGCGTCGTCGCCGAACCCGACATCCGCAACTCCCCCTCCGTCTCTGCCTTCCTCAGCGGCGGCTTCCGCTACGCGGCGGAAGTCGACCTCCCTGACAAGCGAGCGGCGCTCATGATGCGTGACCGCGTCCTCCGTCACGCTCTGTGACCCACCCTCTGTCTTCTATACACCGCTCGGCCCACAGCGGTTCCCACCCCGAGGAGTCCTCGTGTCGACGTCCCCTGCACCCCACGACTCCGCTCGGTCCACACCGCCCGCCCCGTCCCCCTCGGACGGAGCGGCGCCCACCCCCGAGCTGCTCGCGCCCCCCGAGCTGAACGCCGCCGCCTGGACCCTGGCGTCGACCCGCCTGCTCCACAAGGCGCTCGCGGAGTTCGCCTACGAGGAGATCGTCGAACCCGTCCCCGCGGCCGACGGCGCACCCGACAGCTACGCCCTGCGCCTGGACGACGGGTCCACCCTCACCTTCCGCGCCCGTCGCGGCGCCTACGGCAGCTGGTACATCACCCCCGACTCCGTCGCCCACGAGGGCCGGCCCATGACCGACCCCCTCGACTTCCTCGTCCGCGCCCGCCGCCTCCTCCAGCTCGACGGCGCCACCCTCGGACATCTCATCCGCGAGCTCTCCGCCACCCTCGCCGCAGACGCACGCCTCGACCACACCGCGCTCACCGCCGCCCGCCTCGCCGACCTCTCCTACGCCGAACTCGAAGGCCACCAGACCGGCCACCCCTGGATCGTCCTCAACAAGGGGCGCGTCGGTTTCTCCGCCACCGACGCCGCCCGCTGGGCCCCCGAGGCCCGACGCGCCACCCGGCTCCCCTGGATCGCCGTCGACAACCGCCTCGCCGCCTACCGAGGCGTGACCGGACTCGAAACCCCCGACCGCCTCTACGCCCAGGAGCTCGACCCCGAGGTCCGCGCGGCCTTCCGCGCCGAACTGGCCGCCCGCGGTCACGAACCCGACGGCTACCTCCTGCTGCCCGTCCACCCCTGGCAGTGGGACGAGGTCCTGCTGCCCCTCTACGCCCCGGCGGTCGCCGCCGGGACCGTCGTCCCGCTCGGAACCGACGGCGACCTCCGGCTCCCGCAGCAGTCGGTCCGTACCTTCCTCAACACCAGCCGTCCCGACCGGCACACCGTCAAGCTTCCGCTGTCGGTGCTCAACACCCTCGTCTGGCGCGGCCTGCCCACCGAACGGACCCTCGCCGCACCGGCCGTCACCGCCTGGGTCCACGGCCTGCGGGAGGCCGATCCGTTCCTGCGGGACGAGTGCGGGGTGGTCCTCCTCGGCGAGGTCGCCTCCGTCACGGTCGAGCACCCCTTGTACGACCGGCTGCCCGAAGTCCCGTACCAGTACAAGGAACTCCTCGGAGCGATCTGGCGCGAACCCCTCAGGCTGCCCCCGGGCGAGCGGGCCCGCACGCTGGCCTCCCTGCTCCACACGGACCCCGAAGGGCGGGCGTTCGTCGCGGAACTCGTCGAACGCTCCGGACTCGCCCCCGCCGTCTGGCTCCGGCGCCTCTTCGCGGCGCTGCTGCCCCCGCTGCTGCACTTCCTCTACCGGTACGGCACGGTCTTCTCGCCGCACGGGGAGAACGCCATCGTCGTCTACGACGGCGAGGACGTTCCCGTACGCCTGGCGATCAAGGACTTCGTCGACGACGTGAACATCAGCGCCCAGCCGCTTCCCGAGCACGACACCCTGCCGGACGACGTCCGCGCCGTCCTTCTGACCGAGGAACCCGACTTCCTCGTCCAGTTCATCCATTCGGGGCTTTTCGTCGGCGTGTTCCGCTATCTGGCGCCGCTGTGCGAGCAGCAACTCGGCGTGCCCGAGACGCAGTTCTGGGCCCTCGTCCGCGCCGAGATCCTCCGCCACCAGGCGCGTTTCCCCGAGCTGAAGGAACGGTTCGAACTCTTCGATCTCCTCACCCCCCGGATCGAGCGGCTCTGCCTCAACCGCAACCGTCTGCATCTGGACGGCTACCGGGACCGCCCGGAGCGGCCCCACGCGGCCGTCCGCGGGACCGTTCCCAACCCGCTCGCGTGACGCGCGCGCGTGCTCGGGCTGTCAGTGGCGCCCCTTAGTCTGAGAGGGCTATGACGAAGCCATCCCTCCCCGACCTCCTCCACGCCGCCGTCGCCGCCGTCGGCGGCACGGAGCGGCCCGGCCAGGTCACCATGGCCGAGGCCGTGGCCGAGGCCATCGACGACAACTCCCACCTCCTCGTCCAGGCCGGCACCGGCACGGGTAAGTCCCTCGGCTACCTGGTGCCGGCGTTGGCGCAGGGGGAGCGGGTGGTGGTGGCCACGGCCACCCTGGCGCTCCAGCGTCAGCTCGTCGAGCGCGACCTGCCGCGGACGGTCGAGGCACTGCATCCGCAGCTGCGGCGCCGTCCCCAGTTCGCCATGCTCAAGGGCCGGTCGAACTACCTGTGCCTGCACCGGCTCCACGAAGGGGTGCCGCAGGACGAGGAGGACGGCCTCTTCGACCCCTTCGAGGCCGCCGCGCCCACGAGCAAGCTGGGCCAGGACCTGATGCGGCTGCGGGACTGGTCGGACGAGACCGAGACCGGCGACCGGGACGACCTGACCCCCGGTGTCTCCGACAAGGCCTGGTCCCAGGTCTCGGTCTCCTCCAGGGAGTGCCTCGGCGCGAGCAAGTGCGCGTACGGGGCGGAGTGCTTCGCCGAGGCGGCGCGTGAGCGTGCCAAGCTCGCCGACGTCGTCGTCACCAATCACGCCCTGCTCGCCATCGACGCCATCGAGGGCGCCCCGGTGCTCCCGCAGCACGAGGTGCTGATCGTCGACGAGGCCCACGAGCTGGTCTCCCGGGTCACCGGGGTGGCCACGGGCGAGCTCACCCCCGGCCAGGTCAACCGTGCCGTGCGCCGGTCCGCGAAGCTGGTCGACGAGAAGATCGCCGACCAGCTGCAGACCGCAGCGGAGAGCTTCGAGCGGGTCATGGAGCTGGCTCTGCCGGGGCGCCTGGAAGAGCTTCCCGAGGACCTCGCGTACGCGCTGATGGCACTGCGGGACGCGGCCCGCGCGGTGATCTCGGCCCTGGGGTCCACCCGTGACCGGTCCGTCCAGGACGAGGACGCCGTGCGTAAGCAGGCCATGGCCTCCGTGGAGACCGTGCACGGCGTCGCCGAGCGCATCACCCAGGGTTCGGAGTACGACGTCGTCTGGTACGAGCGGCACGACCGCTTCGGTGCCTCGGTGCGGGTGGCGCCGCTGACCGTATCGGGGCTGCTGCGGGAGAAGCTGTTCACGGAGCGGTCCGTGGTCCTGGCCTCGGCCACCCTCAAGCTGGGCGGTGACTTCAACGGCGTCGGAGCCTCTCTCGGGCTTGCTCCGGAGGGCACCGAGGGCGACGACCTGCCCGTCTGGAAGGGCATCGACGTCGGCTCCCCGTTCGACTATCCCAGGCAGGGCATCCTCTACGTCGCGAAGCATCTCTCCCGTCCCGCCCGTGACGGGGACCGCGGCGACATGCTGGACGAGCTGACCGAGCTGATGCAGGCGGCCGGCGGGCGGACCCTCGGGCTGTTCTCGTCCATGCGCGCGGCGCAGCAGGCCGCGGAGGAGTTGCGGACCCGGGTGCCGGAGCTGCCGATCCTGCTCCAGGGCGAGGACACCCTCGGTGAGCTGATCAAGAACTTCGCCGCCGACCCCAGGACGTGTCTCTTCGGGACGCTCTCGCTCTGGCAGGGCGTGGACGTCCCGGGGTCCAGCTGTCAGCTGGTCGTGATGGACAAGATCCCGTTCCCGCGGCCGGACGACCCGCTGATGAGCGCGCGTCAGAAGGCCGTAGAGGAGGCCGGCGGCAACGGCTTCATGGCGGTCGCGGCGACCCACGCGGCCCTGCTGATGGCGCAGGGCGCCGGCCGGCTGGTGCGGGCGACGGGCGACCGGGGGGTCGTGGCTGTCCTCGACCCCCGCCTGGCGACGGCCAGGTACGGCAGCTATCTGAAGGCGTCGCTGCCGGACTTCTGGTACACGACCGACCGCAACCAGGTACGGAAGTCCCTCGCTGCGATCGACGCCGCGTCGCAGGCGGCGGGTGCCTGACGTTCACCGCTTGTCGGGCTCCCGGCCGTGCGCCGGGGCCCTCCGGACGCGGCAGGGCCCCGGAACCGGCGCAGGGGTCCCGGGGCCCGGTCAGAGCCGGCGACGTGTGTCAGATCCGCCGCAGTACCGCCACGACCTTGCCGAGGATGGTGGCCTCGTCGCCGGGGATCGGCTGGTACGCCGCGTTGTGCGGGAGGAGCCAGACGTGGCCGTCCTCGCGCTTGAACCGCTTGACCGTGGCCTCGCCGTCCAGCATGGCGGCGACGATGTCCCCGTTCTCCGCGACCGGCTGGCGGCGGACGGTGACCCAGTCGCCGTCACAGATGGCGGCCTCGATCATCGAGTCGCCGACGACCTTGAGGACGAACAGCTCGCCGTCACCGACCAGCTGTCGGGGAAGGGGGAAGACGTCCTCGACGGACTCCTCGGCGAGGATCGGGCCACCGGCGGCGATCCGGCCGACCAGGGGCACGTAGGACGCGGCGGGCTTGCCCGTGGTGTCCGTGGGCTGGGTGCTCGGCTGGTCGGAGCCCCGCACCTCGTACGCCCGCGGTCGGTGCGGGTCGCGGCGGAGGAAGCCCTTGCGCTCCAGCGCCATGAGCTGGTGCGCCACCGACGAGGTGCTGGAGAGGCCGACCGCCTGCCCGATCTCACGCATCGACGGCGGGTAGCCGCGCCGCTGGACCGAGTCGCGGATGACTTCGATGACCCTGCGCTGCCGGTCGGTGAGACCGGAGCTGTCGGCGCGGATGCCTGGAGGTCGCCCGGGGAGGGCGCGGGCAGGTCGCCCGGGCTCCTCGCCGTTCATGCTCACTTCATTCATGGCGTGCACCGGCTCGAGTCGGCCCTGGGAACGGTCCTGGGCGGTGATGGCGGCACTGTCTGCGGTGGTGGTCACGTCGTCGGCCCCTCTCGAAATGGTCTCCCTCGCTGGCACAACGGTAGTGGCTTTCGAAAGGTTGCGCCAAACACACGTTCGAGTGAAAATTCGCAGATTGCCTTACGTCTGTTCGTATGCGGGTGTATGAGCAGGGTCGCCCGCCGGTCGAATCGGAGCCGAATCGAACGCTACGGTAGCCTTCGCCGCTGGGCCGCGGGCGGGCGGGACTCCCCTCAGTGTGGCATCCGGGGCGCGGGATCCCGGGTGTGGACGCGCCGCGACACGCGGAGGCCCTCGAAACGCCCGCAACCCAAGATCTAGTGGTTGGATGGCACCGGCCACCCAGGGGTAGTGGTCCCCGGTCCGCCGGGGGTGTCCGCATCGCCTATGCTGGGGGTCGCTTCGCAGGGCCTTGACGGGCCGCGTGAGGTTCACCAGTCGTGCCGTGAGGGAGGGTCGGAACCAATGCACTGCCCCTTCTGCAGGCACCCCGACAGCCGTGTCGTCGACAGTCGCACCACCGACGACGGGACGTCGATCCGTCGTCGTCGTCAGTGTCCCGACTGCTCCCGTCGTTTCACGACGGTGGAGACGTGCTCGCTCATGGTGGTGAAGCGCTCCGGAGTCACCGAGCCCTTCAGTCGCACCAAGGTCATCTCCGGCGTACGCAAGGCGTGCCAGGGGCGACCGGTCACCGAGGACGCCCTCGCCAAGCTCGGCCAGCGGGTCGAGGAGGCGGTGCGCGCCACCGGCAGTGCCGAGCTGACCACCCACGACGTGGGCCTGGCCATCCTCGGTCCGTTGCAGGAACTCGACCTCGTCGCGTACCTGCGCTTCGCGTCCGTCTACAAGGCCTTCGACAGCCTCGAAGACTTCGAGGCCGCCATCGTGGAACTCCGCGTGCGGCCTCCCGCTGAGAACCGCGGGACCGGTGCGACCCCCGGGGTCCCCGTTCCCGCCACCGCCGCCGACTGACCGGCGGTCCGGGCCCACGGTGCCCGGCGGCCGGCCCGTGCGGCCCGGCAGACGTGCCCCGAGTGATCCCCGGTGACGCTCGTGGCAGCAGTACAGAACGACGTACAGAAGACGGTGCCCTGGGACTATCTGGGTGCCAAAGTGTGTTTTGCCCGTATATGGGAGGCGGCATGACAGAGACGGCGAGCGGTCCGGCACGTGGTTCTCGTTCCAAGGGGACCAAGGCGACGAGCAAGGGCCTGCGTATCGAGCGCATCCACACCACCCCTGGCGTGCATCCGTACGACGAGGTGGCCTGGGAGCGCCGTGACGTCGTCATGACCAACTGGCGCGACGGCTCGATCAACTTCGAGCAGCGTGGCGTCGAGTTCCCCGACTTCTGGTCGGTGAACGCGGTCAACATCGTCACCAGCAAGTACTTCCGCGGGGCCGTCGGCACCCCGCAGCGCGAGACCGGTCTGAGGCAGCTCATCGACCGGATCGTGAAGACGTACACGAAGGCCGGCGAGGAGTACGGCTACTTCGCCTCGCCCGCCGACGCCGAGATCTTCGAGCACGAGCTGGCCTACGCCCTCCTGCACCAGATCTTCAGCTTCAACTCGCCGGTCTGGTTCAACGTCGGCACGCCGCAGCCCCAGCAGGTGTCCGCCTGCTTCATCCTGTCCGTCGACGACTCCATGGAGTCGATCCTCGACTGGTACAAGGAAGAGGGCATGATCTTCAAGGGCGGCTCCGGCGCCGGCCTGAACCTCTCCCGCATCCGCTCCTCCAAGGAGCTGCTCTCCTCCGGCGGCAACGCGTCCGGCCCGGTCTCCTTCATGCGCGGCGCCGACGCCTCCGCGGGAACGATCAAGTCCGGCGGCGCGACCCGTCGCGCGGCCAAGATGGTCATCCTCGACGTCGACCACCCCGACATCGAGGACTTCATCCAGACGAAGGTCAAGGAGGAGGAGAAGATCCGCGCCCTCCGTGACGCGGGCTTCGACATGGACCTGGGCGGCGACGACATCACGTCCGTCCAGTACCAGAACGCCAACAACTCCGTCCGTGTGAACGACACCTTCATGAAGGCCGTCGAGGCCGGCGAGAAGTTCGGTCTCACCTCCCGCATGACCGGTGAGGTCATCGAGGAGGTCGACGCCAAGGCGCTCTTCCGCAAGATGGCCGAGGCCGCGTGGGCCTGCGCCGACCCGGGCATCCAGTACGACGACACGATCAACCACTGGCACACCTGCCCGGAGTCCGGCCGGATCAACGGCTCGAACCCCTGCAGCGAGTACATGCACCTGGACAACACGTCCTGCAACCTCGCCTCGCTGAACCTGATGAAGTTCCTCAAGGACGACGGCAAGGGCCACCAGTCCTTCGAGGTCGAGCGCTTCGCCAAGGTCGTCGAGCTCGTCATCACCGCGATGGACATCTCCATCTGCTTCGCCGACTTCCCCACCGAGAAGATCGGCGAGAACACCCGCGCCTACCGCCAGCTCGGCATCGGCTACGCCAACCTCGGCGCCCTGCTGATGGCGACCGGCCACGCGTACGACTCCGACGGCGGCCGCGCCCTCGCCGGTGCCATCACCTCCCTGATGACCGGCACCTCGTACAAGCGCTCCGCCGAGCTGGCCGCTGTCGTCGGCGCCTACGACGGCTACGCCCGCAACGCGGAGCCGCACCAGCGCGTCATGCGTCAGCACGCCGACGAGAACACCAAGGCCGTCCGCGTGGACGACCTCGACTCGCCGATCTGGGCCGCCGCCACGGAGGCCTGGCAGGACGTGATCCACCTCGGCGCCAAGAACGGCTTCCGCAACGCCCAGGCCTCGGTCATCGCCCCGACCGGCACCATCGGTCTCGCGATGTCCTGCGACACCACCGGCCTCGAGCCCGACCTCGCCCTGGTCAAGTTCAAGAAGCTCGTCGGCGGCGGCTCGATGCAGATCGTCAACGGCACGGTCCCGCAGGCCCTGCGTCGCCTGGGCTACCAGGAGGAGCAGATCGAGGCGATCGTCGCCCACATCGCCGAGCACGGCAATGTGATCGACGCCCCCGGTCTGAAGAGCGAGCACTACGAGGTCTTCGACTGCGCCATGGGCGAGCGCTCCATCTCCGCGATGGGCCACGTCCGCATGATGGCCGCCATCCAGCCGTGGATCTCGGGTGCCCTCTCCAAGACCGTGAACCTGCCGGAGACGGCCACGGTCGAGGACGTCGAGGAGGTCTACTTCGAGGCCTGGAAGATGGGCGTCAAGGCGCTCGCGATCTACCGCGACAACTGCAAGGTCGGCCAGCCGCTCTCCGCCAAGAAGAAGGAGGAGGAGAAGGTCGCGGTCACGGCGAAGTCCGAGGCGACGATCCGCGAGGCCGTCGAGAAGGTCGTCGAGTACCGCCCGGTCCGCAAGCGTCTCCCCAAGGGACGCCCGGGGATCACCACCTCCTTCACCGTCGGTGGCGCCGAGGGATACATGACCGCCAACTCCTACCCGGACGACGGTCTCGGCGAGGTCTTCCTCAAGATGTCCAAGCAGGGCTCGACGCTCGCCGGCATGATGGACGCCTTCTCCATCGCCGTCTCCGTCGGTCTGCAGTACGGCGTCCCGCTCGAGACGTACGTCTCGAAGTTCACCAACATGCGCTTCGAGCCGGCCGGCATGACGGACGACCCGGACGTGCGGATGGCGCAGTCGATCGTCGACTACATCTTCCGTCGCCTGGCCCTGGACTTCCTCCCCTTCGAGACCCGCTCCGCCCTCGGCATCCACTCGGCCGAGGAGCGCCAGCGTCACCTGGACACCGGCTCGTACGAGCAGTCCGAAGAGGACGAGGTCGACGTCGAGGCCCTGGCGCAGTCCGCGCCCCGCACCCCGGAGCTGAAGGCCGTCGCGCCCCCGGCCCCGAAGGTCGAGGTCCCGGCTCCGAAGCAGGCCCACACCTCGGCGGAGCTCGTCGAGATGCAGCTCGGCATCAGCGCCGACGCCCCGCTCTGCTTCTCCTGCGGCACCAAGATGCAGCGCGCCGGCTCCTGCTACATCTGCGAGGGCTGCGGATCGACCAGCGGCTGCAGCTGACACCGGTGGGTCCGCGCCGGACGTGAGGTCCGGCGCGGACCGAGCGGGTGACTGACCAGCGCCTCACGAAGGGGGCCGGCCTCGCGGCCGGTCCCCTTCGTCGCGCCCGGGGACTCAGGGGCGCGCGGAGCCCAGCAGCCGGGCGAAGTCCTGGGGATCGGCGTCGAAGCCGCGGCTGAGCGGGCGGTACGTCCAGCCCTCTCCGCCGTCGCGGGTGAACTCCACGACCGTCGCCGACAGGGCGTCCGACACATCCGCGAAGTCATGGACCAGCAGGTCCGTGTATCCCTCGCGGACCCGTACGCCCGTGCTCGCTATGTCGCCGAAGGTCCGTCGTCCACCGCCCTGCTGTATGGCGACGCCGACCACCACGCGGGCGTACCGCGGTGCCAGCCGGTCCAGCTCCAGGGTCATGGCCTCGTCGTAGCCGAATCCCTGGCCCGTACGGCTGTCGCGGTGCAGTGTGATCGTGCCGTCGGGGGAGCGACTGCCGAAGTGCACCAGGTGGACCGGTGCTCCGTGCGGGTCGTCCGCCGCGAAGACGCCGGCGACGATGTCCAGGTCGTGGGCCGGTGCGCCCGCCGGGGCCGGGTCCCACCTGAGCGTCACCTCGACCTTTCCCACTCCCTTGTTGAGTCCGCTCATGGTGCTTCCCCTCTCCGCGTGCGCCCCCGCGCACGCTTCGCGTCGTACCGTCGACCCGCTCGAATGCCCGTGGTCGTAAGCCGATCACTCATGGTGTCATGGGGCTACGACAGTGGACCGAGGGTTGAGGGGGGAGATCGGTTTGTGGAGCGGTGAGGAGCTGGATCTCGACGTATATCTGGCTCGAATCGGCTACGAGCCCGAGCGGGACGGGGAACTCGGCCCTGATCTGCGGACGTTGACATACCTTCACCGTGCCCACGTCGGAGCCGTACCGTTCGAGAACCTCGACGTCGTGCTCGGGAAGCCGGTGCTCCTGGACCTGAAGAGCCTTCAGGGCAAGCTCGTCGAGAGGCGCAGGGGAGGCTACTGCTACGAGCAGAACTCCCTGTTCGCGGCCGTACTCGAGCGGATCGGCTTCGCGGTTGCCGCCCGCGGAGCCCGTAACCGGTCGCGGGGCGCGGTGCTGCCGCCGGTCACCCACGCGCTTCTCGTCGTCACCATCGAGGGCGAGGAGTGGCTGGCAGACGTCGGGTTCGGCTGGCAGGGGCCGCTGGAGCCCGTGCCGCTGCACGCCGGGGCGCGGGTCCAGCAGGGCGGCTGGACGTTCGCGATCGGGGCCGAGGACGAGGGCATCCACGTGCTGCGCTCCCTTCGGCCGCAGGGCTGGACCGACCTGTACGCCTTCGCCCCCCAGACCCTCTACCCCGGCGACTTCGTCGTCATGAACCACTACAGCTCCAGCCATCCGCAGTCGCGTTTCCTCGGCCAGGTCGTGGCCCAGCGGCCCGGCACGGAGGTGCGCAGGGCGTTGGTGCGCGAGACGCTCTCGGTGATGCGGACGGACGGCTTCACCGGGGAACGGATCGTAGGCGCGGCCGAGTTGGTCGCGACCCTGGAGACCGAGTTCGGGATCGAACTGGACGACGAGGAGCGCGCGGGAGTGGAGCGAATACATCCGGCGGGAGTCTGAAGGGGCCTGCCGGGGCGGTCATCGGCCCCGTACGATGGCGCGGTGCTGGTCAAGTGGATTCGCTGCACCGTGGTGGACCGTCGAGGGTTCGAGCGGGGACAGCGGAAGTGGGCGGGGCTGCTCGGTGAGCCGGGGTTCCGGGGACAGGGTGGCGGGTGGAGCCGGGCTCGGCCTGACGTCGCTCACATCTTCGCGTTCTGGGAGAGCCGGGCCTTCTACGACTCCTTCATGGCGCGCTCGCACGACCGTCTGGCGACCGCGCAGGTCGGCACGTTCAAGGACAGCCAGGTCAAGCTGTTCGATCACCGCTTCGACGTGAAGACCGGGTTCGAGCCGCGGTTCTCCGACGCCGATGTGGCGCGGGTGGCGCACTGCCGTGTCCACGAGGACCGCGCCGAGCATTTCGCGCTCATGCAGGAGAAGGTGTGGAACCCGGCGATGGCCGGGTCTCCCGGCATGCTGCGGGGCCTGTTCGGTGAGGCGCCCGGCAGTGAGTTCCTGGTGCTCTCGATGTGGCAGTCCGTCGCGGAGCACGGGAAGTACCGGGCGGAACGCATCGAGCGGCTCGGTCTGCGGGCCAGGACCGCGGCCGACGTGGCGGCACTGGACGGGGACGTGGTGCAGCTCGAACCGTCCTGGACGGTCTGAGAGGGTTCGACGCCGGTCCGGACGGCGTCGCCGGTCCGGGACCGGGCGGGTGCGGCCGGCGGGTCGGCGGACCGGGCGGGCGCAAGCCGACGGAGCCGGGCCGCGTACGCCGGATGGCCTCCGGGTGCCCCCTCGACTGAGCCCGCCCGGGACCGGCGATCTAGGGTCGGGGTATGGCACGACCGCGGCGCATCGTTCTCGTACGGCACGGAGAGTCCGAGGGCAATGCCGATGACACGGTGTACGAACGGGAGCCCGACCACGCACTGCGGCTCACCGCGACCGGGTTGCGGCAGGCCGAGGAGACGGGGGAGTGGCTGCGGGAACTCTTCGGGGAGGAGCGGGTCAGCGTCTACGTCTCGCCGTACCGCCGCACCCATGAGACCCTCCGCGCCTTCCGGCTGTCGCCCGAGAGGGTCAGGGTGCGGGAGGAGCCACGCCTTCGGGAGCAGGACTGGGGCAACTGGCAGGAGCGGGACGACGTACGCCTGCAGAAGGCCTACCGGGACGCGTACGGGCACTTCTTCTACCGCTTCGCGCAGGGGGAGTCGGGGGCGGACGTCTACGACCGTGTCGGGGCGTTCCTCGAGAGCCTGTACCGCAGCTTCGAGGCACCCGACCATCCGCCCAACGTGCTGCTGGTCACCCACGGACTGACCATGCGCCTGTTCTGCATGCGCTGGTTCCACTGGACGGTCGCGGACTTCGAGTCGCTCGCCAATCCGGGCAACGGCGAGACCCGTGTCCTCCTGCTCGGCGAGGACGGGAGATACCGTCTGGACCGGCCGTTCGAACGCTGGCGTACCCCGGAACCGTACGGCCCTACCGGATAGAGTGGCAGACCGATGACCGCTGACTCCGCATTCGACCGGCGCTTCGACCGCGCCCTGGCCAGCCTGCGCGGGCTGTCCGTGGGAGACGCCCTGGGCTCCCAGTTCTTCCTACCCGCCCACTACCCCCTGCTGAAGCGGTGCGAGCTGCCCGACGGCCCCTGGCAGTGGACCGACGACACCGAGATGGCCTGTTCCGTCGTGGCCGTCCTCGCCCGCCACGAGCGGATCGACCAGGACGCCCTGGCGATGTCCTTCGCCCGGCACCACGACTTCGACCGTGGCTACGGCCCGGCCGTCAACCGGATGCTCCGGCTCATCCGGGAAGGCGGGGACTGGCGGGAGCTGGCCGCCGCGCTCTTCCAGGGACAGGGCTCCTGGGGCAACGGCGCCGCGATGCGGATCGCCCCGCTCGGCGCCTGGTACGCGGAGGACCCGGAGCAGGCCACGCACCAGGCCGAGATCTCCGCGTACACCACCCATCAGCACCGCGAGGCCGTGGTGGGCGCGATGGCCGTCGCCGCCGCTGCCGCGCTGGCCGCCGACCCCGCCGGACCGCCCACTCCCGAGGCGCTGCTCGACGGCGTCATCGCCCTCGTGCCGCGCAGCGCGGTCGGGGCCGGCCTGCGCCGGGCCCGCGACATGCTCGACTACGGCGACGCCGGCACGGTCGCCGCGGTGCTCGGCAGTGGCCGGCGGACGAGTGCGCACGACACGGTGCCGTTCGCCCTCTGGTCGGCCGCCCGGGGCCTCGACGATTTCGAGCGGGTGTTCTGGACGACCGCGCAGGTCGGAGGCGACGTCGACACGACCTGTGCCATCGCCGGGGGTGTGGTGGCCGCCGCGGCGACCGGTGCGCCCCCGGCGGAATGGCTGCGGCAGACCGAGGCCCTTCCGGAGTGGGTCCCGGTCACGGCCGCCTGAGAAGCCGTGATGTCCCCTGGATCTCCGGCCGGGGATCCAGGGGACACCGGTGTGGCGCGCAGGCGACCGGCCCGGCGGCTTCCGCACCGCCGCTGAGCGCTTCCCGATCGCTCGTGCGTACCCGGATCCGGCGTCGGCCGTCGGAGGAGGACCTCCTCGCGGACGTGCTCCGGTTCGGATCGCCGACGCTCGACGAGGCGCGGGATCTTCGGGAGCGCGCGTGGGGATCTGTACGAACTGGTCGTCGTCGGTCCGGGACGCCATGTGCTCCACGCCCGGATTCGTCGTGCGGGCTGTGTATTCACGAAAGCGACGCCGAGGTAGCCGAAAGGTTCTGAGACCGGGTCGTCGCGAGGGGGGTCGAGCCTTGGGTCCGTTTCTTCGGAGCCGTCCTGGGGCGCGGAATCGCCCGGCGTGAGGTCCTGTCCGGCGCGGACGACGACCCGGCGCTCGGCGTCACTCCCGCCATGATGATGTACCGCTCCAGGGTGTGCGCGAGCGAACGGCCGAACGTGAGCACGCCGACCTGGTCGACCGGATCATGGTGCCGCCGCTCCGTCCCCGAGGCGGCCGGGAACGCTCCCCGAGGCCGGCTCGCCCGGCCTCGGGGGTCCGGCGCGAAGCCCCCGGGGGCCCCGACGGGGAATCCGGGTATCGCGCGCGGCATCAAGCGGCGTAACCTGTCAGGCGCCATGCCGTACGAACCACCCACCCACACCGTCGAGCGATCGCTCCGAGCCACCACCGGCGCCAAGATCGTCGCCGGGGTCGACGAGGTCGGGCGCGGGGCCTGGGCCGGTCCCGTCACCGTGTGCGCGGCCGTCACCGGCCTGCGCCGGGCGCCCGAGGGCCTCACCGACTCCAAACTGCTCACGCTCAAGCGCCGCACCGCGCTCGCCGGGGAACTGGAGCGGTGGGTCACGGCGTACGCGCTCGGCGATGCCAGTCCGCAGGAGATCGACGAGCTCGGAATGACCGCCGCGCTGCGGCTCGCGGCGGTCCGGGCACTCGAAGGCCTCCCCGTCCGGCCCGACGCGGTCATCCTCGACGGCAAGCACGACTACCTCGGCAGCCCCTGGCAGGTCCGCACGGTGATCAAGGGCGACCAGTCCTGCGTCGCCGTCGCCGCCGCCTCCGTCATCGCCAAGGTCCGCCGGGACGCCGTCATGGCGGAACTGCAGAGCACCGAGGCCGATAACTATGCGGCGTACGCCTTCGGGGCCAACGCGGGCTACCCCTCGCCGGTCCACAAAGCGGCGCTCGAAGAGCTGGGACCCACTCCTCACCACCGTCTCTCCTGGGCCTACCTGGACGCGATGCCCAGGTGGCGCCACCTCAAGAAGGTCCGCCTCTCCGCCGAGGCGGCCGCGCTGCAGAGCGGGGGCCAACTCGGCTTCGACTTCTGAACTTCCGGCCGCGGGGCCCTGGCGAAGGGTTTCCCGCACGGCCGGGGCGCACATCTGTGCCCACCCGCCGGTGCCAAGCGCAGCGGCGTTTGATAGACATCCACCCATGCCTCTGTTCCCCGAGGAGCCTCAGATTCACGAGAGCGCCCAGGGTCCCCGCGCCACCGCGGCCGCCGGCCGTCCCGCGTCGACCCCCCGTCCTGTACCCGGCCCGCGTACCGCGGCCTCACCGCGGCCCGGACGCCCCGTTCCCGGCCCGGCCAGGCCCGCATCGCCCACCCCGCGCCCGCCCGCCGGTGCCGAGCCCTCTCCGGCGCGCACTCCGGAGAATCGTTCCGACCAGCGGCCCGCGCCGCAGCTCCAGCTGATCCCGGCCTCAGTCGACGGCGCGCTCGACGCCGCCGACGAGGCGCTGGACCTGCTTCTGGAGAGTGGGCGGGCACCCGGTGAGGTCCTCGTGCTCACCACCGGCGACCCGCACCCCTGGACCACGCACGAGCTGTCGTTCGGCGAGGCTGCCTACTGGGCCCAGCAGGACGCCGGCGACGACGTGTTCTTCGCGGACGCCGCCGCCGTGGAGCGGGCGAACCCCCGCCCCGTGGTGATCGTCGCCGTGAACGGCGGGGACGACGAGGCGGCCGCCAAGACGCTGCCGTCGGCGATGGCCCGCGCGAGCGCGCTGCTTGTCGTCTGCGGTGACCCGCAGCGTGTCTCGGCGCTCCTCGGAGCGGGCGCCGGCGTCTGACCGACGACCCCTCCGCCGGACCGAACCGGGCCGGCGGAGGTCGAGTCGGGCGTGCGATCAGCGCGCGGCCGCCCTGCGCAGGGGCTCGGTGGCACCGCTCGCGGTTCTCGGCGCGAGTCGGCCGAGCTCGGCCGGCGCGTCACCGAGAGGCAGCGGCAGCGAGTCGGACCCCGGACGGCGGCCGCCCCGGCCCTCGCCGAGCACCTGCCAGCCGCCGCGGGTCAGCGTGATGTACGCGCCGCAGCGGAGACCGTGCAAGGTGCAGGCGTCCCGGAGGCCCCACATCCACGCTCCGTCCTCCTCGGTCCAACGCTCGTCGCCCTCACGGCAGTACAGCAGGACCGCCGTCCGCACGGGCGTGCGCCTGCGCAGGTCGTGCGGGATGACCCGCCGCAGGTGCGCCAGCAGCGCGTTGCGGAACTCCCAGCCGTCAGCCGGGGAGGGGCGCCGGACGAACGAGGCGCTGGCCGCGAGCCGTTCCTCGTGGTCGAGGACCGCCAGGACGGCCGTCGAGGGCGTGGGTGTATGACGCGAGTGCAGCCCGCTGACGATCTCGCGGGGGTTGCGCAGCAGCGGGATCCCGGCAGCTGACCACTCGGCGGGTTCGAGTATCCGAGCGAGGCGGCTGGCGGACTCGGACGACGATCTGAGCGAGGCGGCTGTGGGCGGAGCGAATCCGAGGGTCACGGTCCTCCCTTCGGATACGCGCCCGCGAGGCGGGCAAGGTCGGGTGAAGGCGCACCACGGCACAGTCCTTCCGGACCGCTGACGGGCCGTGCGAGGCGGTTTCCCAATTCTTGCTGGCCCGTGCGCGAGCGGCAACGAGCAATTGAGGCAGCTGACGGGAATGGGTTGGTATGCCACCCATATCCCTGCCCAGTTGCCCATTGTTCACTCCCCGTTTCCCCACCTGTCTCACCCCTGGACGGCGAGCACCAGCGGAAACACCCCTTCCGCTCCGGCCCGCCGCAGCAACCGGGTAGCCACCGCCAACGTCCAGCCGCTGTCGGAGAGATCGTCCACGAGAAGAACCGGCCCACCCGCGGCGGCCAGTCGCCCGCCCAACTCGGCGGAGACCGTCAGGGTCCGCTGCAGACCCATCACCCGCTGAGCGCTGTTGGTCCGGGAGAGCCGCACCTCCTCCGCCTCGGGCGCGTACTCCACCGCACCGAGCAGGGGCATCCTGCCGATCTCGGCGATGCGCTCCCCGAGCGACCCCACCAGACGTGGCCTGTGGACGGAGGCGACGGTGACCACCCCCGCGGGCCGAGCCGGCGCGTCCGGCGCCCCGGAGGCCCAACCCCCAGGCCCCTTGGCCCAGTCGGCGAGCACGTGCACCACCGCCTGCACGACGTCGTCCGGCACGGGTCCGTCCGGGGCGCCGTCGGCCAACAGCGGACGCAGCCGGTTGCCCCAGCCGATGTCCGAAAGCCGCCCCAGAGCCCGGCCGCCGAAGGCCTGCTCTCGGGGAGGGATGCGGCCCTTCAGGTCGACCCCGACCGCCGCGAGTCCCGTCGGCCACATCTTGCGCGGCTCCACCTCCACGCCGGGCCGGCCCAACTCGCCCTTGGCGGCGTCCAGGGCCGCGTCCGACACCTTCGGATCGAACCGGTTCCCCGCGCAGTTGTCACAACGACCGCACGGAGCGGCCTCCTCGTCGTCCAGCTGACGCCGGAGGAACTCCATCCGGCATCCCGTCGCCGCCGCGTAGTCGCGCATCGCCTGCTGCTCGGTCGCCCGCTGTCGCGCGACCCACGCGTACCGCTCGGTGTCGTACACCCAGGGCCGGCCGGTGCTCTCCCAGCCGCCCTTCACACGGCGCACCGCGCCGTCCACGTCGAGGACCTTGAGCATCGTCTCAAGGCGTGTCCTGCGCAGCTCCACCAACGGCTCAAGAGCGGGCAGGGACAGGGGTCGGCCCGCCTGCGCGAGCACGTCGAGCGTCCGGCGCACCTGTTCCTCGGGCGGGAAGGCCACCGACGCGAAGTAACGCCAGATCGCCTCGTCCTCCTGCCCTGGCAGCAGCAGCACCTCCGCGTGCTCCACCCCTCGCCCGGCCCTGCCGACCTGCTGGTAGTACGCGATCGGCGAGGAAGGCGACCCCAGATGCACCACGAAGCCCAGGTCCGGCTTGTCGAAGCCCATGCCGAGGGCCGACGTCGCCACCAGCGCCTTGACCCGGTTGGCCTGCAGGTCGTCCTCGGCCTGCTGCCGGTCGGCGTTCTCCGTCCGGCCCGTGTACGACGAGACCGTGTGCCCGCACTGGCGCAGATAGGCCGTCACCTCGTCGGCCGCCGCGACCGTCAGCGTGTAGATGATTCCGGAGCCGGGCAGCTCGCCGAGGTGATCGGCCAGCCAGGCCAGCCGGTGGGCCGCGTCGGGCAGTCTGACCACGCCCAGACTCAGACTCTCCCGGTCCAGCGGCCCGCGCAGCACGAGGGCGTCCGTGCCGGCGCCCGTGCCGAGCTGCTCGGCCACGTCCGCCGTCACCCGCGCGTTCGCCGTCGCCGTGGTGGCGAGCACCGGCACCCCGGACGGCAGGTCGGCCAGCATCGTGCGCAGCCTGCGGTAGTCAGGCCGGAAGTCGTGCCCCCAGTCCGAGATGCAGTGCGCCTCGTCGACCACGAGCAGTCCGGTGGCGGCAGCGAGCCGGGGAAGGACCTGGTCGCGGAAGTCGGGATTGTTGAGCCGCTCGGGACTCACCAGGAGCACGTCCACCTCACCGGCGGACACCTCCTCCTGGACCGTGTCCCACTCCTCCGTGTTCGACGAGTTGATCGTCCGGGCGCGGATGCCCGCCCGAGCCGCCGCCTCCACCTGGTTCCGCATCAGCGCGAGCAACGGGGAGACGATCACGGTCGGGCCGCTTCCCCGCGCACGGAGCAGCGAGGTCGCCACGAAGTACACCGCCGACTTCCCCCAGCCGGTCCGCTGCACCACCAGGGCCCGCCGCCGGTCGGCGACCAGGGCCTCGATGGCCCGCCACTGGTCCTCGCGCAGTCTCGCCTTCCCGGTCGGGTCCGATACGAGGCGGGCGAGCACGGTGTCGGCGGCGGTCCGGAGTGCGGCGCGGTCTTCCAGGGGGTCTGCGTGGGTCATGCCTCCATGCAACCCGATGCCTCGGACATCGCGCGAATGAGGCGCCGGACCTGTGGACAACTCGAAGGGCGACGGACGCCCCGTTCCAGGAGTTATCCACAGGGGTTTCGGATTTCGGGAGATCACGAGACCGTCCTGACCATGAACGCGAATCACCATGAATCCAGCGGACCCTCCCGTACCCAGCAGATCACCCTGCGAGGCCCGGCGGAACTGGCGGACGCCCTGCCGTTCATGCTGGGCTTCCACCCCACCGACTCCGTCGTCCTGGTCGCCCTTCACGGCGAGCGCGGCCGCTTCGGCGGACGGGTGAGGCTCGGCATCCCGCGCTCGCCCCACGAATGGGCGTCCGTCGCCGACCACCTCGCCGAATGCCTCGTCGACGGAGGAGCCAAGGGCGGTACGCGACCGGACGGCATCGTCGTCTTCCTCTGCCAGGACCCCTCGGCCGGCGAGACGGGTCGCGGGGTCATGGAACGGCTGCGCCCCTTCGCCCAGCACCTGCGGACCGCCTGCGGCGCCCTCGACATCCCCGTCTACGAAGCCCTCTGCATCTCCGACGGCCTCTTCTTCTCCTACTGCTGCCCCGACGCGCGCTGCTGCCCGCCCGACGGCACCCCGCTCGCACTCAGCGGCACGTCGGTGATGGCGGCGGCCGCGGCGTACGCCGGAGTGCAGGTACGGGGTTCCCTGAGGGACATGGAAGGCCGGTTCATGCCGTCCGGAGGCCCGGGGGAGGAAGAGCAGCGCGCGGCGCTCGACGCGTCCGCCGCCTCGATCGTCCCCCGGATCCTCGAAGGCGCCGAGGGCAGGGGGCGCGAAGAGGTGCGCGAGACGACGCTGCGCATCGCGCGCGCCGTCCTCCGCCGGTTCGTCAACCCGAAGCACCCCGGCCAGGAAGTCCCGACGAGTCCGACAGACCGGAAGGACCGGACGGGCGCGGGAAAGGCCGACACCGCGACGGCCGAGGGCGACGCGGCCGATGACGCCTTGGTCGGGATCGACGAAGCGGCGGCGCTGATCATCGGCCTCCAGGACCGGGTCACCCGGGACCGTGCCGCCGAATGGATGGAGGGCTGGGAGGCCTCAGCGGCCCTGCGGCTCTGGCGCGTCCTCGCCCGGCGCTGCGTCAGCCCCTACCAGGAGCACGCCGCCGCACCCCTCACCCTCGCCGGCTGGGTCGCATGGTCCACCGGCGACGAGCCGACCGCCCGGGTCGCCCTCGGGCTCGCACTCCAGGCCGACCCCGAGTACGTCTTCGCCCAGCTGCTGCACCAGGCGTGCAACGAAGGGCTCGACCCCGAGTCGCTCCGCTCCTGCCTGAGGAGCGAGCGGGACACCCGGACCACCTCGGCGCCCTCCGCTCCCCCCGCCTCCCGACGCGTCCGGATGCGCGCCACCCGCCCGCAGGGCGCCCGGCAGACCCTTCGCAAGCCCCCGCGCCCGACCGGGGGAGAGGAGCGCCGCTCGACGGCCGGGATCAGGCCCGGTGGACCCGCCACGGGGAAGCCGGGGAGCCGTACCCCGAGGCGCGGCGGACAGCGCGGCACCAGGAGTGGCCGATGACGACCGTGACCCGGCCGCCCACAGACGCGTTCAGCTCTCTGGCGGAGTCGTCCGAGCCGTCCCGCCGACATTCCGCCGGCCGCCCGGTTCGCAGAGAGAGCACCCCGTACCCGCCATGGCCCTCAGCCCCGTCCCTGCCCCCGGCCGCCCACCCGCACCCCCTGCCGGTCACTCACTCGGGCGCCTGCCCGGCAGCGGCACCTCGCCTCCGCGTGGGGCGCGGCCCGCGGAGCTTCCCTCGGTGCACGGCGCGCTCCTCTGCGTGGCCCTGCCCGCCCTCGCCGTCTGCGCCGAGCACGGCCAGCTCACCGGCGAGGGACCCGAGGGCGTGTACGCGGCCGGTCGACGGCTCCTCTCCCGCTGCGTCCTCCGCGTGGCGGGGCGTGAGCCCGTCGCCCTCCAGGGCCGCCTGGCCGCCGCCGACCGGGCGGTGTTCCTCGGCGTCCTCCGCGTCCCGGGAGACAGGGGACCCGACCCCGGGCTCACCGTCGAACGCACGCGGAGCGCCGACGGAACAGAACGGATCACGCTGCGCAGCTCCGTCGCCCGCCCGCTCCGGCTCCCCGTGGAAATCGCTCTGGGCACGGATCTCGCGGACCTGGCCGCGGTGGCGTCCGGCCGGTCCGGCCCCGAGCTCACCGGGAGCGTCCATGGCACCGGCCTGCGCTGGACCAGCGGCGGACGGTCCGTCGCCGTCACCGCGGACCCACCGCCCACCGACTCCCTCGCGGCGGCCGGAGTGCTGCGCTGGGAGGCGGAGGTGGCGCCCGGAGGCACGTTCACGGTCCAGCTACGCGTACGCGACGACTCGTCCACCCGGCCCCGCGCCCTCACGGGTGGGGGCGCCGGACGGCCCGGCGGCCATCTGCTCGCCGACGCCCAGGCCGAGGGCGACGACCCGCGCCCGGGAGAGCTGCTGCGCGCGTCCGTCGAGGACCTGCGGGCCCTGCTCCAGCGCGACCCGGCGCACCCGGCGGACGTACACCTCGCAGCCGGCGTCCCCTGGCGCTGTGGACCGGTCACCGCCGAAGCGCTCTGGGCGGCCCGGATGGCCCTTCCTCTCGGCACCCGGCTCGCCGTCACCACCCTGCGCGCCCTCGGCCGTACCCAACTCTCCGGAGCAGGTCCCGAGTCCGGCCGCATCCCAGGACCCCTCCGCGACGCCGGGCCGCATCTGCCGCCCCGCTGCACGGGCGTCGAGGCCACCCTCGCCTTCCCGGCCGTTCTCGCCGAAGCCCGTCGCTGGGGGCTCCCGACGGCGGACCTCGAGGAGCTGCTTCCCGTGGCGGAGCGCTGCCTCGGCTGGCTGCGCCGGGCGGCCGCGGGAAACGGCCTCGTGGCGGACCCGGGGCCCGCCGGTCCCTGGCGGGCCGAGACGCAGGCGCACGCGCACCGCGCGGCCCTGCTCGGAGCGGACCTGCTCGATGCCTGCGGGAGACCTGGGGGAGACACGCTGCGGGACACGGGGCGGACTCTGCGCGAGCGCTTTCGCCGGGAGTTCTGGCTCGACGACCGAGCGGGGGGCCGCCCCGCTGTGGGCCGCACGTCTGACGGCCGGAGCCTGCCGTATCTGGGGGGCTGGGTCGCCCATCTGCTCGACACCGGGCTGCTGGGCGGTGGCCGTCACGCGCAGGGCCTGCTGGACAGGACGGAGACCGAGCAGGTGGCGAGGCTGCTCGGCACCCCGGCCCTGGACTCCGGCTGGGGGCTGCGCGGCCTCGGCGCCAAGGAGCCGGGGCACAACCCGTTCGGCCACCGGGCGGGCGCGGTGCGGGTGCACGAGACATCGGTCGCCGTGGCCGGTCTCGCCGCCTCCGGGCACGAGAAGGAGGCCACCTCCCTGCTTCGCGGGCTGATCGGCGCGGCGGAGGCCTTCGGCCATCGGCTGCCCGAGATGTACGCCGGGGAACAGCGCACGGCGGGCGGCCGTCCGGTGCCGCACCCGGCCGCGTGCCGGCCGGCGGCCGTCGCGGCCGCCGGAGCGGTGCACGCCCTGCTCGCCCTCGCCGGCATCCGGCCCGACGCGCCGGGCCGCTCCGTGTCGGCACATCCCCTGCGGTCGGCCCCGCTGGGTGCGATCCGGTTCTCAGGGCTTGTGGTCGCCGGTGAGCCGTTCGCCGTGCGGGTCGGACGGCTCGGGCTCGGTATGGTCGAGGAGGCCGCAGAGGGCCTTCAACTGGGGGTGTGACGGGATGCCGGACACAGACACGAGGGATGCTGCGCGGCAGGGCGAGGAAGTCGTCGCCGATGCTCCCGAGGGGCGTGCTTATCGTCAGGAAGACGACTATGATCACGACATGCCTCCCTACGACCCGTCGGCCTTTCCCCCCTTCGCCGTCACCGTCGATCTGGTCGTGCTCACCGTGCGCCGCCACGCGCTCTGCACCTTGGTCGTACGGCGGGGAGAGACCCCCTATCAGGGGCGTTGGGCGCTGCCCGGCGGCTTCGTGCGTGCTGAGGAGGATCTCGGCGCCGCGGCCGCGCGCGAGCTGGTCGAGGAGACCGGCCTCTGCGCCCACGACCCCGCCGCCCCGCCGCCGGTACCGAGCAACGGCGCGCACCTGGAGCAGCTCGCGACCTACGGGGCGCCCGACCGCGACCCGCGCATGCGGGTGGTCAGCGTCGCGCACCTGGCGCTGGCCCCGGACCTCCCCGCGCCGAGAGCCGGAGGCGACGCGAACAGCGCCCGCTGGGCCCCCGTCGAGGAACTGCTGGGCGAGGACGTGATCGCCGGGACGCTCGGGAGCGCCGACACGGCCGCAGCGGGGGAAGCAGCAGGCGACGCCGAGGACGCGGGCAAGCGCGGGGGCCCGGAGGCGCTCGCCTTCGATCACGCCCGGATCCTCGCCGACGGGGTGGAGCGCGCCCGCTCCAAGATCGAGTACTCCTCCCTGGCCACTGCCTTCTGTCCGCCGGAGTTCACGGTCGGAGAGCTGAGGCGTGTGTACGAGGCGGTCTGGGGTGTCTCCCTGGATCCGCGCAACTTCCACCGGAAGGTGACCGGCACGCCCGGCTTCCTGGTTCCGGCCGGTGGCACCACGACCCGTCAGGGTGGGCGTCCCGCCCAGCTCTTCAGGGCGGGCGGAGCCACTCTCCTCAATCCGCCGATGCTGCGCCCCGAGGTCTGACAGGCCGGTACGTCCGGCGCCCCCGCGCGCCAATCCTGCGTTGAAAGTCCGAAATGTAGCGTTATCTTGCTGTGGTAGCGCCGCCCTGCCGCGGAGCGGTGACATCTACGGCGAGAGAAGCGATGCTCCAGGCAATCGGACTGACCAGCATGCCCCGCCCCGATCGCCCGCCCGCCGTGGACGATCTGACCTTCGAGGCCCCGCCGGGCGCCGTGACCGCGCTCCTCGGCTCCCCGGGCTCCGGCAGGACGACCGCACTCCGGCTCATGCTCGAACTCGAGCCGGGCCGGGGCATCACCTACTTCCGCGGCCGGCCCCTGCACCGCATCGCCCACCCCTCGCGCGAGGTCGGCGTCCTCCTCGGTGACGTCCCAGGACATCCCTCCCGGACGCTCCGGGGCCACCTTCGGATGCTCTGCGCCGCCGCAGGGGTTCCCGCCTCGCGGGCCGACACCCTCACGCGGACCGTGGGCCTCACCGGGCTGGAGCGCCGTCGGATCGGCACCCTGCCGATCGGCGCGGACCGCCGACTCGGCCTCGCCTCTGCCCTGTTGGGGGATCCGCACACCCTGCTGCTCGACGAGCCGGGCGCCGGCCTCTCCGTGCCCGAGAGTGCGTGGTTGTACGAACTCCTGCGCGCGCACGCGGCGGACGGGGGAACCGTGCTCTACACCACGGATGACCCGAGGGACGCCGCCCGCAACGCCGACCGGGTCGTCACCCTCGACGGCGGTCGGCTCGTCGCTGACCAGGACGTCTCCGAGTTCGCCCGCACCCGACTGCGCCCCCGGGTCACCGTCCGCACCCCGCAGGCCGCGAGGCTCGCCGCGGCCGTGACCCAGGAGGCCAGAGCGGCGCGTCGCCCGGTCGAAGTGGTGGCCGAGGGCGGCAGCCGTCTGTCCGTCTACGGGAGCGACTGCGCGGCCGTCGGGGACACGGCGTTCCGCCACGGAGTGCCGATCCACCGGCTCGCGGCCGAAACCGGCCCCGTCCCGCGTACCCCGGAAAGGCGCGCATCGCCCGCCGCCGTGGCTCCGCCGGACGAGGTGGCAGGTGGCGCCGCCGGGGGGTCGGGCGGTGCCCGCCGACCGGCCCGCTCGCCCCTGCGCCCGCTGCGGTACGAGATCCGCCGGCTTCTGGGGGTGCCGTCCACTCCCCTCGTCGTGGCGGCCGTCCTGCTCGGTTCCGTGGTGCTCGCCCTGCTTCTCGGGCGAGGCGGGCGTGCCGCGGTGCCCGCCGTTCTGGCCGGCTGGCCCGCGATCTCCCCTCTGCCGCCCGCGGCCCTCGGAGCCGGGCTCCTCGGCGCCTTCTCCTTCGGCGAGGAGTACCGCTACCCCGCACTCACCTCGGGCCGCGGTGCCGTGCCCCGCAGGCCCGGTCTGCTCCTGGCGAAGCTCACCGTCGCGGCGGCCGTCGCCCTCGTGCTGGGGGTGGCCGTGGTGGTGGCCGACCTGGAGGCACTGAGGTTCGTCTACGGCGCCGAGTTGATCACCGTGCCTGAGAACTGGCCCACGCTCTGCGCGAGTTGGCTGGGACTGCTCGTCGGCTGCGCCTGGGCCGGAGTGCTCGGCGCCGGTGTGTTCCGTGCCGCGGCGGCCGGTGTGGCGGCGGTCCTCGCGGTACCGGTCGCCTTCGTCCCGCTGCTGCAGAAGGTGCTGACGGGGCCGTCGGTGCGATCGGCCGCCGGACTCCCCGCCCGGTTGCGCGAGTTCGCGGGTCCCCAGTGGTCGCCGGCGGTGGACCGCTGGCTGGCCGGGGTGCTGCGGGTCCTGGGGCAGCCCGCGGGGGTGGCCCTGTCGCTGACGTTGACGGGGTTGCTCTGCGCTTATGTGTTCACGGGGCTTCGCCGGAAGGCCCGTTGGTGATCACTTGTGAACCAAAAGATTCCGGTTCACTGTCAACTCCCGTGAAACTGCCTCGTATGTCCGATAAATCGTCAATTGCGCAGGGGGTGCCGATCACCCTTTCGTGTGCTTTTCACCAAAGACCTCAAGGGGCACGGAGGCAACGCCGACAAAGGATGCGTGAGTACCCTTGCGCACACCATGATGACCGCCGCCCGCTCCGTCGACTCCGGCCTCGGCGCCCCGGGCGATCTCGACCGCTACCCCTACCCGGAGGCGCCCGCCGTCGGCCGTACGGGACCGTCCTCCTGGGAGGGTGTGGACACGGACCTGGGCCGTGTCGGCCGCCGGAGCTCCGGCAACCGGGGCCGCGGGCTGCACGGGCAGCTCGTCCAGCAGCTCGGCCAGATGATCGTCTCCGGAGACCTCGGAGCCGACCGTCCGCTCGTCCCCGAAGAGATCGGCCAGCGGTTCGAGGTCTCACGCACGGTCGTGCGCGAGTCGCTGCGCGTGCTGGAGGCCAAGGGGCTCGTCAGCGCCCGCCCCAACGTCGGCACCCGGGTCAGGCCCGTCAGCGACTGGAACCTCCTGGACCCCGACATCATCGAGTGGCGTGCCTTCGGCCCGCAGCGCGACGACCAGCGCCGAGAGCTGATCGAGCTCCGCTGGACGATCGAGCCGCTGGCCGCTCGCCTCGCCGCCGGGCACGGCCGGGAGGACGTCCAGCAGCGTCTCGCCGACATGGTCGAGATCATGGGCCACGCGTTCGCCCAGGGAGACGGCATCACCTTCTCCCGCGCCGACACCGAGTTCCACTCCCTCCTCATCCAGCTCGCCGGGAACCGGATGCTGGAGCATCTCTCCGGCATCGTCGCGTCCGCTCTCCAGGTCTCCGGCGGTGGCCCCGTCACGAACTGCGACCGGCCGAGCGAGACCTGCATCGCCCACCACGCCAGGATCGCGGACGCGCTCGCCGCGGGGGACGCGCACGGCGCCGAGTCGGCCATGCGGCAGCTGCTCACCGTCCACCCCGAGGTGGAGCGGGTCGTCCCCGCCCCCCGCGAACACTGACCCGCGGGCCGTGTTCGGGAGCGCGCACGTGACGGCATCGCGTACCGCCGGGTCCGAGCGCCACCCGGGGGGTCCCGCAGGGATTCCCCGGGTGGCGCCAGGGTTGCGGCGGTGCGGATGTACGCTGATCTACCCTTTTCTGCCGCTTTGTCGTGCATGAGGTGTGACTCGGGCCACGAAGATTGGGCGTAACACTCCTCCCGGCCGTGCGATGACTTAAGAGGTGACAGCCGAGGAAGGAATACAGCAGCCGATGGAGGCGCTGTGCAGTTCCCCGGTCCAGCCCGCGCCGTCGGCACATTCCCCGTCGACGGTCGTCGGCTCCAGCCCGATCCAGGGCGGGGCCGGAAGCCGTTTCCATCGTTCCGAGAGGTTGTTCGTGTCGGCCAGCACATCCCGTACGCTCCCGCCGGAGATCGCCGAGTCCGAGTCTGTGATGGCGCTCATCGAGCGGGGAAAGGCTGATGGGCAGATCGCCGGCGATGACGTGCGTCGGGCCTTCGAGGCTGACCAGATTCCGCCAACCCAGTGGAAGAATGTTCTGCGCAGCCTCAATCAGATCCTCGAGGAAGAGGGTGTGACGCTGATGGTCAGTGCAGCGGAGTCGCCGAAGCGCGCCCGTAAGAGCGTCGCAGCGAAGAGCCCGGCCAAGCGCACCGCCACCAAGACCGTCACCGCCAGGGCGACCGTGACGAAGACCAGCGTCGCGGGCGCCACGGCCTCTGCGGCGGAGGGCGCCGACCCGGCCGACGAGGCCGGATCCGTCGCCAAGAAGGCGGCCGCGAAGAAGACCGTCGCCAAGAAGGCGGTGGCCAAGAAGACCGTCGCCAAGAAGACGGCGGCCAAGAAGACCACGTCCAAGAAGGACGCCGACGAGGCCGTCGAGGGCGAAGAGCTGCTCGAGGACGTCGCGCCCGGCAAGGGCGAGGAAGAGGAGACCGAGGGCGAGAGCAAGGGCTTCGTCCTGTCCGACGACGACGAGGACGACGCTCCGGCGCAGCAGGTCGCCGTCGCCGGTGCCACCGCCGACCCGGTCAAGGACTACCTGAAGCAGATCGGCAAGGTCCCGCTGCTCAACGCCGAGCAGGAGGTCGAACTCGCCAAGCGCATCGAGGCCGGCCTGTTCGCCGAGGACAAGCTGGCGAACTCGGACAAGCTCGCGCCGAAGCTCAAGCGCGAGCTGGAGATCATCGCCGAGGACGGCCGCCGGGCCAAGAACCACCTCCTGGAGGCCAACCTCCGTCTGGTGGTCTCCCTGGCCAAGCGCTACACCGGCCGCGGCATGCTCTTCCTGGACCTGATCCAGGAGGGCAACCTGGGTCTGATCCGTGCCGTCGAGAAGTTCGACTACACCAAGGGCTACAAGTTCTCCACGTACGCCACCTGGTGGATCCGTCAGGCGATCACCCGCGCCATGGCCGACCAGGCCCGCACCATCCGTATCCCCGTGCACATGGTCGAGGTCATCAACAAGCTCGCGCGCGTGCAGCGCCAGATGCTCCAGGACCTGGGCCGCGAGCCCACTCCGGAGGAGCTGGCCAAGGAGCTCGACATGACCCCTGAGAAGGTCATCGAGGTCCAGAAGTACGGTCGCGAGCCGATCTCCCTCCACACCCCGCTGGGTGAGGACGGCGACAGCGAGTTCGGCGACCTGATCGAGGACTCCGAGGCGGTCGTCCCGGCCGACGCGGTGAGCTTCACGCTCCTCCAGGAGCAGCTGCACTCCGTGCTCGACACGCTCTCCGAGCGGGAGGCGGGCGTCGTCTCGATGCGCTTCGGTCTCACCGACGGTCAGCCGAAGACTCTGGACGAGATCGGCAAGGTCTACGGCGTGACGCGCGAGCGGATCCGTCAGATCGAGTCGAAGACGATGTCGAAGCTGCGTCACCCGTCGCGTTCGCAGGTTCTGCGCGACTACCTCGACTGAGCCGTACACACCTCGGACACGAGGTACGGCGCGGTAGACGGAAGGGCCCGGTTCCCCGAGAGGGAGCCGGGCCCTCCGGCTGTGCGGGGTGCACGGTGCGCGCGAGTGCTGGACGCTGGGTGAACCGACATCACCGGAGAGTCAGGAGGCTTCATGCGTGGTTCCCTCACCCGAGCGTTGGCGGGTGCTCTGGGCCTGATCGCCGCAGCGGCGGGCCAGGTCGCCACCGGCGCCCCCGCGGCCGCCGACAGTGTCGTCGTGGGCGGGCGTCCCGCCCAGATCGGGGACGCGCCCTGGGTCGTGGCGCTGTCCAGCCGTGACCGGTTCGGAGGTACGCGCGCGGGACAGTTCTGCGGGGGCGTGGTGGTCGCGCCGACCAAGGTGCTGACGGCGGCCCACTGCCTGGGCCGGGAGGTGCTCGGCGGCGAGCCGTGGGAGGTGCGCGACTTCGTCGTCATCGCGGGCCGCGCCGCGCTGCGGGGACAGGGCGGGCAGGAGGTGCGGATCTCGGACACCTGGGTCAACCCCGACTACGACCCGACGACCAACTCGGGCGATCTCGCGGTGCTGACGCTGGTGAGCGCACTCCCGAAGTCGTACGTGATCGGCGTCGCCCCCGCCGGCGACGCGGTCCACACACCCGGGACGGAGGCGGACGTCTACGGCTGGGGTGACACGACCGGCAACGGGACCTACGCGTCCACGCTGCGGACGGCGCGCGTGCAGGTGCTGCCGGACAGCGCGTGCGAGCGGGCGTACCCGGGTGGACCGGGCGTTCCGTACCGGGGCGACACGATGGTGTGCGCGGGGGACCCGAAGGGCAGCAGGGACGCGTGCCAGGGCGACAGTGGGGGCCCGCTCGTGGCCAGGGGGCTGCTCATCGGTCTGGTGTCATGGGGCAGCGGCTGCGGGCAGGCGGAGAATCCGGGCGTCTACACGCGCGTCTCGGCGGTGCTGCCGTCGCGTATCTGACACTCGGTGGAATACGAGAACGGGCGGTCATCCCCCTGAGAATGCGGGGGTGACCGCCCGCCGTCCGGTCAGTGGCCGGATCTGGCTCGTCGTGGTTGCGAAGCGTCAGTGCTCGTCGCCCACAGTGCGGGCCGGCACGTCGGTCAGCCGGTCCGTCTCATCCTGTATCTCGACGGCGATCTTCTTGAGTTCCGGCTCGAACTTGCGTCCGTGGTGGGCGCAGAAGAGCAAGTCACCTCCGCTGGTCAGGACGACACGCAGGTATGCCTGGGCGCCGCAGCGGTCGCAGCGGTCAGCGGCCGTCAGGGGGCTCGCGGGGGTCAGAACAGTAGTCACGTCGCCTCTTCTCTAGCTCGACGAGCTGTCGTACCAGGGTCAACATCCAACCAGGCCGAAAACGTTCCCGCTCGTGGCTTTTCCTTGAAACTTCTTCCCAAGGTGGCTGTCTGCTGCCGGTTGGCGGCGAATGAGCCGTATTGCTTCGCTCTACGGATTTCGCGTTGCTTGCATCGGTTGGCCCTCCCGGCGGTTGCCGGTTGTTGATGAGGACGTGCCCGGAGCCTAAATGGTTCATGCCTGGAAGGGAACGTGATGTGTGCTTCACCCCATCGAGGGATCGAACATCCATACGACTCTGGACTAGCATGAGGAATCGGGGTGGGTGGCGTGACAACGGCTCTACCAGGCATCGGTACCCTCTGACCGGTGACCGAAGCCGGGCCTTACCCCATCGCGCAAGATTTCAAATTCAGCGAGGAGCGAACCGCGTGACCGCCGAAACGTCCGTGCCGTCCAGTGCGCTGCTGACCGCAGACCGTGACGCTTCCAACTACACCGCGCGGCACCTGCTCGTACTCGAGGGGCTCGAAGCGGTCCGCAAGCGCCCCGGTATGTACATCGGGTCCACCGACAGCCGCGGCCTGATGCACTGCATCTGGGAGATCATCGACAACTCGGTCGACGAGGCCCTCGGTGGCTACTGCGACCACATCGAGGTCATCCTCCACGAGGACGGATCCGTGGAGGTCCGGGACAACGGCCGGGGCATCCCGGTCGACGTCGAACCGAAGACCGGACTCTCCGGAGTCGAGGTCGTCATGACGAAGCTGCACGCCGGCGGAAAGTTCGGCGGTGGGTCGTACGCGGCCTCCGGCGGCCTCCACGGCGTCGGCGCCTCCGTGGTCAACGCCCTGTCGGCGCGCCTCGACGTCGAGGTCGACCGGAACAGCGCCACGCACTCGATCAGTTTCCGCCGCGGCGTCCCGGGCATCTTCACGGAGCACGGCCCCGACAGTCCCTTCGATCCGGCGAACGGCCTCCTCAAGGGCAAGCGCGTCCCCAAGGCCCGCACCGGCACCCGCGTCCGCTACTGGGCGGACCGGCAGATCTTCCTCAAGGACGCCAAGCTCTCCCTGGAGACGCTGCACCAGCGCGCCCGGCAGACCGCCTTCCTCGTGCCCGGTCTCACCATCGTCGTCCGCGACGAGCGCGACTTGGCGGGCGTCGGCAAGAGCGAGGAGACGTTCCGCTTCGACGGTGGCATCAGCGAGTTCTGCGAGTACCTCGCGCAGGACAAGGCCGTCTGCGACATCCAGCGCCTCACCGGGCACGGCACCTTCAAGGAGACCGTCCCCGTCCTCGACGAGCGGGGCCACATGACCCCGACCGAGGTCACCCGCGAACTCACCGTCGACGTCGCGCTGCGCTGGGGCACGGGCTACGACGCCACGGTGAAGTCCTTCGTCAACATCATCGCGACGCCGAAGGGCGGCACCCACGTCTCCGGCTTCGAGCAGGCCATCACCAAGACGGTGAACGAGGTGCTGCGCTCGACGAAGATGCTGCGCGTCGCCGAGGACGACGTCGTCAAGGACGACGCCCTCGAAGGGCTCACGGCCGTCGTGACGGTCCGCCTCGCCGAGCCGCAGTTCGAGGGGCAGACCAAGGAGGTCCTCGGCACGTCCGCCGCGCGCCGGATCGTGGCGAACGTGGTCGCCAAGGAGCTCAAGGCCTTCCTCACCTCCACCAAGCGGGACGCCAAGGCGCAGGCGCGCGCCGTGCTGGAGAAGGCCGTCGCCGCGGCCCGTACCCGGATCGCCGCGCGGCAGCACAAGGAGGCGCAGCGCCGGAAGACCGCGCTCGAGTCCTCTTCGCTGCCGGCCAAGCTGGCCGACTGCCGCAGCGACGACGTGGAGCGCAGCGAGCTCTTCATCGTCGAGGGCGACTCGGCCCTCGGCACGGCCAAGCTCGCCCGTAACAGCGAGTTCCAGGCGCTGCTGCCCATCCGGGGCAAGATCCTCAACGTTCAGAAGTCGTCCGTCTCGGACATGCTGAAGAACGCCGAGTGCGGCGCGATCATCCAGGTCATAGGAGCGGGATCGGGCCGCACCTTCGACATCGACGCGGCCCGCTACGGGAAGATCGTCCTCCTCGTCGACGCCGACGTCGACGGCGCCCACATCCGCTGTCTGCTGCTGACGCTCTTCCAGCGCTACATGCGGCCCATGGTGGAGGCCGGGCGGGTCTTCGCCGCCGTGCCCCCGCTGCACCGGATCGAGCTCGTCCAGCCCAAGAAGGGCCAGGACAAGTACGTCTACACGTACTCGGACAACGAGCTGCGGCAGACCCTGCTGGAGTACCAGCGCAAGGGGGTCCGCTACAAGGACGCCATCCAGCGCTACAAGGGCCTGGGCGAGATGGACGCGGACCAGCTCGCGGAGACCACGATGGACCCCCGCCACCGCACCCTGCGCCGGATCAACATCGGTGACCTGGACGCGGCCGAGCAGGTCTTCGACCTCCTCATGGGCAATGACGTGGCTCCCCGCAAGGAGTTCATCACCGGTTCGGCGGCGACCCTCGACCGTTCGCGCATCGACGCCTGAGGTTCGCGGGCCGGGGCCCGCGACCGGGCGCAGGCCGTGCGGTACGCATATCAGCACGGCCTGGTCAGGTCGCCTGGGAGAAGAGTCACCTGATGGGGTGAAGAGGGGGAGGAGAAGAGTCCGGGGTCTTCCCGCTCTGTCCATCCTTGGGCACGCGGCCGAAACGGTTCGCTGACAAGGAGAGTTGGCGGGTGGAGCAGGTGGACGAACAGGAGGGGCTCGGCGTTCCGGCGATGCCGGTCGACGACCCCGGGTACGACGCGACGGCCTCCGGACGTGGCGAGCGGGCCGGGGCGCCCGGCGCCGGCCGCCCCGACGCGGTGCCGCGGCAGCGGGTCCACAGCGCGGCGGAGATCTATCTGGAAGTGCAGCGCAGCCCCGCCTTCCAGGAAGTGCGCAGCCGCTACCGCCGGTTCGCGTTCCCCGCCGCCCTCGCGTTCCTCCTCTGGTACCTCGCCTACGTAGTGGCGGCGACAGCCGCTCCGGGGCTCATGGCCCGCCCGGTCGCCGGAGCGGTGAACGTGGCGATGGTCGCGGGGCTCGGGCAGTTCCTCACCACCTTCCTGCTGACCTGGGCCTACGCGCGCCATGCCCGGCTGCGCAGGGACCGGGCCGCGCTGGACCTGCGGTGGGACACGCAGGAGATGACCCGAGGGGTGGTGCGGCCGTGACCGGAGACCACCAGACCCTGGCGCTCGTGCTGTTCAGCGTCTTCATCGCCGTCACCCTCGGCATCACCACCTGGGTGAGCCGCAACCGGCGCGGTTCGGCGGAGGAGTTCTACGCCGGGGGCAGGCTGTTCTCGCCCTTGGAGAACGGCTTCGCGATCGCCGGTGACTACATGTCCGCGGCCTCGTTCCTCGGCATCTCCGGGCTGATCGCGCTCTACGGCTACGACGGCATGCTGTACTCCGTGGGGTTCCTGGTCGCCTGGCTGGTCGTGCTGCTCCTGGTGGCCGAACTGGTGCGCAACTGCGGCCGGTTCACGCTGGCCGACGTCGTCGCCGCGCGGATGGCCGAGCGGCCGGTGCGGATCGCCGCCGGAACGTCCTCGGTGACCGTGTCGCTGCTGTACCTCGTCGCCCAGATGGTCGGCGCGGGGAGCCTTGTCGCCCTGCTGCTCGGCGGCACCAGCGAGGCGGCCCGGTCATGGACGGTGATCGGCGTGGGCGCGCTGATGGTGGTCTACGTGTCGCTCGGCGGCATGCGGGCCACCACCTGGATCCAGATCGTCAAGGCCGTCCTGCTCATGGCGGGCACGATCGCGCTCACCGTCCTGGTCCTGCTCCGGTTCCACGGCGACGTGAACAACCTGCTCTCCACCGCGGCGGAACGCAGCGGCCACGGAACGCGGTTCCTCGCCCCCGGACTCCGCTACGGCGGGGACTGGACGGCCCGTCTCGACTTCATCAGCCTCGGCCTCGCCCTGGTCCTGGGCACCGCGGGCCTGCCGCACATCCTGGCGCGCTTCTACACCGTGCCGACTGCCAGGGCCGCCCGCCGCTCCGTCGTCTGGGCCATCGGGCTCATCGGAGGCTTCTACCTGATGACCATCGTGCTCGGCTTCGGCGCGGCGGCCCTGATCGGCCCCGCCGAGGTCCGCGCCTCCAACGCCTCCGGGAACACGGCCGTACCGCTGCTCGCTCTCGACCTCGGCGGGGGAGCGGGGTCCACCGGCGGCACCGTGCTCTTCGCGATCGTGGCCGCCGTCGCGTTCGCGACCATCCTGGCCGTCGTCGCGGGGATCACCCTCGCCTCGTCGGCCTCCGTCGCCCACGACCTGTACGCCTCGCTGCGCCGTCCGCACGCGAAGCAGTACAGCGAGGTGACCGTGGCCCGGATCGCCGCGGCGGTGATCGGCGCGGCCGCCATCGGCCTGGGGCTGCTCGCCCGCGACCTCAATGTGGCCTTCCTCGTCGGACTGGCCTTCGCGGTCGCGGCCTCCGCCAATCTGCCGGTGCTGCTCTACTCGCTGTTCTGGCGGAAGTTCACCACCCGGGGCGCGGTCTGGGCGGTGTACGGCGGACTGATCCCCGCGGTGCTGCTCGTCCTGGTCTCGCCGGTCGTCTCCGGCAGTCCCGAGGCGCTGTTCCCCGGCGTCGACCTCCACCTCTTCCCGCTGCAGAACCCGGGAGTGGTGTCCATTCCGCTCGGCTTCCTCGCGGGCTGGATCGGGACGGTCACCTCCACCGAGCCGCCCGACGAGGCTCGGCACGCCGAGACCGAGGTGCGGGCGCTGACGGGCGCGGGAGCCGTCTGACCGGATGCCTCAGCGACCGGGCGGGGAACTCACCCAGACGTAGCGGTGTTCGGGCCGGCCCGTCTCGCCGTACCGGAGCGAGAGCCGCACGCGGCCGGTGCGTTCGAGGAGCTTGAGATAGCGCTGCGCCGTCTGGCGGCTGACGCCGGCCCGCTCGGCGATCTCCTGCGCGGACAGGGGAGCGCCGCAGGCGAGCAGGACCTGGCGGACCAGTTCGGCCGTGGTGGGGGAGTGCCCCTTGGGCAGGTCGGGGGTGAAGGAGCCGGCCGACAGGGCCCCGAAGATGCGGTCCACCTCGGCCTGCTCCGCCTCGCCGCCGCTGTCCAGGGCGCGGCGGAGCGTCGCGTACGCCTCCAACTTGGCTCGGAGCACCGCGAAGTTGAACGGCTTGACCAGGTACTGGAGGGCGCCGTGCCGCATCGCCGCCTGCACCGTGGCCACGTCCCGGGCCGCCGTCACCATGATCACGTCGCACTGGTGGCCCCGCGCGCGGAGTTCGCGTACGACCGCGAGGCCGTTCTCGTCCGGGAGGTAGTGGTCGAGAAGGATCAGATCCACCGGGTGGTCGTCCAGGGCGGCGAGCGCCTCGGCGGCCGTGTGGGCGGTGGCGGCGACCCGGAAGCCGGGCACCTTGGTGACGTACGCGGCGTTGATCCGCGCCACCCGCGCGTCGTCGTCCACGACGAGGACGTCGATCATCGCGCCCCCTCCACCGGTTCCGGTTCCGCGGAGGCCGCTTCGGGACCGGGTGCCGGCTCGGTCAGGGCGTCCGGGAGGACGACGGTGAACTCGGCGCCCCCCTCGGGGCCCCCGGCCACGCGGGCGGTGCCGCCGCGACGCTCCGCGAGCCGGCGGACGAGGGCGAGACCGAGACCGCGCTTCCCGTGGGAGGGAAGGGCCTTGGTTGACCAGCCCTCGGTGAAGATCAGCTCGCGGCTCTCCTCCGGAACCCCCGGTCCGCTGTCCGTGACCCGCAGCACGACCGTACGGCCGTCGGCGCGGAGGGAGACGTCGATCCGGGCGCCGGGAGTGCCCGCCACGGCGTCCAGCGCGTTGTCGACGAGGTTCCCGACGACGGTGACCAGTTCTCGCGGGTCGACCAGCCGGTCCGGCAGCAGCGAGGCGGGGGCGATCCGCAGCGAGACGCCCCGCTCGGCGGCGACCGTCGCCTTGCCGACCAGCAGCGCGGCGAGCAGCGGATCGCGGACCTTCTCCGTGACCTGCTCGGCGGTCGCCCGATGCACGCCGACCACCTCGGTGACGAACGCGACCGCCTCCTCGTGCAGTTCCAGCTCCAGGAGTCCGAGGAGGGTGTGCATCCGGTTGGCGTGCTCGTGGTCCTGGGCGCGAAGGGCGTCGATCAACCCCCGGGTGGAGTCCAGCTCGCGTCCGAGCCGCTCCAGCTCGGTCCGGTCGCGGAGCGTCGCCACCGCGCCGCCGTCGTCGGTCGGCATGCGGTTGGCGATCAGCACCCGGTGCCCCCGCACGGTGACGAGGTCCTGCCCGGTCACCCGGCCCGCGAGGACATCGGCGGTACGGCCCCCGCCGAGGATGTCGTCGAGCGGCCGGCCCGCCGCCTCGGGACCGAGACCGAGAAGCCGCTGTGCCTCGTCGTTGATGAGCCGCACCGAGCCGTTGCGGTCCAGGGCCACCACCCCCTCGCGGATGCCGTGCAGCATGGCCTCGCGTTCGGCGAGCAGCGCGGAGATGTCGGAGAACGCCAGGTCGTGGGTCTGCCGCTGAAGGCGCCGGGAGATCAGGTACGCGGCCAGGGCTCCGGCCGCGAGCGCCCCGCCCGCGTAGGCGAGGAGACCGGGGATCGCGGCGAGGAGCCGGTCGCGGACGCTGTCGTACTCGATGCCGACCGACACCGCGCCGACGATCCGCCCGTCCGCGTCCCGCAGCGGCGTCTTGCCGCGCGCCGAGCGGCCCAGGGTGCCGCTGTCGATCTCCATCACCTCGCGCCCGGCGAGGACGGTGCTCGGGTCGGTGGAGACACGCCCGCCGATCGCGGCGGGATCGGTGTGCGACCAGCGCACCCCACGGGTGTCCATGACCACGACGTACTCGGCGCCCGTCGAGGTCCTGATCCGCTCGGCCTCCGTCTGCACCGGGCCCCGCGGGGACGGCGGGGTCGTGGTGAGGTCCGCGGCCAGCCGGGGCGACGCGGTGGTTCCCGCGATGGCAAGCGCCCGCCGCATGGCCTGGTCGTCGAGCTGGGCGCTGAGCGGGGCGAGGAACAGCCCGGTGGCGAGGACGGTCACGCCGGTCGCGATGGCCAGCTGCATCAGCAGGACCTGCGAGAACACCCGCCGGGGCCACCCGAACCGCCGTCGGCGCGCACGGGGGCGCGGGGGGCTGGTCTGTGCGGGGCTCATGCCGGAAAAGGTACGGGGCCGCGCCCCGGGACCGGAAACGGTGACGGAGCGGGGGTGCCTATCCTGGGGGTTTCCCACAGCCGTGGGACACGAAGGAACAGGAGGCACGTCCCTTGACCACGCAGCAGATCCCCGTCGTCGTCCTGGCCGGGTTTCTCGGGGCCGGCAAGACCACGCTCCTCAACCACCTGCTGCGCAGCGCCCGGGGCACCCGTATCGGCGTCATGGTCAACGACTTCGGGGACATCGGCATCGACGCGATGAGCGTCGCCGGGCAGGTCGGCTCCACCGTCTCCCTCGGCAACGGCTGCCTCTGCTGCGCCGTCGACGCGAGCGAACTCGACGAGTACCTGGAGGTCCTCACCCGCCCCGAGTCCCGCCTCGACGTCATCGTGATCGAGGCGAGCGGTCTCGCCGAGCCGCGGGAACTGGTCCGTATGGTGCTCGCCAGCGAGAACGAGCGGATCGTGTACGGGGGGCTCGTCCAGGTCGTCGACGCGGCCGAGTTCTCCGCCACCCGGCAGCGGCACCCCGAGACCGACCGGCATCTGCCGATCGCCGACCTCGTGGTCGTGAACAAGACCGACCGGGTCCCCGGGGACCGGCTGCGCGCCGTCCGCGAGGCGGTGGCGGGCCTGGCCGGGAAGGCCGTCGTGGTCGAGGCAGCGTACGGACGGATCGACCCGGAACTGCTCTTCGACCGCGTGGTCCCCGAGGGGGAGATCGAGGGGCAGATGTCCATCGAGGACATCCTGTACGGCCCGGAGGGCGAGGACGGCGGGGGCGGGGAGGACGGCGGGGCCGGCCCGCACGCCCACCCGCACGCGGCGTACGAGACCGTGTCCCTGACGGCCACGACCCCGCTCCACCCGCGCCGGCTCATGGCCTTCCTCGACGCCCGGCCCGAGGGCCTCTACCGGATCAAGGGCTTCGTCGACTTCGGCGCCGCGGACCCGGACAATCGCTACACCGTCCACGCCGTCGGCCGTTTCCTGCGCTTCTATCCCGAGCGGTGGCCCGAGGGCGAGGAGCGGCTCACCCAGCTCGTCCTGATCGGTGCCGGCGTCGACGCGGCGGGACTCGGCAAGGAGCTGGCGTCCTGCGAGCAGAACGGCCCGCAGGACGCCCCCGACGAGCACAGCATGTGGGGCGTCCTGCGATACGTACAGCAGACCGAGGAAGAGCCGGAGGCGCCCTAACCGGTGCGGGCGGGGGCGCCTTCGACGGCGTCCTAGCTCGCCGGGCCCGCCACCACGTCCACCGGGTGGGGGAGCGGGGTGCCCGAGCCGTCTCGGCGCGGGTCCAGCTCCGGGAGGTCCACCGGGGTGCCGGTCTTCTGGGCCGCGCGGGCCGGCGCGGCACCCGCCCACGCCAGGATCAGGACGTCCTCGCCCCTCAGGAAGCGCTGGCAGCGGACACCGCCGGTCGCCCGGCCCTTGCGCGGGTACTGGTCGAAGGGCGTCAGCTTCGCCGACGTGCCCGCCGGGTCCAGGGTGCCCGTGGAGCCCGCGACGGTGAAGACGACGGCGTCGGCGGCCGGGTCGACCGCCGTGAACGAGAGCACCTCGGCGCCCGCCGACAGCTTGACGCCCGCCATGCCGCCGGCCGGGCGGCCCTGGGGCCGTACCTGCGAGGCCGGGTAGCGGAGCAGCTGGGCGTCGGAGGTGATGAAGACCAGGTCCTCCTCGCCCGTCCGCAGCTCGGTCGCGCCGACGATCCGGTCACCGTCCTTGAGGGAGATGACCTCCAGCTCGTCCTTGTTCGCCGGATAGTCGGGCACCACGCGCTTCACCACGCCCTGGCGTGTGCCGATGGCGAGGCCGGGCGAGGACTCGTCGAGCGTGGTGAGGCAGACGACGGTCTCGTCGGCCTCCAGGGACAGGAACTCGGACAGCGGCGCACCGCCCGCCAGGTTCGGGACGCTCGCGGTGTCCGGGAGCTGCGGCAGGTCGATGACCGCGATCCGCAGCAGCCGCCCCTGCGAGGTCACCGCGCCGATGTCGCCGCGCTGCGTGGCGGCCACCGCCGACAGGATCACGTCGTGCTTGACGCGCTTCGCGTCCGGGTCGGCCTCCGGCAGCTCCGCCGTCGCCGTACGGGCGAGCAGTCCGGTGGAGGACAGCAGCACCCGGCACGGGTCGTCCGCGACCTCCAGGGACACGGCCGCGACGGGCGCGCCCGCCGACTCGAGCAGGACCGTCCGCCGGTCCGTCGCGAACTTCTTGGCGACCGCGGCCAGTTCCGCCGAGACCAGCTTGCGCAGCTCCGCGTCGGAGTCCAGGATTCCGGTCAGCTCGTCGATCTCGCCGTTGAGACGGTCACGCTCGCTCTCCAGTTCAATCCGGTCGAACCGGGTGAGGCGGCGCAGCGGGGTGTCCAGGATGTACTGCGTCTGGATCTCGCTCAACGAGAAGCGCTCCATCAGGCGCTCCTTGGCCTGCGCGGAGTTGTCGCTCTCCCGGATGAGGCGGATGACCTCGTCGATGTCGAGCAGCGCGACGAGCAGGCCGAGCACGAGGTGGAGCCGGTCGCGCTTCTTGGTCCTGCGGAACTCGGAGCGGCGCCGGACCACCTCGAAGCGGTGGTCGAGGTAGACCTCCAGGAGCTCCTTGAGACCGAGGGTGAGGGGCTGGCCGTCGACCAGCGCCACGTTGTTGATGCCGAAGGACTCCTCCATCGGCGTCAGCTTGTAGAGCTGCTCGAGGACCGCCTCCGGCACGAAGCCGTTCTTGATCTCGATGACCAGGCGAAGGCCGTGGTTGCGGTCGGTGAGGTCCTTGACGTCCGCGATGCCCTGGAGCTTCTTGGAGCCGACCAGGTCCTTGATCTTGGAGATGACCTTCTCGGGGCCGACCGTGAAGGGCAGCTCGGTGACGACGATGCCCTTGCGCCGGGCCGTCACGGTCTCCACGCTCGTCGTGGCGCGGATCTTGAACGAGCCGCGGCCCGATTCGTACGCGTCCTTGATGCCGGAGAGGCCGACGATCCGGCCGCCGGTCGGCAGGTCGGGCCCGGGCACGAAACGCATCAGCGTCTCGAGGTCGGCGCCGGGGTGGCGGATCAGATGGCGGGCCGCGGCGATGACCTCGCCGAGGTTGTGCGGGGGCATGTTGGTCGCCATGCCGACCGCGATGCCGGACGCGCCGTTGACCAGCAGGTTCGGGTAGGCGGCGGGCAGCGCCGCCGGCTCCCGCTCCTGGCCGTCGTAGTTCGGCGAGAAGTCGACCGTGTCCTCGTCGATGGACTCGGTCATGAGCAGCGCGGCCGGGGCCATCCGCGACTCGGTGTACCGCATGGCGGCCGGCGGGTCGTCGTTGCCGAGGGAGCCGAAGTTGCCGTGGCCGTCGACGAGGGGGAGGCGCATGGAGAAGGGCTGCGCCATGCGCACCATGGCGTCGTAGATCGAGGCGTCGCCGTGCGGGTGGAGCTTGCCCATCACCTCGCCGACGACGCGGGCGCACTTGACGAAGCCCCGGTCGGGGCGGAGCCCCATCTCGCCCATCTGGTAGACGATGCGGCGCTGGACGGGCTTCATGCCGTCCCGGGCGTCGGGGAGGGCACGCGAGTAGATCACCGAGTACGCGTACTCGAGGAAGGAGCCCTGCATCTCGTCGACGACGTCGATGTCGAGGATTCGCTCCTCGAACGCGTCGTCCGGCGGCGGTGTCTTCGTGCTGCGGCGGGCCATCGCGGCTGCGGCTCCTTCACCAACATGGTTGAACTGACGCGGACCATTGTGGACCTTGCCACCGACAACGCCGACCGCGACCCGGAAGAGGGACTTCTCGAAGGGACGGGAACTTCGTCAGGTGTCGGCGCGCTTGCATACAGTGGCAGGACCTTTTCACATCGCGATCGAAGGGACGTACATGCCCATGGGTCACACGGCCACGGCCGAGGCCGGCTCCGGCGGCCTGACAGCGACCGAGCACCGGTTGGCGAACGGCCTGCGCGTGGTGCTCTCGGAGGACCACCTGACCCCGGTCGCCGCGGTCTGCCTCTGGTACGACGTCGGCTCACGGCACGAGGTCCCGGGCCGCACGGGCCTCGCCCACCTCTTCGAGCACCTGATGTTCCAGGGCTCGAAGCAGGTCCACGGCAACGGGCACTTCGAGCTGGTGCAGGGTGCGGGCGGTTCGCTCAACGGCACGACGAGCTTCGAGCGCACCAACTACTTCGAGACCATGCCCACGCACCAGCTGGAGCTCGCGCTCTGGCTGGAGGCCGACCGCATGGGCTCGCTGCTCGCCGCCCTGGACGACGAGTCCATGGAGAACCAGCGGGACGTCGTCAAGAACGAGCGCCGCCAGCGCTACGACAACGTGCCGTACGGCACGGCGTTCGAGAAGCTGACCGCCCTCGCCTACCCGGAGGGCCACCCCTACCACCACACGCCGATCGGCTCCATGGCCGACCTGGACGCGGCCACCCTGGAGGACGCGCGGGACTTCTTCCGCACGTACTACGCCCCGAACAACGCGGTGCTGTCGATCGTCGGCGACATCGACCCGGAGGAGACCCTCGCCTGGGTCGAGAAGTACTTCGGCTCCATCCCCGGCCACGACGGCAAGCCCGAACCGCGCTCCGGCGACCTGCCCGAGGTCATCGGCGAGCAGCTGCGCGAGGTCGTCGAGGAGGAGGTCCCGGCCCGCGCGCTGATGGCCGCCTACCGGCTGCCCCACGACGGCACGCGCGAGTGCGACGCCGCCGACCTGGCCCTGACGGTGCTCGGCGGCGGCGAGTCGTCCCGTCTGCACAACCGTCTCGTCCGCCGCGACCGTACGGCCGTCGCCGCCGGCTTCGGCCTGCTGCGGCTCGCCGGAGCGCCTTCGCTCGGCTGGCTGGACGTCAAGACCTCCGGAGGCGTCGAGGTCCCCCGGATCGAGGCGGCCGTCGACGAGGAGCTCGCCCGGTTCGCCGCGGAGGGCCCCACGCCGGAGGAGATGGAGCGCGCGCAGGCCCAGTTGGAGCGCGAGTGGCTCGACCGCCTCGGCACCGTCGCGGGCCGCGCCGACGAACTGTGCCGGTACGCCGTGCTGTTCGGCGACCCGCAGCTCGCCCTCACGGCCGTCGACCGGGTCCTGGACATCACCGCCGACGAGGTGCGGGCGGCCGCCGCGGCCGCGCTGCGCCCCGACAACCGCGCGGTGCTCGTCTACGAGCCCCTGGCGACCGAGCAGAGCGACCACGCCGACGGCGATGACGACGCAGAGGGAGCGGACCAGTGACCGACGCCGCCGTGTCTTTGACGAGCATGGACTTCCACCCCCAGCCGACGCCCGGCGTCGCCAGGCCCTGGGCCTTCCCCGCCCCGGACCGCGGCAAGCTGGACAACGGCCTGACGCTGCTGACCAGCCACCGCCCCGGTCAGCAGGTCGTGGCCGTGGAGCTCTTCCTGCCGGCCCCGCTGGACGCCGAGCCCGCCGGTCTCGACGGTGTCGCCACCATCATGGCGCGCGCGCTCTCCGAGGGCACCGACCGGCGCAGCGCCGAGGAGTTCGCGGCCGAGCTGGAGCGCTGCGGCGCCACGCTCGACGCGCACGCCGACCACCCGGGCGTACGGGTCTCCCTGGAGGTCCCCGTCTCCCGGCTGCCCAAGGCCCTCGGGCTGCTCTCCGAGGCCCTGATCGCCCCGGCTTTCCTGGACACCGAGATCGAGCGCCTGGTGCGCAACCGTCTCGACGAGATCCCGCACGAGACGGCCAGTCCGGCCCGTCGCGCCGCCAAGCAGCTGTCCAAGGAGCTCTTCCCTGCCGAGTCGCGGATGTCGCGGCCGCGCCAGGGCACCGAGGAGACCGTCGAGGCGATCGACGCGGCCGCGGTCCGCGCCTTCTACGAGGCGTACGTCCGGCCCGCCACGGCCACCGCCGTGGTCGTCGGCGACCTGACCGGCGTCGACCTGGACAAGGTCCTCGCCGAGACCCTGGGCGCCTGGACCGGCGAGCCTGCCGAGCCGCTCCCGATGCCGCCGATCACCGCCGACGACACCGGACGGGTCGTCATCGTGGACCGACCCGGCGCCGTCCAGACCCAGTTGCTGATCGGCCGCATCGGTCCCGACCGGCACGACCGCGTCTGGTCGGCCCAGGTCCTGGGCACGTACTGCCTCGGCGGCACCCTCACCTCGCGACTCGACCGGGTGCTGCGCGAGGAGAAGGGCTACACCTACGGGGTGCGCGCCTTCGCGCAGGTGCTCCGTTCGGACAGCCAGGGGAACGGCGCCGCGATGCTCGCCATCAGCGGTTCCGTCGACACGCCCAACACTGGCCCGGCGCTCGACGACCTGTGGAAGGTGCTGCGGACGCTGGCCGCCGAGGGCCTGACCGACGCCGAGCGCGAGACGGCCGTGCAGAACCTCGTCGGGGTCGCCCCGCTCAAGTACGAGACGGCCGCCTCCGTCGCCGGGACGCTCGCCGACCAGGTCGAGCAGCACCTTCCGGACGACTACCAGGCCCAGTTGTACGCCCGCCTGGCCGAGACGGGCACGGTCGAGGCGACCGCGGCCGTGGTCAGCGCCTTCCCGGTGGACCGGCTCGTCACGGTGCTCGTGGGTGACGCGTCGCAGATCGCGGACCCGGTGCGCGCGCTGGGCATCGGTGAAGTCACCGTCGTGACGGGCTGATTCCGGCTCCTGGCCCCGGCCGGGACCGGTTCCGGCCGGATCCTGAGAAGAGGGGCACGGGGAGGGCTCCGACGAACGATGTCGTCGGAGCCCTCCCCTTTGTCCGTATTGGCAGCAAGGGTGATCGTTTGCTCTGTGGCATGTCTTACAAACAGGCCGGTCCGGTTGGTGATTGAAAGGTGATCCGCATAGCGTCGTTGCGTCTGTTCGGCAGTTGCACCCGCCGCACCCGCGGCAACCGGACAGTCATCGCCGAGTCCCCGTCAGGCGCGAGCCTGGGGAGCCGGGGACCCACACGTAGTCCCTGGGGTGAATCGGGCGCCTTCGTCTCGTACGGAGGGGCTCGTAGGAGACCTTCCTGCTCCGAACCCGTCAGCTAACCCGGTAGGCGAGAGGGAAGGAAAGGATCAGCCACTACATGGCGTTCACCCGTGCCACCGGGAAGCATCGTGGTTCGAGCCGGATGGCGCGCCGCAGCGTGGGCTTCGCCGGCGCCGCGACACTCGCCACCACCGGCGTCATCGGAACCCTCGCCTCCCCGGCACTCGCCGCCGACGCGGACAACCGCTCCGTCGAGGACACCGGGCTCACCAAGGTGATCACCGAGGACTCCCTCGTGGACCGGATCAACGCCCAGGCCGCCGCCCAGGAGCAGGAGGCCTTCGAGGCCGCCGCGAAGGCGAAGGCCGAAGCCGAGGCGAAGCGCAAGGCGGAGGCCCGCGCCAAGGAGATCCGCGAGGCGGAGGAGCGCGCCGCCCGTGAGGCCGAGCGCCGCCGTCTGAACTCCTTCCAGCTCCCCGTCGCCGGCTCGTACGTGTCCACCGGCTACCAGACCGGCGGCTCGCTCTGGTCCTCCGGCAGCCACTCCGGCGTCGACTTCCACGCCGGCTACGGCAGCGGCGTCGTCTCCGTCGGCTCCGGGACGGTCGTCGAGGCCGGCTGGGGCGGCGCGTACGGAAACAACATCGTCATCCGGATGAACGACGGCACGTACACCCAGTACGGTCACCTCTCCTCCATCGAGGTCCACGTCGGCCAGAGCGTCGAACCGGGCCAGCGGATAGGCATCTCCGGCTCGACCGGCAACTCGACCGGCCCGCACCTGCACTTCGAGGCGCGTACGAGCTCCGAGTACGGCTCCGACATCAATCCGGTCGCCTACCTCCGGGCCCGAGGCGTCAGCGTCTGACGCACGGCGTCCGCCGCGCCCGCGTCACCGCACCCCGTACCCCCTGACCGCACCCCGGCCCCCGAGGGCCGGTCCGCGTCGCGTCGCAAAAGCCCCGGCTCGTGCTGAGCCGGGGCTTTTCGTCGGTCAAAAGGCGTCCATATTCCGCTGGGGCATCGGAAATTCCGGCGCGCTGCAATAGAGTCGCAGATCGGGCGCAGAACAGGCGCCTCTGGAATTGTCTCGCGCAGACCAAGGCGGAGGTCGGACATGCGCATTCCCGCGCACTCGGTATGCACGGCGATCCGGGACGACATCGTCTCCGGCGTCTTCGAGCGGGGCAGCCGGCTGACCGAGGAACAGCTCGCACGTCGGTACGGGGTCTCCCGGGTCCCGGTCCGCGAGGCCCTGCGCACCCTGGAGTCCGAGGGCTTCGTCGTCACCCGCCGCCACGCGGGCGCGCAGGTCGCCGAGCCCACCGAGCAGGAGGCGGCCGATCTGCTCGACATGCGGGCGCTGCTCGAACCACTGGGCGCCGCACGAGCCGCCCAGCGGCGCACCGAGGCCCACCTCAAGGTGCTCCGGGGCCTGGTCAGGCTGGGGCAGGAGCGGGCCAGGCGGGGTCAGGGCGAGGATCTGCGCTCGCTGGGCGGCTGGTTCCACGAGACGCTGGCACAGGCTTCCGGCAGCCCGGCGCTCACGGCGCTGCTGACCCAGCTGCGCCACAAGATCGCCTGGATGTACGCGGTCGAGGAGCCCGCGCAGCCGGTGGAGGCCTGGGCCGAGCGCGGCGCGATCGTGGACGCCCTCGCGCGCGGTGACGCCGAGCGGGCGCGGGCGCTGACCGCGCTGCACGCGGAGCGCTCGCAGCCGCTGCACCACCTCAAAAGGCCGACGCGCGGTCGTGTGAGGGTTTCGCAACATGTCGTCAACACGGCGAGCGCCCGGAATTAACGCGCGCACCGTATACAAAGAATGCGAATTCGGCGGGCTGGTCCCGTGCTGCCCGAAAGTCGCTCGGGGGGAAATGCGAAAGGCCGTGGCCGCCGGAATTCCGGCAGCCACGGCCTTTCGCCGTACGAGAAGGTCGACCCGGCTCAGACGGTCTCGGGGAGCTCGTCGAGACCCTCGGCGACCAGCTTCGCCAGACGGTCCAGAGCGGCCTCGGCGCCCTCGGCCTCCGAGGCGAGGACGATCTCCTCGCCGCCCTGCGCGCCCAGGCCGAGCACCGCGAGCATGGAGGCGGCGTTCACCGGGGTGCCGTCGGACTTGGCGATCGTCACCGGAACGCCGGAAGCCGTGGCGGCACGGACGAAGATGGACGCGGGGCGGGCGTGCAGGCCCTCGGCCCAGCCGACGTTGACGCGGCGCTCAGCCATGGTGTTGCCCTTCAAGTCTTAGCGGTTGTCTAGACCAGTCTCTCACGGGACGCCCGGTGCTCCACGCCGACCTCCGGCCCGGACCGGACCGTCTTCCGACCCGCTCCTGCCGCACCCGGCGTGCTCCCACCTTGCACGGCGTGCCCCTACCTTGCACGGCGCGCACCCTCCACGCGACCGGTGCCACAGCCGTGTCGCGGCCGTAGGCTGGCCCCATGCAGAGCGCGTCGGAGCAGTCGGAAGCGGCCGAACACCCGGCACCACAGGCGCGTCCCGAGCCACCGGACCACGACTACCCCGACCACTGGGAAGCGGACGTGGTGCTCCGCGACGGCGGCACCGCGCGCATCCGGCCCATCACCGCCGCCGACGCCGACCGCCTCGTCAGCTTCTACGAGCAGGTCTCGGACGAGTCGAAGTACTACCGCTTCTTCGCCCCCTATCCGCGGCTCTCCGCCAAGGACGTCCACCGCTTCACCCATCACGACTTCGTGGACCGGGTCGGGCTCGCGGCGACGGTGGGCGGCGAGTTCATCGCCACCGTCCGCTACGACCGCATCGACGACCGCGGACTGCCCGCCTCCGCGCCTGCCGACGAGGCCGAGGTCGCCTTCCTCGTGCAGGACGCCCACCAGGGACGCGGTGTCGCCTCCGCCCTGCTCGAACACATCGCGGCGGTCGCGCGCGAACGGGACATCCGGCGCTTCGCCGCCGAGGTCCTGCCCGCCAACACCAAGATGATCAAGGTCTTCACGGACGCGGGCTACACCCAGAAGCGCAGCTTCGAGGACGGCTCCGTCCGGCTCCACCTCGACCTCGAACCCACCGACCGGTCCCTCGCCGTCCAGCGCGCACGGGAGCAGCGGGCCGAGGCACGCTCCGTGCAGCGCCTCCTCACCCCCAGGTCCGTCGCCGTCGTCGGAGCCGGGCGCGCCCCCGGCGGCGTCGGCCGCACCGTCCTCCGCAACCTCCTCGGAGCCGACTTCACGGGACGCGTGTACGCGGTCAACGCCGCGCTCCCCACCGGCGAGGCTTCGGAGCTCGACGGTGTCCCCGCCCACGCGTCCGTCGGCGCCATCGGAGAACCCGTCGACCTCGCGATCGTCGCGGTCCCCGCCGAACGGGTGCCGGAGGCCGTCGCGGATTGCGGTGAGCACGGCGTACGGGGCCTGGTCGTCCTGTCCGCCGGATACGCGGAGAGCGGGGCCGACGGCCGCGAACGGCAGCGGCAGCTCGTCCGGCAGGCACGCTCGTACGGGATGCGGATCATCGGCCCCAACGCCTTCGGGATCATCACCACCGCCGACGACGTCCGGCTCAACGCCTCCCTCGCGCCGCAGATGCCGGCCGCGGGGCGCATCGGACTCTTCACCCAGTCGGGCGCGATCGGTATCGCCCTGCTCGCCGGGCTGCACCGGCGGGGGGCGGGCCTCTCCTCCTTCATCTCGGCGGGCAACCGCGCCGACGTCTCCGGCAACGACTTCCTCCAGCACTGGTACGACGACCCCGGAACCGACGTCGTCCTCCTCTATCTGGAGTCGATCGGCAACCCCCGCAAGTTCACCCGGCTGGCCCGCCGCACCGCCGCCGTCAAGCCGGTCGTCGTCGTCAAGGGCGCCCGGCACAGCGGCAGCGCCCCGCCCGGCCACCGGGTGCCCGTCACCCGCATCCCGCACGCCACGGTCTCCGCTCTGCTCCGCCAGGCCGGGGTCATCCGCGTCGACACCGTCACCGAACTCGTCGACGCCGGTCTGCTCCTGGCCGCCCAGCCCCTGCCCGCCGGGCCGCGGGTCGCGATCCTCGGCAACTCCGAGTCCCTCGGCCTCCTCACGTACGACGCCTGCCTGACGGAGGGACTGCGCCCGCTGCGGCCGCTGGACCTGACGACGGCGGCGGAACCGGCGGACTTCCGGGACGCGCTGGCGGCGGCGCTCGCGGACGAGACGTCCGACGCGGTCGTCGTGAACGCGATCCCCTGGGTCGGTGAGAACGGTGCCACCGAGTTCGGCGACGGCGAGGTCCTCGCGGCCTCCCTCCGCGAGGCCGTCGCCTCCGCCCCGACCCCGACGAAGCCGGTCGTCGTCGTCCACGTCGAGATGGGCGGCCTCGCGGAGGCCCTCGCGATCGCAACGAGCACGCGACCGACGACGGCCGGGAGGGGCCGGGGCGGGGGTACGGGGACGGGTACGGGAGCCGGGCCCCGGCTCGGAGCGCAGGCCCAGGCCGACCCACCGACGCCGACCGACGTCCGACCGGAAACCCCGGTCGAGTCCGGCCCCGGAGCCCCGGCGAAGTCCGGACCCGGAGTCCCGGCCGAGTCCGGCCCCGGCGCCCCGGCCGACGCCCGATCGGGAACGCCGATCGGGTCCGGACCCGGAGCCCCGGCCAGTTCCCGGGTCGCGGACCCGGCCGGTTCCACGGCCGGGCCCGGCACCGGATCCGTCCCCGGGTCGTCGGAGGAGCCGGCCGGCGCCCCCGGCGCCGCCGGCGTCGCCATCACCATCCCCGCCTACCCCGCCGCCGAGCGGGCCGTGCGGGCGTTGGCCGAGGCCGTGCGGTACGGGCAGTGGCGGCGGCAGGCCGCCGAGCCCGGGCGGGTGCCCGAGTACGAGGACATCGACGAGGCGGGGGCCGCCGCGCTCATCGAGCGGGTGCTCGGCGGCGAGGAGGCCGACCCCCGCGGTGTGACGCTCGGCACCGAGCAGGCAGGGGAACTGCTCGCGCGGTACGGGATCGCCGTCCTGCCCACCCTGCCCGCGCCCACGCCCGACGCCGCCGTCGCGGCGGCCGCCCGGCTGGGCTACCCGGTCGCCCTCAAGACGACCGCGCCGCACCTCCGCCACCGCCCCGACCTCGGCGGCGTCCGGCTCGACCTGGCGACCGAGGAGCAGCTGCGCACGGCGTACGCCGAGCTGACCGAGGTCCTCGGCAAGCCCGAGGAGCTCCAGCCCGTCGTGCAGGCCATGGTGCCCCGGGGCGTCGACACGGTCGTCAGGTCCGCCATCGACCCAGCCGTCGGCGCCGTCCTCTCCTTCGGCCTCGCGGGCGCGCCGTCCGAGCTGCTCGGCGACACGACCCACCGCCTGGTCCCGGCCACGGACCGGGACGTCGCCGAACTCGTCCGTTCCCTCCGCACCGCCCCGCTCCTGTTCGGCTGGCGCGGCTCGGCCCCCGTCGACACCCCGGCCCTCGAAGAGGTCCTGCTTCGGGTCTCCCGGCTCGTCGACGACCATCCCGAGGTCGTCGCCGTCTCCCTGGAGCCGGTGGTCGTCGCACCACGCGGACTCTCCGTCCTCGGCGCCACCGTCCGACTGGCCCCGCCGCCGCCCCGAACCGACCTCGGCCCGCGCAGCCTGCCGAGCTACGGAACGGCCTGAGGGGCCCCCACCGCCCCGTAGGATGGAGTCCATGGCGAAGACCGGTACGACGACCCAGGGGCTGCGCGCGGCGATCGAGCGCAGCGGCTACTACCCGGCCCTCGTGGCCGAGGCGGTGGAGTCCGCCGTCGGCGGCGAGGCCGTCGCGTCGTACGTGGTGCACCAGGAGACCACCTTCGACGCGAACGAGGTCCGGCGCCATGTCACCGTCCTCGTCCTGACGCCGCACCGTTTCATCGTCAGCCACACCGACGAGCAGGCCGCCGACTCCAGCTCCCCGACCCCGTACGCCACGACGTCCACCGAGTCCGTGAAGCTGGACCGGATCTCGTCCGTCGTCCTCAGCCGCGTGGTCGCCAACCCGGAGTCGTACACGCCGGGCGCCCTTCCCCGCGAGGTCGTCCTCACCATCGGCTGGGGTGCCGTCTCCCGGATCGATCTGGAGCCCGCCGCCTGCGGCGACTCCAACTGTGACGCCGACCACGGCTACACCGGGAACGCCACCGCCGACGACCTCAGCCTGCGCGTGAGCGAGGCCGGGGACGGTCCGGACACCGTCCGGCAGACCCTCGCCTTCGCCCAGGCCCTCTCCGAAGCCATCGCGGCCACCGCCGCCCCCACCCGCTGATGGTGCAGCCCGCCGCCGTGAACCACGGCTGGCCCGACGATCCGGTTCCGCTCGCCCCGGAGACCGCGCCGGTCCCCGAGTACGCCTCCGGCTCCCTCGGTGACCTGCTGCCGACGCTCGTCGCCGGCCAGGGAGTGCCCGGTTTCACCTCCCGGATCGCGGAGTTGGCCCCGGCCGACCGGAACTGCCTCTTCCTGATCGACGGGCTCGGCTGGGAGCAGATCAAGGCCCACCCGGACGAGGCGCCCTATCTGACCTCGCTCCTCGGCTCCTCGCGGGGCGGCACGGGCCGCCCGGTCACCGCAGGCTTCCCCGCGACCACGGCGACCTCGCTGGCCTCCGTCGGCACCGGCCGCTATCCCGGCACGCACGGGCTGCCCGGTTACACCGTGCGCAACCCGGCGACCGGCGAGCTGATGAACCAGCTGCGCTGGAAGCCGTGGACCGCGCCGCACGTCTGGCAGCCGTACCCGACCGTCTTCCAGCTCGCGCACGAGGCCGGGGTCCACACCGCCCAGGTGTCCTCCCCGATCTTCGAGCAGACCCCGCTCACCAAGGTCGCGCTCAGCGGCGGAACGTTTCACGGGCGGCTCTCCGGCGAGGAGCGCATGGACTTCTCCGCCGAGCAGCTCGCCGCCGGCGACCGCTCGCTGGTCTACACGTACTACAGCGAACTCGACGGCGCCGGACACCGCTTCGGTGTCGACTCCGACGCCTGGCGCGGCCAGCTGATGTTCGTCGACCGGCTCGTGCAGCGGCTCGCCGAGCAGCTGCCGCCCCGCTCCGCCCTGTACGTCACGGCCGACCACGGCATGGTCGACATCCCCTTCGACGAGCAGCACCGCATCGACTTCGACGAGGACTGGGAGCTGCGCGCGGGCGTCGCCCTCCTCGGCGGCGAGGGCCGGGCCCGTCACGTCTACGCCGTGCCCGGCGCCGAGGCGGACGTCCTCACCTGCTGGCGTGAGGTGATCGGCGAGCAGTTCTGGGTGGCGAGCCGCGACGAGGCCGTCTCCCTCGGCTGGTTCGGCGACGAGATCGACGAGCGGGTGTACGGCCGGATCGGCGACGTCGTCGCCGCGGCCCACGACGACGTGGCGATCACCGCCTCCGTCAACGAGCCGCACGAGTCCGCGATGGTCGGCATGCACGGGTCGATGACGCCCGCGGAGCAGCTCGTCCCGCTGCTCGAAGTCCGTTCCTGAACACCGCGTCCCGTCTCCCCGTCCCGTCCCCTCCCACGACCTGAAAGGTCCCGACCCGTCATGCCCGAGCTGGTCTTCTTCTCCGGAACCATGGATTGCGGGAAGAGCACCCTGGCCCTCCAGATCGCCCACAACCGCGATGCGCGGGGGCTTCAGGGCGTGATCTTCACGCGTGACGACCGGGCGGGCGAGGGCAAGCTGTCGTCCCGGCTCGGCCTGGTGACGGAGGCGGTCGAGGCTCCCCAGGGCATGGACCTGTACGCGTACCTGGTCGCCCAGTTCTCGCAGGGCGGCAAGGCCGACTACGTGATCGTCGACGAGGCGCAGTTCCTCGCCCCGGAACAGATCGACCAGCTCGCGCGGGTCGTCGACGACCTGGGTCTCGACGTCTTCGCCTTCGGCATCACCACCGATTTCCGGACCAGGCTCTTCCCGGGTTCGCAGCGCCTGATCGAACTGGCGGACCGGATCGAGCAGCTCCAGGTCGAGGCGCTGTGCTGGTGCGGGGCGCGGGCCACGCACAACGCCCGCACGGTCGGCGGCGAGATGGTGGTCGAGGGTGAGCAGGTCGTCGTCGGTGATGTGCGCCGCCCGGTCGAGGAGGTCGGCTACGAGGTGCTGTGCCGCCGCCACCACCGCAAGCGGATGACCTCCGCCGCCGCCCACGCGGGCGCACTGTCCCCGGACGTCCTCCCCGTCAACCACGCCTGACGGCGCCGAGGCGCCGGCG
>NZ_JBHXSA010000005.1:141142-185136 GCF_042716475.1 Streptomyces sp. NPDC058671 | reverse complement strand
GGCGCCCACGTGCCGGGCGCCCACGTGCCGGGCGCCCACGTGCCGGGCGCCCACGTGCCGGGCGCCCACGTGCCGGGCGCCCACGTGCCGGGCGCCCACGTGCCGGGCGCTCCTTCGCCTTCCGCGGTGCGCTGACGCCGTATGGCACGAGACGCCGCGCGGTACGTCGGCGCCGCCCCGGGGTCAGTCGGGCGGTGGGCCGAACTCTCCGCGCAGCCGCCGGGTGCGAAGCGCCAGTTCCAGTTCGAAGCGGCGGTCCGGGTCGTCCAGGTCGTCGCCCCACAACTCGCGGAGCTGCCTCAGCCGGTAGCGCACGGTCTGCGGATGGACCCCGAGCAGGGCGGCCACCTCGGGGGCGCCACCGCGCGTCTCCAGCCAGGCCAGCAGGGTCTCGGCCAGTCGGTGGGCGTGCGCCGGGCCGCCGGCCTCGTCGAGACGCGCCAGCCGCCGCCGCGCGAGATCGTCGATCAGCTCACCCGCGGGCAGCAGCACCAGGGCTTCGACGTGCTCACCGCAGTGCAGGAGCCGCCCTCGCGGCAGCAGACCCTGCTCGATCATCCGGACGGCGGCCTCGGCCCAGCGCAGTGACGTGGCGGCTTCCGCCAGGGGGACCGACGGGCCGATCGCCCCGGACCAGCCGGCCAGGGTCCGGTGCAGCAGCTCCGCGCGCCCGGGGGCGTCCGGGTCCGGTACGACCAGGCGCGGCTGCGTGCCCTCCATGTCGAGCAGCATCTCCTCGCCGACGGCAGGGGCGACGGCCTCCTGGGCGGGGCGGAGCAGCACCGCCACCGCCACCTTCCCGGGCAGCTGCCAGCCCAGGTCGCCCGCGCGGTCGGCGAGCAGGGCGGACGGGTCGGAGCGGTGCTCGGTGAGCAGGAGGTCGACGAGGAGCCGTTGCAGGCGCAGCCGTTCCCCGGCCTGGCGGGCGACGGCCTCGGCGTAGCCGCGTACCGACTGGGCGACCATGACGTCGAGGTACTCGAACGCTGACTCGGCGAGTTCGTACATGGCCGAGGGCGGGATGTCGACCTGCTGGCCGATCTCCGCCATACGCCGCCAGGAGAGGCGTACGCCCAGCCGGTAGATCCCCTGCAAGGAGTCCAGGCTGCGCCCTTGGGAGACCTCGCCGCGCCCGAAGTCCCGGAACAGTTCCGGGAGGGTGCGCGGCCGGGCCGACCCCGTGGCCATCTGTTCCACGAAGAGCTCCAGCGCGTGCCGGATCGCCACCAGGGCCTTCGGCTCTCCGGACTCGTCGGGGAGCAGCACGAGGCCCGGATACTCCTGCCGGATCGCGGCGAGGATGTCCTGTGCCAGTTCCGGGACCTGTTCAAGGGCCCGGTCGGCGAACTGCTGAATCCGTTCTCGTGGCACGTCGTGCCACGCTGACGACGCTTCCACCGCACCGCTCCTGGGTGTCCGGTCCCTACGCGTTCGGGCTGCGGGCTGCATGTTCCAACCTAGCCCGCGCCGGATCCCGCTGTGCTGGACGTGGCGTCCGTGGGCGGTTCGGGGAACGTGACGAGCGGCACATTCTGCTGCTCGGGTGTGGCGTCGAGAGCGGTGACGATTCCGTAGGCGGCGCCGGTGGCCAGGAGGGCGGAGGCGGCGCAGGTCAGGAAGGCGGCGAGCAGTCTGGACATGAGGATGATCGGCCTCTCGTTGATCGAGGTCTGTCACCCAGCGCACCGGCCCGGTCCGGCGCGGCCAGTATGAGAGGCGCATTGACAGATGGTCAAGGGCAGCCTAATTTCGCGGTCCACAGTCACTGTTACTGCCGGGTATCCCTTGTTGCCCCCGGACAGGCTGCACCCCGTGTGTGTGCCCCCTTCCCACACGGCCCACGAGCCCCCGCACGTCGCGCCCGTATCGGAGTACCCACATGCGTCGTTCAATATCACCTTTGTCCCTGATTCTGCTGGGTGTCGGAGTCTTCCTGCTGGTGTTCACCCAGCTGCTGGTCTGGTACGTGGAACCGCGCGCCAAGCGCACACCGACCGACGTGGACTCCACGACGGTCTTCACCGGTCCGGGCAGCTACTTCGACACGGGGTCCGTCTCCACGGTGGAAGGCCGGACGATCACCATCACCCGCCGAGTCCTGGGGGACGTAGCGGCTGGTGAGCGCAGCGGAAACGCCATCTGGGACGTGTCGACGCAGATCGACTCGCCGAAGACCCTCGCCCTGGGCGACCCGCGCAAATCCCTGCAGTGGACCACCGAGCGCTGGGTGACCGACCGCCGGACGAACCTTCCGGTGCACTGCTGCGACGAGAAGCCCGCCTTCGAGGGCGAGGCCTACCTGAAGTTCCCGTTCGACGTCGAGAAGCGCGCCTACTCCTGGTGGGACAGCACCCTGGGTGCCACCGTGCCGCTGGAGTTCCAGGAGGTCGTCAGGGTCGGCGGACGCCAGGGCTACCGCTTCGCCGGCAGCGTCAAGGCCACCCCGACCGGTACCCGGCTGGTGCCCGGCGTGCTGGTGGGCAGCTCGAAGCCGGGCCAGGTGCTGGCCGAGGAGTGGTACTCCAACGCGCGGATCGAGCTGACCGTGGACCAGCGCACGGGGCGGATCATGAACGCCCTGATCGCGCCGAAGAAGACGCTGCGCGCCCCGGGTTCACCGAAGGACGCGGTCACCCTGCTGGCCAGCGAGGGGCTGGAGTTCACCGAGGGGACCCGGCGTGAGCAGGTCGAGCTGGCCTCCGCGGACAGCGACCGGCTGAAGCTGCTCGGCGAGACCGCCCCCGTCGTGGGCGGCCTGGTCGGCGGCCTGCTGGCCCTCGGCGGCACCGCACTGCTGATGCGCGGCTCCCGGCGGGCCGACGACTCATCGGAGTGAGGAAAACGGGGGCGCCCAAAGTCCCGAAATTGTCATCCGGGTGAGTAGCGGGAACGAATCCCTGAACGAAGACTGATGTTACCCCGCGGTAGGGGCAATGTTTCCGCCCACGTCGGCCGCCACCCCCGGCGGCCCGCCACCGCGGCACCCGCAGTGCCCGAAACACCCGCAGTACGAGCCAGCCCAGCGCTTCATCCCCGGAAGCCCGGCACACCCTCATGCGTATCCCACCCGCAGCCGCCGAGTTGGAGCACCTCTATGCCCCAGCGCTCGTCCGCTCTGGCCCCGGGCCAGAAGGACTCCCGTTCCGTCCCCGCGCACATCCGTACCGGCAGCCACGTCACCGACGCGCTCGCCCCCGACCCGCACGTCGCGCCCCTCGGGGCGCCCGCGCCGCGTCGGATTACTTTCCTCGCCCGTCGCGACCTGGCCAACGAGGCCGCCGGCGGCTCGGAACTGCTCATCGACCGGATAGCCGGCGGTCTGAGTGCCGCCGGCCACGAGGTCACGCTCGTGTGCGGCGGCCCTGCCGCCGCACGCGACTACCGGGTGGTCTCCGCGGGGGGCGACGCGAGTCACTTCCCGCGGGCCAAGGCGACCTTCACCCGCGAGGTCGGCACCTGCGACCTGCTGGTCGAGGTCTGCAACGGCATGCCGTACCTGGCGCCGCTGTGGCACCGCGGAGCAACGGTGTGCCTGGTCAACCACGTCCACACGGACCTCTGGCAGATGCGCTACCCGGGCCCGGCGGCACGACTCGGACGCAAGCTGGAGCACTGGGCGCTGACCGGCATCCACCGGGACAACCTGATGGTGGCGGTCTCCGAGTCGACCGCCGCCGAGCTGCGCGACATCGGCGTGGCGGCGGACCGCATCCGGATCGTCAACAACGGCGTCGAAGACCCCGGCCCCCTGCTGCCCGAGGCGAAGGAACCGCTGTTCCTCGCCGTCGGCCGACTGGTCGAGTACAAGCGCATCGACCTGCTCCTACGGCTGTGGGAACGGGTACGTCCCGTCACCGGTGGCCGGCTCGTCATCGTGGGGGACGGACCCGAACGGGAACGCCTCGAAGCCATGGCCGGTCCCTCCGTGACGTTCGCCGGCCGGGTGTCGGAAGCCGAGAAGCACCGGCTGATGTGCGAGGCGTGGCTGCTGGTCCACCCCTCCCTCGTCGAGGGCTGGGGGCTGGTCGTCACCGAGGCGGCCACGCGGGCCACCCCCGCGATCGGCTTCGACATACCCGGCCTGCGCGACTCCGTCGAGGACGGGGTGACCGGCGTGCTCGCCCGGGGCGAGAGTTCTTTCGCCGCCGCGTGGTGCACCCTGTCCCTCAGCACCGAGCGGCGCGCGGCCATGGGGCGCGCCGCGGCGCAGCGTGCCCAGCGCTTCCGCTGGAGCGCGACGGTCCGTCAGTTCCAGGCGGTCGCCGCCGAGGCCGTGGAGCGCGCCACGACCCTGAGACGCGGCAGGAGCGGCCGTGGCTGAGACCACCGACCGCGCGTTCAAGGACCCGTCGCTGAGGCGATCGGCCTGCCTCTTCCGGGCGTTCATGCGCGAACCCCGGGAGCCCGAACGGTGCTACACCCTGCTGGCCCGCGACTCGGTCGCACAGGTGGCGCGCCACGTCGACCTGACCGGCAAGATCGTCGTCGACGTCGGCGGCGGCAGCGGCCACTTCACCGAGGAGTTCCGCCGCCGCGGCGCGCAGAGCTACCTCTTCGAGCCCGACCCGCGGGAGCTGAACGCCCGCGGTCGTACCACCGAGGACGCGGTGCTCGCCGACGGGTATCTGCTGCCGCTCGCCGACGGCGTCGCGGACGTGTGCTTCTCGTCCAACGTGCTGGAGCACGTGTCGGACCCGCAGACGTTCATCAGCGAGATGGCACGGGTCACCCGCCCCGGCGGACTGATCTACCTGTCGTTCACCAACTGGCTCTCGCCCTGGGGAGGCCACGAGACCGCGCCGTGGCACTACCTCGGGGCCGACCGGGCCCGCGCGCGCTACGAACGGCGCACCGGTCGCGCGGCCAAGCACACGCTCGGCGAGAACCTCTTCCCCGTCCACATCGGTCCCACCCTGCGGCACGTCCGCGGTCGCGACGACGTGCAGGTCGTGACAGCGCGGTCCCGTTACTGGCCGTTCCTCGCGAGCACGATCACCCGGGTGCCGGGACTCCGCGAGATCGCCACCTGGAATCTGCTGCTGATTCTCAGGCGAAGCCCATGAGCATGCGAAGCGAGGAACGGTCATGACCACTACGGTCCAGGCACCCACATGGGTGCCGCAGCCCGGCCCGACGCCGTCGGGGGCGTCCGGCGAGCCGCGCGGACGACGCCTGCTGTTCGGCTTCTGGGCCGTCGTGCTGGTGGCGTTCCTCGCCGTGTCACCCGGCAGGACGACGTTCGAGACCAAACTCGGCGTCGCCCTCGACCCCTGGCGCTTCCTCGGCGATCTCGGCTCGCTGTGGAACGGGAACGTCGGCCTCGGCGGCATAGCCAACCAGTACGTCGGCTACGCCTTCCCCGCACTTCCCTACTACGCGCTCATGGACCTGCTGCAGGTACCGGTCTGGCTGGCCGAACGGCTCTGGCTCTCGGTCATCGTGACCGCCGCCTTCTGGGGCGCGCTCAGACTCGCCGAGCGGCTCAGCGTGGGTACGTCCGCGTCCCGGGTCCTCGGGGCCGCGGTCTACGCGCTGTGGCCGACCTTCACCATCGTCATCGGATCGACCTCCGCCGCCGCGCTGCCCGGCGCCCTGCTGCCGTGGGTGCTGCTGCCGCTGACCTCCGCGGAGCTGAGCCCCCGGAAGGCCGCCGCGCGATCGGCGCTGCTGATCCCCTTCATGGGCGGTGTGAACGCCGCCTCGACACTGGCCGCGCTGCTGCCCGTGGGCCTGTACCTCCTCAGCCGCCCGCCCGGTCGGCGCCGACGCGCGCTGCTGGCCTGGTGGATACCGGGCGTCGTGCTGGCCACCGTGTGGTGGGTGGTGCCGCTGCTCCTGCTCGGCATGTACGGCGAGAACTTCATGCCGTACGTCGAGCAGGCCGACACCACCACGGCCACCATGTCGGCGACCGAGCTCCTGCGCGGCGCCGGCAACTGGGTGGCGTATCTGAACTTCGGTGAGGCGTGGCTGCCGGCCGGCTGGACCGTCGCGACCTCCGTCATCGCCGTTCTCGGTTCGGCGTTCGCCGCGGCGCTCGGCCTGGCCGGCCTGGCCCGGCGGGACCTGCCGGAGCGCCGCTGGCTGCTGCTCACCGTCCTGGCCGTCGTCCTGATCGCCCTCGCCGGGTACGGCGGAGCCGCCGGCGGTCCGTTCCACGGTGCCGTCCAGGACTGGCTGAACGGACCGCTGAAGCCGTTCCGCAACATCTACAAGTTCCAGCCGGGACTGGCCCTCGCGCTCGTCCTCGGACTCACCCATCTGACAGCCGTGCTGTCCGCGAGCAGAGGCTCTCGCGCCCTGCGCGCCCTCCCCGGTCGCCGCTGGGTGCCCGTGACCGCGGCGGTGCTCGTCCTGCCCGGTCTGGCGCTCCCGTACGTCAACGGCTCGATCCTCCAGCCGGGGGGGTTCGCCAAGCTTCCCACCCACTGGGAGAAGGCCGCCGGCTGGCTCAAGGACAACGCCCCGAACAGCCGGGCCCTGGTCGTCCCGGCGACGGCGCACGGCATCTACACCTGGGGTTCCCCCATCGACCAGCCCTTCGACGTGCTGGCCGAGACCCCCTGGGCGCAGCGGGACTTCGTCCCCTTCGGAACTCCCGGAGCACGCCGTATGACGGACGCCGTCGAGCAGGCGCTGCTGTCCGGCACCGAGGTTCCGGGCCTCCGGGCGTACCTCGCACGGGCCGGCATGCACGAGGTGGTCGTCCGCAACGACCTCGACCCCGACCAGATCGGCTACGTCCCGCCGCAGACGGTGAAGCGGACCCTGGAGTCGTCCGGCTACCGCAAGGTCACCGGGTTCGGCCCGCTGATGACCGGCGGACGCATAGCCGCCGACACCCCGCTCCAGGTGCAGGGGCTCTACCCGCGGCTCCAGGCCGTGGAGATCTACCAGCCGCAGGACGGGGCCGGGCGGCCCGACAGGGTCGGCGTCTCGGCCGTGGCCGACACGGCCGTGGTCAGCGGCGGACCCGAGGCGCTGCTCCAGCTGTCCGCCGATCCCTCCATGACCGGGCGACCGGCCGTGCTGGCCGGGGACCGGCTCCCCAAGGGCGTCGTCGCACCGGTGAAGGCGGTCGCGGACGGGCTGCGCCGCGCCGACACCCGGTTCGGCCTCGTCAACAACAACACCTCGTACACCTACACGGCGGACGAGCGCAATCACTCCGGCAGCCTGCAGAACCCGGGTGAGAAGCCCAAGCAGATCCTGCCGTCGGAGAGCATCGACCACCAGACCACGGCGGTACTGCGCGGCGCCGAGGCCGTGACGGCTTCCAGCAGTGGCAACTGGCTGTTCCACCTGCCGCAGCACGACCCGGTGAACGCCTTCGACGGCAACCCGGACACCGCGTGGGCCGAGGGCAGCCCGGGCAAGCCGGTCGGACAGTGGCTGCGAGTGGACTTCGCCCGGCCGACCGACATCCCGGCCTCCGTCCAGCTGACGCCCCTGCCGGGTGACGCCATGCGCGCGGCGCCCACGCAGGTGCGGATCGAGACCGACCGGGGTGCGGCCGACAGCCCCCTCCAGACGAACGGTCTGCGGCAGACGGTCAAGGCTCCCGTCGGCGAGGCCTCCTGGATGAAGATCACCGTCCTCGCCGCGCAGCAGGCGCGCCCGGGCCTCTCCGGAGCCGGGTTCTCCGAGGTGTCGATTCCGGGCGTCCAGGTGACGCGCATGCTGGTGCTGCCCGCCGACGCGGAGCGCACCGACGCGGCGGCGACCGTGTACTCCCTGCACCGTGGCACCGACGCGAGCGGCCTGTCGCCCGCGTCGGCGGAGGTGGGACTGCACCGGCGGTTCAGCACCGAGGAGTCGGGCGCGTACCAGGTGTCGGCGCGAGCCGTCGCCGTGCCCGGCGGCGCGCTGGACGAACTGCTCGACCGTTCGGCCCCCGGCTCGAAGAACCGGCTGACGGCCGCCGTGGACTCCACCAGCCGCAACGGCACGGCACTCGGTGCCCGCAACCTGGTCGACGGTGATCTGACGACCGCCTGGATCGCGGGCGACCGGCCGGTCGTCCACCTGAGCTGGCCCGGGATGAAGAAGATCGACGAGATCATCCTCGCGCCGGCGGGCGGGGTGTCCACCCGGCCCGAGCAGGTGATGATCAGCTCCCCGCACGGCGCCGCGGTGGCCGACGTGGACGAGAACGGGCGGATCCGCTTCCCGGAGATCGAGACGAACCGGCTCGACATCACCATCACCACGGTCGCCCCGCTCACCGTCCACAACCCGGTGGCGAACGCGCAGCTGCAGCTGCCGGTCGGGTTGAGCGAGGTGCACGTCCCCGCACTGGCCGATCTGCGAGTGCCGCGGCCGAAGCCGTCCGCGCGCTTCTCGCTGCCGTGCGGGCAGGGCCCCGACCTCGCCGTGGGCGGCGTCCTGCACAAGACGAAGGCCTCCGGACTCGTCCGGGACCTCCTCGAACGGCGTCCCGTCACCGTCGCCCTCTGCGCGGGGAAGGAGAAGGACGGCACCCTGGAGCTTCCGTCCGGCGATCACGAGGTGGAGGCGGCCGACGCCGGCCCGCTGGCGATCACCGACGTCACGCTGACCCGCGGCACCCCCCGGGCCGTCGAGGGAGCGGCGGGGCGCGAGGCCACCGTCACCAGGTGGAGCGACGACAGCCGGGCCGTCTCGGTGTCGGCGGGCGACGGCGAGGCCGCCTACCTGCGGACCTACGAGAACGCCAACGAGGGCTGGAAGGCCACCCTGGGAGGCGCGGAGCTGGAGTCGGTGCGCCTCGACGGCTGGCAGCAGGCCTGGGTGATCCCGGCCGGCGCGTCCGGAACGGTGACCATGGAGTTCGAGCCCTCCGCGCCGTACCGGGCCGCCCTGATCGGCGGCGGGTTCACGCTCGTCGTCCTGGCCGCCCTGGCCTTCGTGGGCCGTCGGCGCGACGACGGTGGCACCGCCGACGAGACACCGCCCCAGCCGGCGGCACCGGGGATGCTGCTCGGAACGCTCGCCCTGACCGCGGTCGTCGCGGTGGTGGCGGGGCCGTGGGCGCTGGTCGTGCCCGTACTCGCCGTGGCCGCGCGGCTCCGGCCGGGCGTGCTGGTGCCGACGGCGGCGGCGGCGATGGCCGGTGCGGGGATCGTCGCGGCCCTCGGCGCCGGGGAGCCGGTCGCCGACGGGGAGGGCGCGTTCAGCGGTCTGGCGCAGGTGCTCACGCTGGTGGCCCTGTCCGCCGCGCTGGTGACGTCGGCGCGACCGACGTCCCCGGCCGCCGGGCGCGGGGACGCCGACGGGGGAGAAGACGGCGGCGGGCGGGGCGGCGACGACCGGTCCGACGCGCCGGAAGCCGGACCGGTGGTCACGGCCAGGCCGCGCAGCGGCGACGGACACCGGTCCCGGCCGCCGCTCTGGCGACCGGAAGGCAGTGGCCCCTCGTGACCGCGCCGTGGGCACCCGCCGGGAGGGGGACCACCACCCCCTCCGGCGGGGTCCGGATTCCCTTTCCGACCGTCGACGAGGTGTCGCGGCACTGCCTGAACGACGACGAACCGGAGAGCGTGCACATCGAGGTCCACCTGCCCGGACGGCTGGACCCGGTACGGCTGCGGACCGCGTTCCAGCAGGCGCTGCTCACCCACCCCCGGGTGCTGGCACGAGAGGTACCGGGCCGTCGGCACCGGCGGTCCTTCGCCTGGGAGCTGACCGGCCGGCCGGACACGGATCCGGTGAACTTCGCCGGGCGGGGACCCGACGCCCTGGCGCAGGCCAGGGCCCGCGCCCTGGCGGAGTGCCCGCCGCTCACGGAGTCGCCTCCGATGCGCCTGGACGTCGTCCGGACGGACACCGGGCCCGATACCGGGACGGTACTTCTCCTGACGACGCATCACACGGCTCTCGACGCGCCCTCGGGACTGCGGGTGCTCGCCACGACCGCGGAACAGTACGGCGGCACGGCGGCCCTCCCGGTACCCGGGCGGGTCCGGCCGGGGCGCTCGGGTCCGGCTTCGAGCGAGACCGGCCGCACCCTGCGGGGGCGCCCCGTACGGGTCGCGCCGGACTCCCGCCCCGGGCCGGTGCGCGCCCGCGCCGTGGGCAACGGCATGGTGCAGGCGGACCTGCCCGTCCCGAGGCGCGCGGCACCGAACGGAGACCTCCCGTCCTGGACCGTCAACGACCAACTGCTCGTCGCCACGTCACTGATGGTGGGCCGCTGGAACGTCTCGCGAGGCCGGCCGGGCGGTCCGGTGCGGATCACGATGCCCGTGGACGACCGTCCACGGGGCACGGAGATGCCGATGGGCAACGGGACCCGGCTCGTCGAGGTGGCCATGACCTCCGACGACCCGCACGACGCGGAGCTGCTGCTCCGTGAGCGGCCGGCCCCGGAGGCCGTGGCACGGCTGCTGTGCGCCACCGCCCGGCGCACCCGCGCGCTGAAGTCGGCCGACGGCGCCCCCATGGGCGCCGGGGCGAGCCTGCTGACCGCACCGCTGCTGCCGGTCGGTGTCCGGGGCGTGCTCACCCGTGGCGCACGCCGGGCCGCGGCGTCCTGGACCTCGACGGCGCTGGTCACCAACATCGGGCGCGTACCGTACGCGCTGGACTTCGGCGACGCCGGCCGGGCGACGGCCGTGTGGTTCTCCGCGCCGGCCAGGATGCCGCGCGGGCTGAGCGTGGCGGCGGCTTCCACCGGCGGCCGGCTGCACGTGACGCTGCGCTGGTCGCGGACGCTGCTCGGTGACGCGGCCGGTGCGGAACTGGCGGACCTGTTCGCGGAGTCGCTCGCGACGACCTCGCTCAGCGAGGCCGGGGACGCTCCGGCCGGGGACGCGTCGACCAGGGTCGCTTCGGTCGGGGTCGCTCCAACCGGGGTCGCCTCCGCCGGGGTCGCTTCGGTCGGGGTCGCTTCAACCGGGGCCGCTTCGGCCGAGGACGCTCCAGCCGGGGTCGCTTCACCCGGGGTCGCTCCACCCGCGGTCGCTCCGGCCGAGGACGCTCCAGCCGGGGTCGCCTCGGCCCGGGGACGCGGAGGTTGCCCGGACGGGCCGGACCACCCCGGCACACCGCGTCCGCACACGACACCGACCGGAACCCGCACCGCCCAGGACAACCACAAGAGGCCGTCATGACCCGCTCAGCCACCGGCACGGCAGCAACCGGCGAGTCGCCCGAGGCGGCGGTGGCTTCGTCGGGTCCGCGCGTTCCCGGGCTGCGGGACTTCTACGAGAACCCCACCGTTCCGGTCGCCTCCGGGGAGGCCCGGACACTGCGGCAGGCCCGGATGCTGGCCGCCGCGCTGGGCCCCGTCGGTCCCGGCCGCCCGGCCGCGACCGTACTCGACGTGGGCTGCGGGGACGGCTCGGCGGGCGCGATCGCCGCGCGCGTACTCGACGGGCACCGCGTCGTGGGGATCGACTGGTCGCAGGATGCCCTGCGCCGGGCGGCGCCGCGCCTGAGCCAGGTCGTCCGGGGCGAACTGACCGGCAGCGGGCTGCCGTTCGCCTCCGGCAGCGCCGACGCCGTGCTGTTCAGCGAGGTCGTCGAGCACCTCGTCGACCCCGACAGCGCCCTCGACGAACTCCGCAGGGTGCTGCGACCCGGCGGACACCTCATGCTCTCGACACCGAACCTCGCCGCCTGGTACAACCGCGCGCTGCTGCTCGCCGGAGTCCAGCCGGTGTTCTCCGAGGTGAGTCTGCGCGGTATCCACGGCCGACCGGGCAGCGAGGTGGTGGGGCACCTGCGGCTGTACACGGCGCGCGCGCTCCGCGAGTTCGTGGCGGCCTCCGGGTTCGAGGTCGTGAAGGTCGCCGGTGCGCCGTTCCACGGAGTACCGCGCCCGCTCCGCCCGCTGGACCGGCTGGCCTGCGGGATGCCGTCGCTCGCCTCCATCCTCCTCGTGCATGCGAGAAGGGTGTAGCGCGTGGGGTGGGGTGTGGCCGCCGCGCTGGTGGCGAACGTCCTGTACAGCACCGGCTTCGTCCTGGAGAAGCGGGCGCTGGCCGGGATGCCGCCGCTGAGTGCCGCACAACCCGGCCGGGCCCTGCTCCTGCTGGCAGGCCGACCGCTGTGGATCTGCGGGGCCATGGCGCTGGCCCTGGGGTTCGCCGCGCAGCTCGCCGTCTACCGCACCCTGCCGATCGCCGCCGCGCAGGGCCTGTTCCTGTCCGGCCTCGTGCTCCTTCTCGTGCTCTCGTCGGTGGTGCTCGGCGAGCGCCCCTCGGGCCGTGAGCGGCGTGCGGTGGCTGTCATCGGTCTGGCGCTCGTGATGGTGGTGGCCTCGCTGTACGGGACCAGCGAGGAGATCAGCCGGACGGCTCCCACGGGCATCCTGCTGGCACTGTGCCTGCCGACCCTCGTGGCCGGCGTCGCGCTCTACGCCGCCGCCGAACGGCGCGCCCGCCGACGCCATCGGCAGCCGACCACCGGGGTGGCCTACGCGATCGCGGTCGGTCTGATCTACGGCGTCAGCTCGCTGGCGGTCAAGGGCGTCTCCGGACATCTGGACACCTCGGACCTGCTGGGCTCCGTGCCCGCCCTGCTCGCCTCCCCGTACCCGTACCTCCTCCTGCTGACAGGAGTCAGCGGCCTGGTGCTGTCGCAGACCGCCCTGCAGCGCTGCCGCGCGTCACTGATCGTTCCGGTGTGCTCGACGGTGACCTGCGTGTTCACCATCGTGAGCGGCACGATCGCGTTCGACGAGCCGCTGCCCGACGACCCGTTGCGGCTGTTACTGCGTCTCGGCGGCACCGTGCTCGCCCTGACGGTCCTGCTGACCCTGCCGCGACACGACGCGAACACCCCCACCTCCGAAGGAACCCGGCCATGAAGCCAGACAGCCCGCTGCTGAAGATTCTCGCCTGCCCGCTCGACAAGGGCCCGCTGCTCCTCGACGAGACGAAGGGCGCTCTCTACAACCCGCGCCTGCGCCGGCACTATCCGATCGTCGACGGCATCCCGCAGCTCCTTCCCTCCTCGGGTGTGCCCGCCGTCGAGGAGGAGACTCCCCTCGGGAGCGAACAGGACGCGTGAGGCTCTCCGCACCCTTCCGGCGAGAGGGGCGGCACAGGCCTGACGAAGGCCGTCCCGTCCGGGCGGCGCGCTGACGGAACACCGTACGGCCGATGACCTCGTCGCCCCGGAGGACGCCGTCCGACGACCCGGCCCTCGGCACCGGGAGTTCACCCGAGGTGTACCGGAAGACCGCCTGGTGATCGGTTGCGGGTCGCCCGGCTCGGCGGTAATGGCGGTCGGCCCGTGTCGTACGACTCCCCGGGCGTTCCCGTTCCGTGCGCCCCCTGGAGGACGTGTGCCCCCCGCCGCCGAGACCGTGCTCGACGAGGTCCACGGCGCGGAGGGGACAGGCGGGCCGCGGAGCCGCCCCGGCGCCCCGGCACGCGGCCCGCTGGCCCCGGCCGTCCTCGGGCCGTTCGCCGCCGCCCTGCTGACCGCCGTGCTGCTCTGCCTCGCGACCAGGCTCTCCCGCAGCCATCCGTTCGGGCCGGTCACCAGGAACGTCGTCGACCTCGGCCAGCAGTACCTGCCGTTCCACGCGTACTGGCGCTCCCTCCTCCTCGGCGACACGGACGGGGACGCCTTCCTCAACTGGAACTCCGGCTTCGGCTCCAACTTCCTCGGTGACATCGGCACCTATCTGAGCAGCCCCTTCGACCTGCTCGTCGTGTTCTTCCCCGCCGACCACATCGAACTCGCCCTGTACGTGGTCACCGCCGCCAAGATCACGGCGGCCGGGGCGGCGATGACGCTGCTGCTCCTGCGGCTGCGCCCCGGACCCTGGCCGGTCGCCGCCGTGCTGGGCACCGCGTACGCGCTCTCCGGCTGGACCTTCAACTTCGGCGCGTCCGTCCCGATGTGGCTCGACGGGCTCGTCGCCTTCCCGCTGCTCTGCCTCGTCGGGGAGTGGGCCCGCACCGGGCGCCGCCCCGTCCTCGGTCCTCTCGTCGTCGCGCTGGCCTGGGTCGCCAACTTCTACACGGCGTACATGGCCACGCTCGGCGCCGCCGCCGTCCTCCTCGTACGGCTCCTCACCGCCGAGGAGACGGCCTCCGCCCGCCGACGCCTCGCAGGGGCGCTCCGCGCCGCACGCGGTGTCCTCATCGGCGTCGGGCTCGCCGCCCCGCTCGTCGTGGTGGTCTTCCTCGGCACCAAGGTCGCCGACCCCACACCGGAGACCACCTTCGCGGCCGCCGCCTGGACGGACGTCCTCGCCCGGTTCCTGCCCGCCACCGCGAGTGTGGCCAGCCCCGCCCTCTTCATCGGCACGCCGGCGCTGGCGCTCGCCCTGACCCTGCCGTTCAACCGGGCCGTCGCCCCGCGCGTGCGTGCCGCCTGGTCGGCCGCGGTCGTCGTCGTGACGCTCTCCCTCCAGTGGGAGCCGACGCACCTCCTCTGGCACGCGGGAGCCTCGCCCAACGGCATTCCGTACCGTCAGACCTTCGTCCTCTGCGGGCTGCTGCTGATCGCCGCCTGGTTCTCGGCGGCCGGAGGGGTGCCGCGGCCCGCCGCGCTCGCCGGGGGCGGCGCCCTGCTCGGGTCGCTCGCCTGGGCGGCCCGGGGGAGCGTCGACATCGACCGGTGGACCTACCCCGCGTTCGGAGCCGCCGGGGTCCTGGCACTCGGCGCCGTTCTCCTCGCCGGGGCGAACGCCAGACGGAACGCAGGGCCTGACGCCCGGCCGCACACCCAGCCCGACACCGGGCTCAGCACCCACCGTGACGCCCGGCCGCACACCCCGCCTGACACCCCCCCGCACGTCCCATCCGACGTCCGGCCGCGCGCCCGGAGAACCACCGCGCGCGTACTGCCCGTTCTCGCCCTGATCCTGTTCGTCGTCGCCCAGGCGGGGGAGGCGGCCGTCACGGGGAAGCGGATCGAGGAACAGCAGCGGAGCAAGGTCGCCTGGTCCCCCCGGATCGGCCCCTGGCACACCTCCGTGGCCGAGGAGGCGGCCCGCGCCGACGCCTGGCCCCGCTACCGTACGGACCCCGGCGAGGTCCCCGGCGGCAACGACGTGCTCCTCGTCGGCGGCCAGGGCCCCGACTACTACAGCAGCCTCACCGCCGAGGTGACCTCCCGCACCCTGGCGTCCCTCGGCTTCGGCTACTACGCCAAGGGCCGGCATCCGGTCACCCTCGACAACCCGGTGACCGACGCCCTGTTCTCCATCGGCACCCGCATCCGCTCGCGCCCCACGGAGCGGGTACGGCAGGACGCGCCGCCCCGGGCCACGGTCTCCGTCACCACCACTCCCGTACCGCCGCTGGTGACCGTCCGTCCGCCGGGACGCCCGGCCACCCACGGCGGAGACTCCGCCTTCGCGCGGCAGGAGCGGCTGCTCGGTGCCGAGGTGTACGAGCTGCCGGTCCCCGCCCGCAGCGGACGCACCCTCACCGCCCGCTGCCCGGCGGGCTCCCAGGTCTGGTTCTGGGCGCCCGAGTACCGGGGCGCGGCGACCCTCGCGGGGGAGCGGCCGGTGGACTTCGAGGGCAAGCCGCCCGCCGTCCGCGCCCCCATGCGGGCCCTGGGCACCGTGCCCCCGTCAGGGGAGGTGCGGATCGCTCTGATTCCCGAGACGAAGCTGCGGCTGCCCCGTCAGCCGGTGGGCTGTCTGGTCCAGGCCCGGCTCGACTCCGCCGTACGGCAGCTGACCGGCACCGGAGCCTCACGGGTGCGAGCGACCGGTCACACGGTCACGGCCGAACTGCCCCCAGGCAGCACGGGCACCGCCGTGCTCGCGGCGCCCCGCATCTCCGGCTGGCGCTGCGCCGCCGGTGACGCGGAGCCCCGCCCCGCGCGCGCGTACGAGGGGCTCGTGGCCGTTCCGCTCGACGGCCGGGCGACCACGGTCACCTGCTCGTTCCGGCCCCCGGGGCTCCGCCTCGGCGGCGCCGTCGGCGGGGTCGCGCTCCTCGCCCTGGCGGTGACGGGAGTCCTGCACCGCCGGGCCCGGCGGTGAGAGACACCTCCGCGCGGACTTTCCACGGGAGACGACAAGAGTTCACCCGGAGTGCACGCGCGGATCGTTCGCCCGGAGAAGTGGGGCGTTACCGTACCCGCCGTAGCGGCGTTTAACTGTTCGATTCAGTATGGGGATTCCGAGTGCCGAAACTGTCCGTCGTCGTACCGTTCCACAATGTCGGGCCCTATGCGCCCGACACCCTGCGCAGTCTCGCGAACAACGCGGATCCGGAATTCGAGTTCCTGCTGATCGACGACTGCTCGACGGACGACACCCCGGAAATCCTCGACCGTTGGCGCGACCGTCTGCCGAACGCCACCGTCATCCGGCACGAGACGAATCTGGGCGTCGCCCAGGCACGCAACACGGGAATCGACGCGGCGAGCGGTGAATACCTCACCTTCCTCGACGGCGACGACTGGTACGCGCCGGGCCACCTCACCGCCGCCGTGGCCGGGACAGAGCGTCTGGGCTGCGATTTCGCCCGGACCGACCACGTCCTCTCGGAGGGACGGAAAAGGCAGATCCGCTACGCCCCCGCCAAGCGCCGCGACACGGTGATGGACCCCCGGGACGGAATCTCACCCGCCAGCATGGTGACGATGGTGGATTACCCGTTCGTGCCCTTCGGCGTGTACAGCGCGCGGCTCTTCGAGAACGGCGCCTCACGATTCGAGACCTCGCTGAGAACGGCCGAGGACCGGCTCTGGGTATGGCGCCTCCACCTCAAGGCCCGTACCTTCGCGGCGCTCTCCCTGCACGGGGTCTTCTACCGGCGAGGCGTCACCACCTCGCTCACGCAGATCACCGACAACCGGCAGCTCGACTTCATCCCGTCGTACGACCTCCTGCTCGACGACGTCTCCAGGGACCCGGAGGCGGAGCGGTTCCTGCCGAAGGCGGTCCGCACCTACTGCGCGATGATCGCCTTCCACATGGGCAAGGTCGGCACGTACGACCCCGCCGTCGCCGAGCGGCTCCGCGCCGACGTCGCCGACGCCCTCCACCGGATGCCGCAGCACGTCCTCGACGAGACCCTGGCGACCATGGACACCCCCCGCAGCACCCTCCTCAGGGGCCTGCGCGACACCGTAAGGACCGCCTGACCCATGGCCCCCGACAAGGCCCCCGTCGCCGCCCAGGCCCCCGCCCCCGCCGTCCCCGCCACGGTCACCGACTCCAGGCCGGTGCAGATCTTCCAGGTGTCCACCCTGTACGGCGCCGCCACCCTCGCCGCCTCCCTGGACGCCGGCCAGTTCGGCCCCCGCGAGGACGCCCGCCGACTCCTGCTGATCTCGCGCAACGCCGAGATCCCGGAGACGGCACTGCGCCTGGAGACCATGACCGGATACGAGCGGATCGCCGCCCGCTTCGACGGGACCCTCGACTGGAACGAGACGATCCACCCGTACCACCCCGCCGCCTGGGCCCCCCGCCCCGAGGAGGCGCCGCTCTGGCAGCGCGTGCTGCGCACGGCGTGGGACCTGGGCACCGCCCCGGTGGAGCTGATCGTCGAATCCATCCAGGTCAATCCCGCGAAGGCGCTGGCCGGCACGTTCCCCGAGAGCGCCCTCCACGTCTACGCGGACGGCCTCATGAGCTACGGGCCGACCCGTAACGACCTCGCGCAGTCGATCGCCTGCCGCATCCGCAGGGTCCTCCACCTCGACCTCGTGCCGGGCCTGCGGCCGCTCCTCCTGAGCGAGTACGGCGTCGAGCCCGAGCTCGTCCCGGACGACGCCTTCCGCGCGGTCCTCGCCGAGATCGCCGAGGAGGCGGCCGACGACCCCGACATCGCCCGGGCGACGGCGGCCCGGCCCACGGCGCTCCTGCTCGGCCAGTACCTCGCCGCGCTCTCCCTCCTCACCGCCGAGGAGGAGGAGGAACTGCACGTGCGGATGCTGCGGGGGGCGGTCGCGGCCGGGCACCGCTCGGTCGTCTTCAAGCCCCACCCGAGCGCGCCCGCCGGCTACGCGCAGGCGCTCCACGACGAGGCGGAACGCTCCGGTGCGCGGCTCACCGTCCTCGACGGGCCCCTGCTCGCCGAGACCTTCTACGAGCGGTGCGCGCTCCGGCTCGTCGTCGGCTGCTTCTCCACGGCGATGCTCACCGCCGCCGTCTACTACGGCGTCCCCGTCGCGCGCGTGGGCACGGTCGAGGTCCTCGAACGGCTCACCCCCTTCGAGAACAGCAACCGCATCCCGCTGACGGTCGTCGACCACCTGGTCGCGGATCTGGAGCGGGGCGAGGCGCCCGCCGTCCCCGGCCCCGCGCCGGACTCGCTCACTCCCCTCGTCCGCGCCGTCGGCTACTGCATGCGGCACAAGAGCCACCCGGGGATGCGGGAGGAGGCGGCCGCCTTCCTGGCCGGACACCACGCCGAGCCCGGCATCGCGCACCACTTCTCCGCCGAACGGCTGACCCAGCTCGCCCTTCCGGGCGGAGCGGTGGCCCCGCCGCAGGCCGGGTCGTCGTTCCGGCTCGGCCGGAGCCTCGTACGGTCCAGGCGCAGCTGAGCACGACCGCCGATCCCTCAGCCCCGCACGCTCACCGGATCACCGTGCGGCGGCGGACCTGACGAGGGTGAAGACCGCGCCCTCCGGGTCCGTCACCAGGGCGAGCCGCCCCGCCGTGCCCTCGCGCGGCGGGCGCAGCACACGGCCGCCGAGTTCCACGACGAGCCGCGCGGCCGCGTCCGTGTCGGCGACCTCGAAGTACGTCATCCAGTGCGGGCCCCTGTCCCGGGGCAGGTCGTTTCCCACGCCGTGCAGGGAGGCCACCGGGACCCCGTCCACGTGGAGCGTCGCGAAGTCCTCGTCGGCGGACTCGACCGGCTCCACCTCGTAGCCGAAGACCGACCGGTAGAACTTGCCGACCGTCGTCTCGTAGGTGAGGAGCTCGTTCCACACGGGCGTCCCGGGCGGTCCGGCCGTCGCCGTGCCGTGGTGCGCCTCCGCCTGCCAGACGCCGAACACCGCGCCCGTCGGGTCGGAGCAGATCGCGAGCCGGCCGGCCTCGCCCGCGTCCAGCGGGCCCACCGCCACGGTGCCACCGCAGCCGCGGATGCTCTCGGCCGTCTCGTCGGCGTCGGCGGTGGCCAGATACGGGGTCCAGGCGATCCGCAGATGCCGGTCCGGTGGCAGCCGGCCGATGCCCGCCACCTCCCTGCCGTCGAGCAGCGCCCGCACGTACGGCCCGAGCTGCTGCGGACCGGGAACGAACTCCCAGCCGAAGAGCGCGTGGTAGAACTCCAGCGTGGCGTCAAGCCCGTGCACCATCAGACTCACCCAGCACGGTGTGCCGGGTGTGCGCCGAGTCGCCTCGGTCATCGTGACTCTCTCCTCGGACCGTCGTCGTGCCCGTGCCCCTGTCCGATGGTGACACCGAAGAGGCCGTGGCGCGTCCCGGTCGCACCAACGAGTGGCGTGCCCCGCGGTGACGGACGTGGGGAGGACGCCGGGTTCGTCCTCCGCGGCCGTGCGGCTGCGCGAGGATGACACCCATGAAGCCCATCATCTCCGCAAGCGAACTGCTGAGCGAGTCGGCCGGAGCCCGGCCGCCGGTCCTCCTCGACGTCCGCTGGACGCTGGGCGGCCCGCCCGGCCGTCCTGCGTACGAGGCCGGGCACCTGCCCGGCGCGGTCTACGTCGACCTGGACACCGACCTCGCGGGCCCGGCCGGCAGCGGCGGACGGCACCCGCTGCCCGACCCCGAGGTCTTCGGGGCCGCGATGCGCCGTGCGGGTGTCTCGGCCCGCAGTCCGGTCGTCGTCTACGACGGCGGTCCCGGCTGGGCCGCGGCGCGCGCCTGGTGGCTGCTCCGCTGGGCGGGCCACCAGGACGTACGGGTGCTGGACGGGGGCCTCGCGGCCTGGGAGGGGGAGCTCACGGAGAAGGTCCCCGCGCCCGAGCCGGGCGACTTCCGGCCGGAGCCGGGCGCGCTCGGGCTGCTCGACGGGGACGGTGCGGGGGCGCACGCGCGCGCGGGGCTGCTCCTGGACGCGCGGGCGGCCGAGCGCTACCGCGGGGACGTGGAGCCGATCGACCGGGTGGGCGGTCACATCCCGGGCGCGGTGTCGGCCCCGACGACCGAGAACGTCGACACGGAGGGGCGTTTCCTGGCCGCCGACGTCCTGAGGAGCCGCTTCGCCGCCCTGGGCGCGGCGGAGGGAACCCCCATCGCGGTCTACTGCGGCTCGGGCGTCTCCGGTGCCCACGAGGTCCTGGCTCTGGAGATCGCCGGCATCCCCGCCGCGCTGTACGCGGGCTCCTGGTCGGAATGGTCGTCCGACCCGGCCCGCCCGGTGGCCACGGGCCCGGACCCCCAGTAGCGCGGCCCGACCGCGCAGCCCGAAGGGCCCGCACAGATCTGGCGCGGGCCCCTTCGGCGTACGACCCCGGCCGGAGCACCGGGCGCGAGTCCCCTCCCCGTAGGGCCAGGGACCCGGCGCGAGGCTTCCGCACGGCGTACGCGTACCCGGCCCCGGTCGCCCCGGGTACGCGTACGGCCACGCCCAACGCCGTCAGTCCTGCTTCTTCCTCCGCGTGCCGAAGACGATCTCGTCCCAGCTGGGCACGGCCGCGCGGCGGCCCGGGCGGACGCCGTCCGCCTCCGCCTGGCGGTCCGTGGTGCCGGTGAGCCGGTCGCGGTGACCCGACACCGCGCGCGGCATCAGGACGTCGGCGTACGCGGAACCCGCGCCCGCCGAGGCGGCCGGGGCCGGCGGCTCCTCCGCCTCGGGCTCTTCCGAGGGCTCGGAGTCGGGCTGCTCGGGCACGACCATGTCGCCGCGGAAGCTCGGTACCGCTTCGAGCAGGCTGGTCAGCGAGTCCCGCTCGTCCTCCGGCTCGACAGCGGCGGGCGCCCGCTCCAGCTGGCGGTCCGACCGGTCGATCTGGCGGTCCAGGGCCCGGTCGAGGGGCCTGTCCCGGGGCAGCCGGGCGATCCGCGGCACGAAGGGGAAGCTCGGCTCCGGGGCGGCGGCGATCGTGTCGTCCGTCTCGCCGATCAGCGCACGGGCCTCGTCGTCCACGGCCTGGACGAGTCGCCTCGGCGGGTCGTACGTCCAGCTGGCCGTGTGGACCTCGCCCGCGACGCGGTAGACGAGCAGCACCTCCCAGGTGCCGTCGTCGCGCCGCCAGGAGTCCCACTGCACGGTGTCCTTCTCGGCGCCGCGCAGCAGCAGCCGCTCCTGCACCGCCTCGCCGAGCTGCGGGCCGCTGTTCTCGCCGGGCCTGCGGACGGGGGTCTTGCGAGCCCGCTCCGCCATGAAGGCGCGCTCGGCGAGCACCGGGCCCTCGAAGCGGCGTACGCGGTCGACGGGGATGCCGGCGAGCTGGGCGACCTCCTCGGCGGAGGCACCGGCTCGTATCCGGGCCTGGATGTCGCGGGGACGGAGGTGGCTCTCCACCTCGATCTCGATCTGGCCGAGGCGCGCGCGGTCGTTGCGCACGGCGGCGCGGAGCCGCTCGTCGATCGGAAGTGTGTACTCCGTGCTGTCAGCAGCCTTCAGCACCAGTCGTGTGCCGTCGTTGGAGACGGCCACGACACGCAGTTCGGGCATGGGGACCTCCCGGGTGGTGCCTGCCGACGTCACGTGCGTCGCTGCTTCCGCTAGTCGAGTGTGGCCTGCCCGGGTGCAGCCTGCCACTACCTTGCCGAGTTGCCCGGCGTGTCGGGCGTGGACCCTGGAACGCCGTTATGACACGGTGACCTGTTGGCTACCCGGAGTGACAGGCGGTCACTCTGTGCAGTCGGTTCCCGTGCGCTGCCGCGGCGCCGCCGGTTCGAGTGCCGTGTCCGGCCCCCTCCCCTTGATCCCGGGCACCCGTGAAGGCGTCCGGACCCAGGGTTCGTCAATGTACTCCATTCGGGCCACCGGGGTGGACCGGCGCGCCGCCCAACTTCTCGGGCGGTACGGGAGTTGAGTGTCCGTGATCTTCCCCGTACGTGTCGCTCTTCACAGAACCGGCAGAAACGGAACTATTCGCTTCGCCCATTTGTCCCTTCTGGGTGCAAGGTGAACGGAAGAGCCGTCAGGGGTCGGAGATGCGCCACAGGCCGGAAGGCGACACGGAGGAACCGGAGGAGAAGGAGGACGGCAGGAGAAGGATCGACCTGAGCATGGCTCAGGTCTCGGGCAGCGCGGTGGCCGCGGTCATCGCCGCCAAACTCGCCTCCACCCTCGGTGTGTACGGCACGATCGTGGGCGCCGGCGTGATCAGCGTCATCGCGACCTGCGGCGGCCCCCTCTTCCAGCACCTCTTCCGGCGCACGGGTGAACAGGTGCGCGGCGCGACCGCCGTCGCCAAGCCGAAGGCCCGTCAGGTGCCGGTCGGCGGAGGCCCGCGTGACGACCGCACCCTGATGCTCGGCACGGTCCGGGGCCCCCTTCCGTCCGACGGGGAGTTCGGCTCGGCGACCACCCACGGCACGCGGGTCCGCGGCTGGAAGCGCCCGGCGATCGCCGCCGCCCTGGTCTTCGGCGTCACCATGGGCGGCATCACCACCTACGAACTGGTCTCCGGGCAGGACTTCAGCGGGACCCGGGGGACCACCACCTTCGGCTCCGTCGTCGGCGGCGGGAGCACGGGGCAGCGGGCACCGCACGAGGACAGGAACCCCTCGCCCGCTCGGTCCGGGGCCGCCGAGGGCGACGGGCGTCCGGGGGACGGCGGGCGGAGCCCCTCGACCGACGGCACCCCGTCCCCCGGCGGGCAGGACACGGAGCGGACCGGCACCACCACCCCCTCGCCGGAGCCGACCCCGACCCCTTCCGGTTCCACCGGCGGCGGATCGACGCCCACCCCGGCCCCGACCGGGCCGACGGCGGAGCCGACAGACCCGACCCGGGAACCGGCCACCGGGACCTCCGGCCTGCCGGAGGTCCCGACGACCCCGACGCCGGCCGCCCCGGGAACCGGAACGGGAACGGGCGGCGGGGGAGCCGAGTGACCGTCAGTCGCCCAGCACGCGGCGCAGGTAGTCGTTGCCGAACCGCCGGTCCGGGTCGAGGCGGTCGCGCAGTGCCGTGAACTCGGCGAAGCGCGGGTAGACCTCGGAGAGGTACTCGGCGTCGCGCGTGTGGATCTTGCCCCAGTGGGGGCGGCCGCCGTGCGCCGTCATGATGCGCTCCACCGCCGTGAAGTACGCGCGGTGGGGCGTCCCCTTGTAGAGGTGGACGGCGATGTACGCGGTCTCCCGCCCCGAGGCGGTGGACAGCGTGATGTCGTCCGCCGGAGCCGTCCGCACCTCCACCGGGAAGCTCACCTTGAGCGGCGAGCGCTCGACCATCGCCTTCAGCTCGCGCAGCGCCGCCACCGCCGCCTCGCGCGGAAGCGCGTACTCCATCTCCATGAAGCGGACCCGGCGCGGTGAGGTGAACACCTTGTACGGGATGTCGGTGTACGTACGGGCCGACAGGGCCCTGCTGGAGATCTTGGCGATAGAGGGGATGACCGGCGGCACCGCGCGGCCCAGCGAGCAGGCCACCTGGAAGAGCCCGTTGGAGAGGAGTTCGTCCTCGATCCAGCCGCTGACCCGGCCGGGAGGAGCCGCGGGGCCGACGCTGCGGTTGTTTCGCTTGGTGTTGCAGTTGTCCGTGTGGGGGAACCAGTAGAACTCGAAGTGCTCGTTCTCCGCGTGCAGCGCGTCGAACTCCGAGGTGACCCGGTCGAAGGTCATCGGCTCCTCGCGCGCGGTGAGGAGGAAGACCGGCTCGACCGCCAGGGTGAGCGCCGTGACGACACCGAGGGCGCCGAGCCCGATCCGGGCCGCCGCGAAGAGCTCGGGATTCTCCTTCTCGGAGCAGGTCCACAGCCGGCCGTCCGCCGTCACGAGCTCCATCTCGCGGATCTGCGCGGCGATCGAGGCCGAGTCGCGGCCCGTGCCGTGCGTCCCCGTGGAGACGGCCCCGGCGACGGTCTGCTCCATGATGTCGCCCATGTTCGTGAGCGAGAGGCCCTCTCGGGCCAGCGCCACGTTGAGCCGCTTGAGCGGGGTTCCCGACTCGACCGTCACGGTCATCGTCTCGCGGTCGATCCGCCGGATCCCGGTCAGCAGGCCCGGCCGGATGAGGACGCCGTCGGTGGCCGCGATCGAGGTGAAGGAGTGCCCGCTCCCGACCGTCTTCACCCGGAGCCCGTCCTCGGCAGCCCGGCGCACCGCCTCGGCGAGTTCCTCGGCGGAGGCCGGGCTCACCTCCCGTACGGGCCGGGAGGTGACGTTCCCCGCCCAGTTACGCCACGGGCTGTTCGCCGTCCTCGTGCTCCCCGACCCCGCTGCTGTCGTCCCGCTCACGCTGCCCCTCCCGGTTCGGCGCCGGCCTGCGGAGCCGGCGGTGTCCGAGGAGACCCACCGCGACCGCGAGCGCGCCCGAGACGACGGGCACCACGTACCCCGCCTCGGCCCCCGACGCGTCGACCACCCAGCCGGCGGCCGAAGAGCCGAGCGCCACGCCGATCGCGAGGCCCGTACCCGTCCAGGTCATGCCCTCGGTCAGCTTGGTGCGCGGTACGTGCGCTTCGACGAGGGCCATGGTGGTCACCATCGTCGGTGCGATGGACAGGCCCGCGACAAAGAGCGCCACGGCCAGCAACGGCAGGTTCCCGGCCAGTAGGAGGGGGATCATACTCACGGCCATCGCGCAGACGCCCAGAAGCCAGCGGCGGGACGGCTCGCCCTTGAGGTGCAGCAGTCCGAACACGGCGCCCGCCAGGCAGGATCCCAGCGCGTAGACGGCCAGGACGAGACTCGCGGCGGCCTTGTGCCCCTCCTCCTCCGCGAAGGCCACCGTCACCACGTCCACCGAGCCGAAGATGGCGCCGGTCGCGACGAAGGCGAGGGCCAGGACCTGGAGGCCGGGGGAGCGGAGCGCGGAGACACCCCGGGTGCCCTGCTGCTGCGGGTGCGGGGCCGGCTCGGTGGCGTGCTGGGTGGTCAGCCAGAAGACGCCGACGGCCAGGAACAGCCCGGCGAACATCGGGCCGGCCTCGGGGAACCAGGCCGTCGACAGGCCGATGGAGATGATCGGGCCGAAGATGAAGCACACCTCGTCGACGATCGACTCCCAGGAGTACGCCGTGTGCAGGTGCCGCTCCTCGCCCCGGTAGATCGCCGCCCACCGGGCCCGGGTCATTGCGCCGACGCTCGGCACGCAGCCGATCACCGCCGTGAAGACGAAGAGCGTCCAGTCGGGGGCCTGCTGCTGCACGCAGAGCAGGAGCCCGGTGGCGGCCCCGAGCGAGACCAGCGTTATCGGGCGGAGCACCCGGCGCTGCCCGTGCCGGTCGACCAGGCGCGAGACCAGGGGGCCGAGGACGGCGGCGGACATCGCGAGCGTCGCCGCGAGCGCGCCGGCCAGGCCGTACCGGCCGGTGACCTGCGAGATCATGGTCACGATGCCGATGCCCATCATGGACAGGGGCATCCGGCCGAGGAGCCCGGCGGCCGAGAAGGAGACGGTGCCGGGCGCCTGGAAGATCGCGCGGTAGGGACTGGGCAAGAGGTGTCCTTGGTCAACACGTGTAATTAACTCCTAAAGCCTACGGTGTTGAAGTCGATCGGTCACCCTCCTTTTCTCGGATCGGTCATCCCTTTTCGGACGTCCGGCCACGGACGGGCCGCGCCGCCCGGTGTCAGGGGCGGGTGGGAGGATCGGTGCCATGTCCGATCAGCACGATCCCGCCCCGTACGACGCCCTGCTGCTGCTCTCGTTCGGCGGCCCCGAGGGCCCGGACGACGTGGTCCCGTTCCTGGAGAACGTGACCCGTGGCCGTGGCATCCCGAAGGAACGGCTCAAGGAAGTGGGGCAGCACTACTTCCTCTTCGGCGGCGTCTCCCCGATCAACGACCAGAACCGCGCGCTCCTCGACGCGCTGCGGAAGGACTTCGCCGCCGCCGGCCTCCAGATCCCCGTCCACTGGGGAAACCGGAACTGGGCGCCCTACCTCACCGACACCCTCCGCGAGATGATCACCGACGGCCGGCGTCATATCGCCGTCCTCACCACCAGTGCGTACGCCTCCTACTCCGGCTGCCGCCAGTACCGCGAGAACCTCGCCGACGCGCTGGCCACCCTGGAAGCGGAGGGACTCCCGCTGCCCCGGGTCGACAAGCTCAGGCACTACTTCAACCACCCCGGCTTCGTCGAGCCCATGGTCGAGGGCGTCCTCGCCTCGCTCGCCGAACTCGACCCGTCCGTACGGGACGGCGCCCACCTCGCCTTCACCACCCACTCCATCCCCGACTCCGCCGCCGACACCTCGGGACCCGTCACCGAGCACGGCGAGGGCGGGGCCTACGTCCGGCAGCACCTCGACACGGCACGGGTGATCGTCGACGCCGTCCGCGAGGCGACCGGGATCGACCACCCCTGGGAGCTCGTCTACCAGTCCCGCAGCGGAGCCCCGCACATCCCGTGGCTGGAGCCGGACATCTGCGACCACCTGGAGGCGCTGCACGGCGCCGGGGCGCCCGCGGTCGTCATGGTCCCGATCGGCTTCGTCTCCGATCACATGGAGGTCCTCTACGACCTCGACACCGAGGCCACCGCGAAGGCCGCCGAACTCGGACTGCCCGTCCGGCGCTCGGCGACCGTCGGCGCCGACCCGCGCTTCGCCGCCGCCGTCCGCGAACTCCTCCTGGAGCGCGCCGCCCACGAGCGCGGCACCCGGGCCGAGAGGTGCGCCCTCGGCGCGCTCGGACCCTCCCACGACCTGTGCCCGATCGGCTGCTGCCCGGCGAGGGCCGAGCGGCCCGCCGCGGCCGGCGCCGACAGCCCGTACGCCTGAGGAGACGACCCCGTGACCGACGTGACCGATCCGCTTCTCCCCGAGCTGCTCGACCTCGCCCTGGAGGCCGCACGGCGGGCCGGAGCGCTGCTGCGCGACGGCCGGCCGGACGACCTGGCGGTGGCGATGACCAAGTCGAGCCCCATCGACGTGGTCACCGAGATGGACATCGCCGCCGAGAAGCTGATCACCGGCTTCCTGGCCGAGCACCGCCCCGAGGACGGCTTCCTCGGCGAGGAGGGCGCCTCCAGCCCCGGCACCAGCGGGGTCCGCTGGGTGATCGACCCGCTCGACGGCACCGTGAACTACCTCTACGGGCTGCCCACCTGGGCGGTCTCGATCGCCGCCGAACGGGACGGCGAGACCGTCGTCGGCGTCGTCGAGGCCCCCCTGCGCGGCGAGACGTACCGCGCGGTCCTCGGCGGCGGCGCGTTCGCGGGGGACCGGCGCCTCGCCGTCCGCCCCTCGCCCGACCTCGACCACGCCCTGCTCGGCACGGGCTTCGCGTACGTGCAGTCCCGGCGCGCCCACCAGGCGGACGTCGTCCAGCGCGTGATCCCCCGCGTCCGTGACATCCGCCGGGGCGGTTCGGCCGCGATCGACCTCTGCGACGTGGCCGCCGGCCGCCTCGACGCGTACTACGAGCGCGGCCTCAACCCCTGGGACCTCGCCGCGGGCGCCCTGGTCGCCCGCGAGGCGGGCGCCCTGACCGGCGGACGCCCGGGGGAGCCGGCGTCGGGCGATCTGACCCTGGCGGCCTCTCCGGGCCTCTTCCGGCCGCTCCAGGAGCTCCTGGAGGAGCTGGGCGCCTGGCACGACTAGCGGGTGCCCGGACGCGCGAGGGCCCCGGCGCCGGGAAGGCGGCCGGGGCCCTGCACGCGTGCGGGTCGAAAGGGTCGGGCAGTGGGTACGGGTCTGGCGGCGGGTCGGTACGGTCGAGCGGGTCGGTGTGGGTCAGACGCCCGGCAGGGCGACCTCCACGCCGTGCTCGGCGGCCAGCCGGTGCAGGTCGTCGAGCTCCGCCTGCTCGACGTCCGCCAGGTAGTCGTCGCCCGTCTCACGGGCCATCGTGAGGTCCGTCTGCGTCGTCCTGATGCGGTGCAGCAGGCCTGCGGTGAAAGCGTCCATCGTGCGCCCCCTCGTCATGGGTCCGGTGGCACGGGGGTGTGCCGAGGGTGGGTGGATCACACACTGCGGTCTCCCGGAAGCGGAGAGCGGTAGGTGGCGCGCCACATACAGGGCGTGATCACGGGGTGTGCAGACGTCCTCCCCAGGCCGTTCCTCAGAGAAACCTCAACTGGCCCGCGAATCCGGTGAATTCTCGGCTTCCCACCGCCCGGACCGCCCCACGCGCCCGCGTACCCCGCCCGTCCCCGGCCCCGCACCGCCGTCTTACAGCCGGTTTACGCGCGTACGGGGCAGGATGGACGCGCACAGTCAGTGCTCAGGTTTCAGCCGTCCCACCCCGGATCGCGGCTCAACGGAAGGATGTACGACGTGCGCGTACTCGTCGTCGAGGACGAGCAGCTGCTCGCCGATGCGGTGGCCACCGGACTGCGCCGGGAGGCCATGGCCGTCGACGTCGTGTACGACGGCGCCGCGGCCCTGGAGCGCGTCGGCGTCAACGACTACGACGTCGTCGTCCTCGACCGCGACCTGCCCCTCGTCCACGGGGACGACGTCTGCCGCAAGATCGTGGAGCTGGGCATGCCCACCCGCGTCCTGATGCTCACCGCGGCCGGCGACGTCAGCGACCGTGTCGAGGGCCTGGAACTGGGCGCCGACGACTACCTCCCCAAGCCCTTCGCCTTCACCGAGCTCACCGCGCGCGTGCGGGCCCTCGGGCGCCGTACGAGCGTGCCGCTCCCGCCGGTCCTCGAGCGCGCCGGCATCAAGCTCGACCCCAACCGCCGCGAGGTCTTCCGCGAGGGCAAGGAGGTCCAGCTCGCGCCGAAGGAGTTCGCCGTCCTGGAGGTCCTCATGCGCAGCGAGGGCGCCGTCGTCTCGGCGGAGCAGCTCCTGGAGAAGGCCTGGGACGAGAACACCGACCCGTTCACCAACGTCGTACGCGTCACCGTGATGACCCTGCGCCGCAAGCTCGGTGAGCCGCCGGTCATCGTCACCGTCCCCGGTTCCGGGTACCGGATCTGAGCTGATGGCCCCCACCCCCGCGCCCCACCCCCAGGCGCCCCCGAAACCGACGTGGGACCCCAGGGACCCCGTGCGGCCGCTGCTGCGCCCGACCATCCGCATACGACTCACGCTGCTGTACGGCGGGATGTTCCTGATCGCGGGCATCCTGCTGCTCTCGATCATCTACCTCTTCACCGCGCAGGCGCTCACCGACAGCGCGGCCCAGCTGCCCTTCAAGATCGTCAAGGGCGAGGTGCAGCCCACCACCTCGTGGTGCGTCCTGCCCGACACGGGCACGGGCGAGCAGTTCAACGACGCCGTCTCGGTCTGCCTCCGGCACCAGAGCGACCTGGCCCTGGACGACCTGCTGCGCCGCTCGCTCTTCGCCCTGCTCGGCCTCAGCATCATCGCCTTCGCCTTCGGCTACGCCATGGCGGGGCGGGTCCTCTCGCCGCTCGGCCGGATCACCCGGACCGCCCGTCAGGTGGCCGGCTCCGATCTGTCCCGGCGGATCGAGCTGGACGGGCCGGACGACGAGCTCAAGGAGCTGGCCGACACCTTCGACGAGATGCTGGACCGCCTGGAGCGGGCCTTCACCGCGCAGCAGCGGTTCGTCGCGAACGCCTCGCACGAGCTGCGGACCCCGCTCGCGATCAACCGCACCCTTCTGGAGGTCCACCTCTCGGACCCCGGGGCACCGGTCGAGCTCCAGCAGCTCGGCAAGACCCTGCTCGCCACCAACGAGCGCAGCGAGCAGCTCGTCGAGGGTCTGCTGCTGCTCGCCCGGAGCGACAACCAGATCATCGAGCGCAAACCCGTGGACCTCGCCGAGGTCGCCTCCCGGGGCGTGGACCAGATGCACGCGGAGGCCGATGCCAAGGGCGTCGAGATCCGGGGCGTGCGAGCCCCCGTGGTCGTCCAGGGCAACGGCGTCCTGCTGGAGCGGATCGCGCTGAACCTGCTCCAGAACGCCGTCCGGTACAACGTGCCGGAGGGCGGCTGGGTGGAGGTCACCACCGAGGCCGCGGACGGTCAGGCCGTCCTCGTCGTCACCAACACGGGCCCCGTGGTCCCGGCGTACGAGATCGACAACCTGTTCGAGCCGTTCCGGCGGCTCCGGCAGGAGCGCACCGGCAGCGACAAGGGCGTCGGTCTCGGCCTGTCGATCGCCCGGTCCGTGGCGCGGGCGCACGGCGGCCGAATCATCGCGGAGCCCCGCGAAGGCGGTGGTCTCGTGATGCGCGTCACTCTGCCGATCTGACACACTGCAGGAGCCGACCGGTTCCGTTCGCTTTGCGCGGAATTCCGGAACACCGGTTCTGAGACGCTCCTGTGTGATCGATCACAGGAGAGGGTGTCCGGACATCCACTCTCCGTGATCGTGAAATCCCTCGGAAAGCCTGGAAACGTCCGGGTTTCCGGGGCCCGGAATGACGGGAAGTACACGGGGTGGCGCATGTCAGGTGCGTCCTCAGAACCGTGTACGGTCCGGTTCGCCACCCGAAGCCGATCACTCGCGAGAGCCCGGGACGGGTGTCGATTGAGTAACAGACCTTGATGTGAGGCAAAATCTCCGCCTCAGGTCGGGCACAAGTCCGACCTCTCACGCGTTACGTGCGCTGGAGACACCGCAACCACCCAGAGGGGGAGAGCGACATGGCAACGGATTACGACACCCCACGCAAGACCGACGACGACGTCGATTCGGACAGCCTTGAGGAACTGAAGGCCCGCCGGAACGACAAGTCGACCTCGACGGTCGACGTCGACGAGTTCGAGGCCGCCGAAGGCCTGGAGCTTCCCGGCGCCGACCTGTCGAACGAGGAGCTCGCCGTCCGGGTCCTGCCCAAGCAGGCCGACGAGTTCACCTGCATGAGCTGCTTCCTCGTGCATCACCGCAGCCAGCTGGCCAGGGAGAAGAACGGCCAGCCGATCTGCCGCGACTGCGACTGAGATCGTCGGCCGTGGCAGGCGACACACCGTCCCGGAAGCGGCGTCTGAGGCTCCCTGGGAGTCCCCGGACGTACAAGGGCGGCACGGAACCGGCAGAGGGCGCTCACGAGGCCTCTGAAGCCGATCGCACCGCCTCCCTGTCCTCCCCCGGCGTGCGTGACGACGAGCGGGGCCTCCCGGCCTCGCTCGAAGCGGTCACCGCGCCGGACCCGGCACGTCTGCCGGCGGAGGCGGGCGGGGGCGCTGCGCCGGTCGAGACGCCGCAGGGCGGACGCTTCGGCGCCGTCAGGCGGCTCGCCAACCCCGCACGTGCCCAGCTCGACAAGATCAAGATCGACTCGGATCGGATCGACGCCGTCCGGCGCGGCGTCGCGCAAGGCGTGAAGCGCGGCGGCGACAGCGCCAGGGCCGGTCTCGGTCATCTGGCCGACCGCCTGATCGACCTCGCCCCGCGGATCCCCGTCCGCGATCTGGCGACCCTCCGCAAGCACTTCCCCGGGCTCGGCCCCGAGGAGATCGCCGACAAACTCGTCGCCGGCGCGGCGAACGCGAGCTCGACCGTGGGCGCGGGCGTCGGCGCCGCCGCCATGCTCCCCGTGCCCCCGGCCATGCCGGCGGAACTCGCGGCCGAGATCACCGGCGTCGCCGCCGTGGAACTCAAGCTCATCGCCGAACTGCACGAGGTCTACGGACTGCGTCCCCCCGGCCGGCTCAGCCAGCGTTCGGCGGCCTATCTGACCTCCTGGGCCGAGGAGCGGGGCATCGACCCCACCAAGCCCACCACGGTCAACGCGGCCCTCGGCGGGCAGCTCAAGCGCGAGCTGCGCCAGCAGATCATGAAACGCATGGTGCGCAACCTGCCGATGCTCACGCCCTTCATGGTGGGCGCGGCCGTCGGCGCCGTCATGAACCGCCGCGACACCAGGAAACTCGCCGAGCACATCCGCAAGGACCTGCGCCGTCGCCAGATCCCCTGGGACTCCCTCAGGGAACTGCCTCCGCTGGAGCAGCCCGAGAACCCGAAGGAACTGGGCTTCTAGGACCAGGCGGCGGCCACCCGTCGGCGGTGGGCCGGCTCCGCTCCCGCCGGCCGCCCCCGTCGACCGTCAGTCCTCGGCGCCGCGTCCCTCGTCCGCGCGCTCGGCGTCGAGCGCGTCCGCGAGCGCCTGCGGCTCGCGGCTGGACAGGTACAGGTACGGCGTAGGGTCCGCCGGGTCCGTCACCACGACCCGTACCGCCCCCGGCACATAGCTGCGCATCAGCATGAAGGCGCGCGGATCGGCCTTGTGCGTACGCCAGGCGCGCGCCTCCTCGGCGTCCAGCACCTCCACCGCCCCCAGGGCCGAGACCGGGACCCGCGCGTCGCCCGCCACCAGCGAACCGGCCACCACCCGGATGCGGGCCGAGCCGTACGAGGAGACCGCGGCACCGGCGAGCACCGCCGCCACGATCACGCCGCCCAGCATCGGGACCGTACCCAGCGGGACCATGATCAGACCGCCCGAGAGACCGAGCAGTCCCGCGATGGCCCACCAGGAGCGGGGCGCCGTCAGCCGCTCGTCGAAGCGCGGCGCGGCCGGGGTCGCGGGGGAGGGGGCGGGGGACGGGGCGGAAGGCTGCATGTGTCCAAGCTTGGCACGGCGCGACCCACGCCCATCCGCGCGGGTAAGGTCTGCGGCTGTGACCGCAACATCTCCCGCCCTCACCCCGCCAGCCGACGCCATACCGCCGGTACGCCACCCCGACGCGCCGGCCGCCGGCGAGCTGCTCGGTGCGCACTACGCGTACTGCTTCGGGTGCGGCGGCGGGCAGTCCCACGGCCTCCACCTGGAAGCGCGCGCGGGCGAGGGCGTGACCGTCACCGCCGAGTTCACCGTGACGCCCGACCACCAGGGAGCCCCCGGCCTCGCGCACGGCGGCGTGCTCGCCACGGCGCTCGACGAGACCCTCGGCTCCCTGAACTGGCTGCTGCGGGTCATCGCCGTGACCGGACGCCTCGAGACCGACTTCGTCCGGCCCGTCCCGGTGGGCACCGTGCTCCACTTGGAGGCCGAGATCACCGCCGTGCACGGCCGCAAGATCTTCTCGACCGCGGTCGGCCGGATCGGCGGGCCCGACGGCCCCGTCGCCGTCCGAGCCGACGCCCTCTTCATCGAGGTCAAGGTCGACCACTTCATCGACAACGGCCGGCCGGAGGAGATCCAGGCCGCCATGTCCGACCCCGACCAGGTCCGGCGCGCCCGCGCCTTCGAGGTGAACCCCTGATGCCCAACCCTGTCGACGTACTGATCCGCCGAGTGGACCCGGACGTGCCGATCCCGGCCTACGAGCACCCCGGCGACGCCGGGGCGGACCTCGTCACCACCGAGGCCGCCGAGCTGGCACCCGGGGAGCGGGCCGTGCTGCCCACCGGGATCTCCATCGCCCTCCCGGACGGGTACGCGGCCTTCGTGCACCCGCGCTCCGGACTCGCGGCCCGCTGCGGAGTGGCGCTCGTGAATGCCCCGGGGACGGTGGATGCCGGGTACCGTGGAGAGATCAAGGTGATCGTGGTCAATCTCGACCCGCGCGAGACCGTGCGGTTCGAACGATTCGACCGGATCGCCCAGCTTGTCGTCCAACAGGTCGAGAAGGTGCGCTTCCACGAGGTGGCGGAGCTTCCCGGCTCGGCGCGGGCCGAGGGGGGCTTCGGGTCCACCGGCGGTCACGCCGCCGTGGGCGGCACAGCGGGTGGGAATCGATACGCTTCGGTCGTATCCGACCGGGAAGGACAGTGACGTGTTCGGACGTCGCAAGAAGAGCGGTGCCGCAGAGGACGCGGCGGGCGAGGCCGAGCAGGTCGTCGACGCCGTGGACGGCGAGGACGCGGACGACACCGCTCCGCGCCGCAAGAACCTTCCGCCGGCGCCCCGGCCCGACGGGCCCTGGGACATCTCCGAGGTCGGCAAGCCCGAAGAGGGCCGGGTGGACCTGGGTGGCATCTTCGTGCCCGGAGTCGAGGGCATGGAGCTGAGGGTCGAGGTGGCGGGCGACGCGATCGTCGCGGCCACCGTCGTCCTGCGCGACAGCGCCGTGCAGCTGCAGGCGTTCGCCGCGCCCAAGAACGAGGGCATCTGGGGCGAGGTCCGCGACGAGATCGCGACCGGCATCATCCAGCAGGGCGGTGTCATCGACGAGGTCGAGGGTCCGCTGGGCTGGGAGCTCCGCGCCCAGGTCCCCGTGCAGCTGCCGGACGGCAACCGGGGCGTGCAGCTCGTCCGCTTCGTCGGTGTCGACGGGCCCCGCTGGTTCCTGCGCGGAGTGATCTCCGGGCAGGGCGCGGTCCAGCCCGAGGCAGCCGGGCTCCTGGAGCAGATCGTCCGGGACACCGTGGTCGTCCGCGGCGACGGCCCGATGGCCCCGCGCGACCCGATCGTCCTCAAGCTGCCGAACGACGCGCAGATGGTGCCGGACGGCGTGCAGCAGGAGGAGCAGGAGAACTCCCGCTTCTCCGGCGGCATGGGCCAGCTCCAGCGCGGTCCGGAGATCTCCGAGATCCGCTGAGCGACCGCATCGTCCGATGGGCCGCTTCCCGTACCTCGCGTACGGGAAGCGGCCCATCCGCCGTTGTCCACAGGACCTGTTCTCCACAGGGGCCCGTTCCCTCCCGTTGTCCACAGGGTCCAGTTCTCCACAGGCCCGCCCTGCGGTGCTGGTCCTCGGCGCGGGGCGCGGACCATACTGACGGCGCACACGTTCGAGGAGGGGGAGCACAGGATGAGTGAGAGCGGCACGAGGTCCGCGACGGCCCTCACGGAGGACCCGGCCGCCACGCCGATGGTCCGCGTCGAGAACCTGCGTCGCTCGTACGGCACGGGCGAAGCGGCCGTCCACGCCCTGCGCGGGGTCTCCTTCGACATCCCGCGCGGCGAACTCGTCGCTCTCAAGGGCCGCTCCGGTTCGGGGAAGACGACCCTGCTCAACCTCGTGGGCGGCCTCGACACCGCGGACGGGGGCTCGATCGTCATCGACGGTGTCGACCTCTCCACCCTCGGTGAGAGCGGGCTCCTGGAGCTGCGCCGCGACCGGATCGGCTTCATCTTCCAGTCCTTCGGCCTGCTCCCGATCCTGTCCGCAGCCGAGAACGTGGGCGTACCCATGCGGCTGCGCAGGGCGGACCCGAAGGAGCGCGAGGATCGGGTGGCCCTCCTCCTCGGCCTGGTGGGCCTCGCCGACCACGCGGCCCAGCGGCCCGGAGAGCTCTCCGGCGGCCAGCAGCAGCGGGTCGCCATCGCCCGCGCCCTCGCCAACAAGCCGGCGCTGCTCATAGCCGACGAGCCCACGGGCCAGCTGGACGCGGAGACCGGGCTCGCCGTGATGCAGCTGCTGCGCGCGGTGGTGCGCAGCGAGGGCTGCACCGCCCTGGTCGCCACCCACGACCCCCAGCTCCTGGGCCTCGCCGACCGGGTCCTGGAGCTGAGCGACGGCGAGATCATCGAGCACTGAGGGGAGCTTCGACAGGGCCACCGGCTCGGCCGTCGCCGTGGAGACGCCCCCGCGCTATCAGGATCACGTCAAGACGGCGCAGGCCCTCTCCCCGCGTGCGGAATGTCCCATTGGCTGGACGTATGGTCGACCCATGGGACGCGGCAAGCTTCGGATCTACCTCGGCGCTGCGCCGGGCGTCGGCAAGACCTACGCGATGCTCTCCGAGGGGCACCGCCGGGTGGAGCGCGGCACGGACTGCGTCGTGGCCTTCGTGGAGCACCACGGGCGGCCGCGGACGGAGGTCATGCTGCACGGGCTCGAACAGGTGCCGCGCCGGGCCCTGGAGCACCGGGGGGCCGCCTTCACGGAGATGGACGTCGACGCCGTCCTGACCCGCCGTCCCGCCGTCGCCCTCGTCGACGAACTCGCCCACACGAACGTGCCCGGCTCCCGCAACCCCAAGCGGTGGCAGGACGTCGCCGAACTCCTCGCAGCCGGCATCGACGTCATATCCACCGTCAACATCCAGCACCTGGAGTCGCTGGGCGACGTGGTCGAGGCGATCACGGGCGTACGCCAGCGGGAGACCGTCCCCGACGAGATCGTCCGCAGGGCGGACCAGATCGAGCTGGTCGACATGTCCCCGGAGGCCCTGCGGCGCCGGATGGCCCACGGCAACGTCTACACCTCCGACAAGGTCGACGCGGCCCTCTCCAACTACTTCCGCCCCGGCAACCTCACCGCCCTGCGCGAGCTGGCCCTGCTCTGGACCGCCGACCGGGTCGACGAGTACCTCCAGCGGTACCGGGGCGAGCACAACATCCGCTCCACCTGGCAGGCCAGGGAGCGCATCGTCGTCGGTCTGACGGGTGGCCCCGAGGGACGCACGCTCATACGACGCGCCACCCGGCTCGCGGAGAAGGGCGCGGGCGGCGAGGTGCTCGCCGTCTACATCGCCCGCAGCGACGGGCTCACCGCGGCCTCCCCGAAGGAACTGACCGTCCAGCGCACCCTGGTCGAGGACCTCGGCGGCACGTTCCACCATGTCATCGGCGACGACATCCCGTCCGCGCTCCTGGAGTTCGCCCGCAGCGTCAACGCCACCCAGATCGTCCTCGGCTCCAGCCGCCGCCGCACCTGGCAGTACGTGCTCGGCCCCGGCGTCGGCCAGACCGTGGCCCGTGACTCCGGGACCGACCTCGACGTCCACATCGTCACCCATGGCGAGGTCGCCAAGGGACGCGGCCTGCCCGTCGCCCGAGGGGCCCGCCTCGGGCGCTCCCGGATCCTGGGCGGCTGGGTGGTGGGCGTCGGGGGACCCGCCGCCCTCGCCCTGCTCCTCACCCATGTCGACGCCGACCTCGGTCTCGCCAACCACATGCTGCTCTTCCTCGCGCTCACCGTCGCCTCGGCCCTGCTCGGCGGATTCCTCCCGGCGCTCGCCTCGGCGGCCGCCGGCTCGCTCCTCCTCAACTGGTTCTTCACCCCGCCCGTCCACCGGCTCACCGTCGCCGACCCCAAGAACATCGTCGCCATCGCCGTCTTCCTGGGCGTCGCCATGGCGGTCGCCTCGGTGGTGGACCTGGCGGCCCGACGGACCCACCAGGCCGCCCGGCTGCGCGCCGAGTCCGAGGTGCTCTCCTACCTCGCGGGCAGTGTGCTGCGCGGCGAGACCAGCCTCGACGCCCTGCTCGAACGGGTCCGCGAGACCTTCTCCATGGAGTCGGTGGCCCTTCTGGAGCGGGTCGACGAGGTCGAGCCGTGGACGCGGGCGGCGAGCGTGGGGCCCCACCCGGCGGCCCGGCCGGAGGAGGCGGACGTGGACATGCCGGTCGGTGACCGGCTGGCCCTCGCCCTGTCCGGGCGGGTGCTGCCCGCGGAGGACCGGAGGGTCCTCGGCGCCTTCGCCGCCCAGGCCGCGGTGGTCCTCGACCGGCGGCGGCTGGTGGGCGAGGCGGAGGAGGCCAGGAAACTGGCCGAGGGCAACAAGATCCGCACCTCCCTGCTCGCCGCCGTCAGCCACGACCTGCGGACCCCGCTCGCGAGCATCAAGGCGTCCGTCTCCTCCCTGCGCTCCGACGACGTCGAATGGTCCGAACAGGACCGCGCCGAACTCCTGGAGGGCATCGAGGCCGGCGCCGACCGCCTCGACCACCTCGTCGGCAACCTCCTCGACATGTCCCGCCTCCAGACAGGAACCGTCACCCCCCTGGTCCGCACGGTCGACCTCGACGAGGTCGTCCCCATGGCGCTCGGGGGAGTGCCCGACGGCAGCGCCGAGCTGGACATCCCCGAGACGCTGCCCATGGTCGAGGTCGACAAGGGCCTCCTGGAGCGGGCCGTCGCCAACATCGTGGAGAACGCCGTCAAGTACAGCCCCGAGGGCGTACCGGTGGCCGTCGCCGCCAGCACCCTGGGCGACCGGGTCGAGCTGCGTGTCGTGGACCGCGGCCCCGGCGTGCCCGACGAGGCCAAGGACGGGATCTTCGAACCCTTCCAGCGGTTCGGGGACGCGCCCCGCGGCTCCGGTGTCGGTCTCGGTCTCGCGGTGGCCCGCGGCTTCGTCGAGGCCATGGGCGGCACGCTCGGCGCCGAGGACACCCCCGGCGGCGGACTGACCATGGTGCTCACCCTCAGGGCCGCGCGGGGCGGCCCGCCGGCCCCCGCCGCCGACCTCCCGGCCCACGCCGTGACCTGACCCCGACCGCCGCGCCCGCGCCCGTACGCCGGTTCTCCCGCGTGCGCCGGACACCCGCACCGGACGCCACCGGACACCCGCACCGGACTCCCGGACCGGACGCCCGCACCCGGCGCCGACACCCGACGCCCGTCTCCGTACAGCAGCACCCCAGTAGAAGGAAGGCCCCCTCCATGACCCGGGTCCTCGTGGTCGACGACGAGCCGCAGATCGTCCGCGCCCTGGTGATCAACCTCAAGGCGCGGAAGTACGAGGTCGACGCCGCGCCCGACGGTGCCACCGCCCTCCGCCTGGCCGCCGAACGCCACCCCGACGTCGTCGTCCTCGACCTCGGCCTCCCCGACATGGACGGCGTCGAGGTCATCAGGGGCCTGCGCGGCTGGACCCGGGTGCCGATCCTGGTCCTCTCGGCCCGGCAGACCAGCGACGAGAAGGTCGAGGCGCTGGACGCGGGCGCCGACGACTACGTCACCAAGCCCTTCGGCATGGACGAGCTGCTCGCCCGGCTGCGCGCGGCCGTCCGCCGCGCCGAGCCGGTCGGCGGCGCCGAGGACGGGGTCGTGGTCGTCGCGACCGAGGGCTTCACCGTCGACCTGGCGGCGAAGAAGGTCCAGCGCGACGGCCGGGACGTCCGGCTCACCCCCACCGAATGGCACCTCCTCGAAGTCCTCGTCCGCAACAGCGGCCGCCTCGTCAGCCAGAAGCAGCTGCTCCAGGAGGTCTGGGGACCCTCGTACGGCACGGAGACCAACTACCTGCGGGTGTACATGGCGCAGCTGCGGCGCAAGCTGGAGAGCGACCCGTCCCACCCGCGCCACTTCGTCACCGAACCGGGCATGGGTTACCGCTTCGAACGCTGAACGGACAGGGGCGGCGAGGCCGGTCTCGGTGACAGCGGTGGCCGGTACGCTTTCTGTATGAGTGCTGCACCGCGTACAGAGAAGGCGGCCGGTAGATCCGGTAGGTTCCGCCGGATGCTCGACCGGCTCTCCTCCTCCGTGGAGGACCTGGAGTCGGAGGAGCTCCAGGAGGACGCCCAGGCGTCGGGGTGCACACGTATCTGCGACTGCTCCGACCGCCAGATAGTCAAGGTCACTGGTACCTTGCGCACGGTCACGCTGCGCCCCCGGGCCGGTGTGCCCGCACTGGAGGCAGAGCTCTTCGACGGCACGGCACCGCTCGACGTCGTGTGGCTCGGACGGCGCTCCATCGTGGGCATCGAGCCGGGCCGCAAGCTGATCGCCTCCGGCCGGATCTCCATGAGCCACGGCCGGCGGGTCCTCTTCAACCCCAAATACGAGCTCCGACCGCTCGGACAGGAGTAGCCGGTGACGTCCCTCGACAAGCCGACCACCACGGACCAGGACGCCCAGGCCGCGAAGGAGGTCACCGAGGCCGCGCTGTTCGAGGCCTTCGGCGGCCTGCGGGGCATGGTCGAGACGGTCCTGCCCGGCCTGCTGTTCGTCACGATCTTCACGATCAACAAGGACCTGCACATCTCGGCGATCGCCGCGCTCGCGGTCTCGCTGGTCCTGGTCGCCGTCCGGCTGATCCGACGGGACACCGTCAAGCACGCGTTCAGCGGCGTCTTCGGCGTCGCCTTCGGCGTGGTCTTCGCGATGATGACCGGCAACGCCAAGGACTTCTACCTGCCGGGCATGCTGTACACCCTGGGCCTCGCCCTCGCGTACATCGTGACGACGATCGCCGGGGTCCCGCTGATCGGCCTCATCCTGGGCCCGGTCTTCAAGGAGAACCTCTCCTGGCGCACCCGCAACCCGGGCCGGAAGAAGGCCTACGCGAAGGCCAGCTGGGCCTGGGGCCTGATCCTGCTCGCCAAGTGCGCGATCCTCTTCCCGATGTACTGGTGGGCCGACACGACCAAGTTCGGCTGGGTCCTCGTCGCGCTCAAGATCCCGCCGTTCCTGCTCGCGGTCTACCTCACCTGGATGTTCCTCGCGAAGGCTCCGCCGCCGATCGACGTCTTCGCGGAGATGGAGGCCGAGGAGCGGGCGGAGAAGGAGCGGGCCGCGAAGGAACGCGAGGCGGCTGCCGCCGCGCGGCGGAACCCCCCGGAGGCCTGACCCGGACACGCGGAAGGGCCCGGACCTGACGAACAGGTCCGGGCCCTTCCGTACTTCGGAGCCTCCGCACGTCCTGGCCTCCGTACGACAGGGTCCTCCGTACGACCGGCCGTACTTCAGAGCCCTCCGTACGCCGGGCCCTTCCGCACGTACGCGAGAGGCGGGGTCAGGACTCGGGGCCGGCCTCGCGGCGGACCTGGAGCAGGTCCTCCAACTGCTCCTCGCGGGCCTGCGCGGCCACGAACAGCAGCTCGTCACCCGCCTCCAGGGTCTCCTCGGGGCTCGGCGTGAGCACCCGCGAACCGCGGATGATCGTCACCAGCGAGGTGTCCTGCGGCCAGGCCACGTCCCCGACCGTCGTGCCGGCGACCGCCGACTCCGGCGGGAGCGTCAGCTCGACCAGGTTCGCGTCACCGTGGCTGAAACGCAGCAGCCGGACCAGGTCGCCGACGCTCACCGCCTCCTCCACCAGGGCCGACATCAGCCGCGGCGTCGACACGGCGACGTCCACGCCCCAGGCCTCGGTGAACAGCCACTCGTTCTTCGGGTTGTTCACCCGGGCGACGACCCGCGGCACGCCGTACTCGGTCTTGGCGAGCAGCGAGACGACGAGGTTCACCTTGTCGTCGCCGGTCGCCGCGATCACCACGTTGCAGCGCTGGAGCGCCGCCTCGTCGAGCGAGGTGATCTCGCAGGCGTCGGCGAGCAGCCACTCCGCCTGCGGCACCCGCTCCACCGAGATGGCGGTCGGCGCCTTGTCGACGAGCAGGACCTCGTGCCCGTTCTCCAGGAGCTCGCCCGCGATGGAACGGCCCACCGCACCCGCGCCCGCAATAGCGACACGCATCAGTGACCGCCCTCCTCGGGACCCTCGGCGAAGGCCTCCTCGACCTTCGCGATCTCATCCGTACGCATCATCACGTGCACCAGATCACCTTCCTGGAGCACCGTCTGCGAGGTGGGGATGATCGCCTCGCCGAGCCGGGTCAGGAACGCGACACGCACCCCCGTCTCGTCCTGCAGCCGGCTGATCTTGTGGCCGATCCAGGCCGACGAGGTGTGCACCTCGGCGAGCTGCACCCCGCCGCTGGGGTCCGTCCACAGCGGCTCCGCCCCCGAGGGCAGCAGGCGCCGCAGCATCTGGTCGGCGGTCCAGCGGACCGTCGCGACCGTCGGGATGCCGAGGCGCTGGTAGACCTCCGCGCGACGCGGGTCGTAGATCCGCGCCGCCACGTTCTCGATGCCGAACATCTCGCGCGCCACCCGGGCCGCGATGATGTTCGAGTTGTCGCCGCTGCTCACCGCGGCGAACGCGCCGGCGTCCTCGATCCCGGCCTCGCGCAGCGTGTCCTGGTCGAAGCCCACGCCCGTGACGCGCCGACCGCCGAAACCCGACCCCAGACGGCGGAAGGCCGTCGGGTCCTGATCCACCACCGCGACGGTGTGCCCCTGCTGTTCGAGGTTCTGCGCGAGAGCGGCTCCCACTCGCCCGCAGCCCATGATGACGATGTGCACGTCCCCTTACCCCGCACTCCTGATCGCCCTGCTGACCTGCGAAAACACCCTGCTCACAACTCTCCTCGCCCCGATGCGCCCGGGCCGCGGCGGGCGACGCCCTGCCGGGTCACCCGGTCCGAGCTTAAGCGGCAACACTGGCCGGGACCGCATCCGAGGTGGTAGACGGAAAGATTCCGTATGGATAGGGGGTCGGGGTGAGTCTGGCTCTTTTCGAACGCTTACGATCCTCTGCGTGTCCAAACTGACCGACGTGCCCAAACGGATCCTGATCGGGCGGGCCCTGCGCAGCGACAAGCTCGGAGAGACCCTCCTCTCGAAGCGGATCGCCCTCCCCGTCTTCGCCTCCGACCCGCTGTCCTCGGTGGCGTACGCACCCGGCGAGGTGCTGCTCGTCCTCTCCGTCGCCGGCCTGTCGGCCTACCACTTCAGCCCGTGGATCGCCCTCGCGGTCGTCGTCCTGATGTTCACGGTGGTCGCGTCCTACCGGCAGAACGTCCACGCGTACCCGAGCGGAGGCGGCGACTACGAGGTCGCCAACACCAACCTCGGGCCGAAGGCCGGACTGACCGTCGCGAGCGCCCTGCTCGTGGACTACGTCCTGACCGTGGCCGTGTCGATCTCCTCGGGCATCGAGAACCTCGGCTCCGCGATCCCCTTCGTCGTCGAGCACAAGGTCGCCTGCGCGGTCGGTGTCATCGTGCTCCTCACCGTGATGAACCTGCGCGGAGTGAAGGAGTCGGGCTCCCTCTTCGCGATCCCCACGTACGTCTTCGTCTTCGGCGTCTTCACCATGATCGCCTGGGGCGCGTACAAGGGGATCGTCCTCGACGAGACCATGAAGGCCCCCACCGCCGACTTCGAGATCAAGCCCGAGCACCAGGGGCTGGCCGGATTCGCGCTGGTCTTCCTGCTGCTGCGCGCCTTCTCCTCCGGCTGCGCCGCCCTCACCGGCGTCGAGGCCATCTCCAACGGCGTCCCCGCCTTCCGCAAGCCGAAGTCGAAGAACGCCGCCACCACGCTCGCCCTCATGGGCGGCCTCGCCGTCACCATGTTCTGCGGCATCATCTTCCTGGCCATGGCCACCGACGTCCGGATGGCCGAGAAGCCCGCCCACGACCTGCTCCTGAACGGCACGCCGGTCGGTGAGGGCTACGTCCAGGACCCGGTCATCTCCCAGGTCGCGGCCGCCGTCTTCGGCGACGGAACGTTCTTCTTCGTCGTCCTCGCCGCCGCCACCGCGCTCGTCCTCTTCCTGGCCGCCAACACCGCGTACAACGGCTTCCCACTCCTCGGCTCGATCCTCGCCCAGGACCGCTACCTGCCGCGGCAGCTGCACACCCGCGGCGACCGCCTCACCTTCTCCAACGGCATCGTGCTCCTCGCGGGCGCCGCCGCGCTGCTCGTCTGGGTCTACGGAGCCGACTCGACGAAGCTGATCCAGCTGTACATCGTCGGCGTCTTCGTCTCCTTCACCCTCAGCCAGACCGGCATGGTCCGGCACTGGAACCGGCACCTGAAGTCGGAACGCGACCCGGCCAAGCGCCGCCGCATGATCCGCTCCCGCGCGATCAACGCCTTCGGCGCCTTCTTCACCGGCCTCGTCCTCGTCGTCGTCCTCGCCACCAAGTTCACCCACGGCGCCTGGGTCGCCCTGCTCGGCATGGTGATCTTCTACGGGACGATGACCGCGATCCGTAAGCACTACGACTCGGTCGCCGCGGAGATCGCCGCCGCGGAGGAACGGCCCGACGAGTACGTACGCCCCTCCCGGGTCCGTTCCGTCGTCCTGGTCTCCCGGCTCCACAAGCCGACCCTGCGCGCCCTCGCCTACGCGAAGCTGCTCCACGCCCACGAGCTGGAGGCGCTCACCGTCAGCGTCGACCCGGCCGAGACGAGGGCGCTCCAGGAGGAGTGGACCCGCCGCGGCATCAACGTCCCGCTGAAGATCCTCGACTCGCCCTACCGCGAGATCACCCGGCCGGTCGTCGAGTACGTGAAGAACATCCGCCGCGAGAGCCCGCGCGACGCCGTCTCCGTCTACATCCCCGAGTACGTCGTCGGCCACTGGTACGAGCACCTGCTGCACAACCAGAGCGCCCTCCGGCTCAAGGGCCGACTGCTCTTCACCCCCGGGGTCATGGTGACCTCCGTCCCGTACCAGCTCCGTTCCTCCGAAGTCGCGAAGAAGCGCGCGCGAAAGGGCCAGGAGTGGACCGCACCGGGCTCCGTGCGCCGCGGACCGGTGGAGAAGCGTCACAAGGAACCCGCGGCCAAGGGCTGAGGCCGCCGACGGCGAATCCGACCCCCGTCGGCACGTAGACTGGTGGGGGGGGGCGGGGGGGGGGGCCCCCCCACCCGATATGTGGGGTGGGGGCCGGAGTGGGTGGGGCGAGGGCCCGCGGGGGGTGGGC